>JBBQBY010000266.1:0-9126 GCA_038318235.1 Caldilineales bacterium
AGTTTTAGGCTTTTGCAAATCAACAATAATCTAGGGATCGCGAGACCTGCCAGGTGGAAAAAGCCCCACCTGGCAGGTCGGTCGACCAATGTCTCCAAGTACTGGAATCCTAGGCGCTGAGGCGACTTGCTACTGTCAGTCGCGGGATTCATGCCCGCGTGAAATTGCCTACCAGAGAACCCTACGCTACTTTTTGCCGCCTTGACGCCAATTCTATAAAAAGTTATAATCCAACCTGCTTTAAAGACTACCTTTTACCTTTCATTTTGTAACAGCGTTTTTGTTTGGTCTAAACAACTGAATCATCATCTAAGCTCGTCAATGGCCTTTCCGCAGGTCAAAACCGGGCAGAAGGAGAAACCATGGCCGTCTTAAGTCCCGATGATCGGGCCTTTTGGGAAGAGAACGGATATGTGATCATCCACAACGCCGTGCCCAAAGAAAACTTGGCCGCGGTGATTGATGCGATCTGGACTTTTCTCGATGTAGATCGCAACAACCCGGAGGAGTGGTACAAGGCGCAGATCAGCCGCGGTGGCATGGTGGAGATGTACCATGACCAATCGCTCTGGAACAATCGCCAATATCCAAAGGTGTATGAGGCGTTCACCGAAATCTGGGGACGCAAGGATCTGTGGGTGAGCCTTGATCGCGCTAATATGAACCCGCCGGCCCGCCAACCCGATTGGGATTACCAAGGGATGTACCATTGGGATGTGGACACGGCCGCCGATCCGATCCCAATGATGGTGCAAGGGGTGCTCTATCTAGAGGACACCGACGCGGCGGGCGGTGGTTTTCAATGTACGCCCGGTTTCCACCGCAAATTTTACGAATGGGTCAAAACGCAACCCGCCGATCGTAATCCACGTTCGCCAGACAAAACGGGGCTGGAAATTAAAACGATTCCAGGCAAAGCGGGCGATCTGCTGATCTGGCATAGTATGCTCCCACACGGCAATAGCCGCAACCAGACCAATCGACCGCGGCTAGCGCAATATATCACAATGTCGCCGCCACGCACCGAAGAAGATCGACTATACCGCATCCAAGCCTGGCAAAACCGTACGCCGGCCTGGGGCAAAGCCTTTCCGGGTGACCCGCGTGGCATTGAACAAAAAATTGGTTACCCAGCCGAATTGACGGAATTAGGTCGAAAATTACTCGGCCTTGATCCTTGGCCAGCGACTTAGGATCCGTAAAGGCACAAGGGACTAAAGATCTGGGATAGCATACGCCTTTAGCCCTTGTGCCTGCTCCCCATTGCTATCTATATTTTTGTGCAAAGCTCATCAATATTCATAAGACAGAGGAGGAAAACTATGAAACTCTCACGGCGACAACTACTCAAAGTGATGGGTACGACAGGTGTGGGCATTGTATTGGCCGCCTGCACACCCGCAGCCCCAGGCGGCGCAGCGCCTGCCGCATCATCTGGTGCGGCAGCGCCCGCCGCGGCGGGCACCGATCTCAAGATCTGGTTCCACTGGGGTGGCGTCACGGGTGAATTTGCCCAAAAGATGATCGATTCCTATAACCAGGGGCAGGGCGCAAAGGACAACATCAAGGTTACGATTGAGACGGTGCCCGGCGGTGAATATCGCCAGAAAATGACGGCGGCGCGCGTCGCTGGCACCGCCCCCGATGTCTATCATGCGTCAATTCCCACCGTCGAACTGGTGCAGAATGAAATTGCCATGGAGCTGCCCGATGAGGAGCAGGCTTATATCAGGGACAGCTATATTCCGGCGGCGGTCGAACGCATGACCTTTGCTGGCAAAGTCTGGGGCTATCCCACCGAACACCAGGCGCCGGCCTTGATCTACCGCAAATCAATGCTGGAGAAGGCGGGAGTCAAAGAGATTCCAGATACGCCAGAAGAGATTCGGGCGCTGGCAAAGGAATTGACCCACGAAGAAGGTGGGAAAAAGTATTATGGCTTTACGCAGTGGTATGACAATTACCCGGCGACATTCCACTTCCCCGGCATCATCTGGCGGCATGGCGGCGAGATGTATAAATTTGAAGGTGACATTCCCACGCAAATCATGGTCGATACGCCTGAATGTATTGATGCATTGGGCTGGTGGCGCGGCATGGTGGATGATGGCTCAACCCAGGTAGGCGATATTCCCTTTGACCAAGCCTGGCAGAATGGGCTGGCGCTGATGGGCGAGATCGAGCCATGGTTCCCTTTTATTAGCTTGCGCGATCAGAAAATCATGGACATCTATGAAGACCTGGGCGTGACGCGTGTTCGATCTAAAAGCGGCGTCAAACCCGTGGTGCAATCGGGCGGTTGGGAATTGATCGGCGAACGTCAGAGCAAACATCCCAACGAAGCGATCAAACTCATGCAAGCCATGATGCATCAACCGGATATGCCTTTCTCACACTTTATCGTTGAGCGGATTGGCTCGTTGCCAGCGCCACTCAAGTTCCCCACCCCGATTCCCGGTTGGTCAGAGGCCATGATCAAGGGCTATGCCGAGGAAACTTCCCCGATCACACGCGCCGATCCCAACCTGAAAGTCTTGGGCAGTAGTGAAATCAACAATGCCATCAGCGAAACGGTGCAGGCAGTAATGCTCAAGCAGAAGGAAGTGGCGCCAGCGCTGAAAGAACTACAACCCAAGTTGGACGAAATCTTGAAACGGACGGACGGCAACCGGAAGTCTTGAGGATAGGCGTAGGGGCGAGGCATGAACAACAGATCGAGGGACTACCCATGTGACGGTGTTCATGCCTCGCCCCTACCTCCCAGGCACTTGAAAGCAAAGGAGAAGAGCAATGGCCTCTGCAATAATGACAACGCAGCGTACGCCGACTGCTTTTTGGAAGCGCCGGTCGGTGCAACGGGCGCTGACGGGTTGGCTGTTTGCGGCCCCGATTCTGATTTACTTTACAATTTTTGTATTCGGGCCGATTATCGCTTCATTGGTGATGATGTTCAGCGATTGGAATGGCTTTGGTCCGTTAGAAAAGATGCGTTTCGTAGGCCTGGCCAACTTGCGTGAACTGTTGCGCGATGAAAAATTTATGGGTTCGTTCTGGAACACCTTTAAATATGCGATTGTCGTCGTGGTTAGCGGTGTAACGCTGGGCTTGTTGTTGGCGCTGGTGCTCAATGGCGTGAACAAATTTGTGGGCTTTGTGCGCGCCACCTACTATCTGCCGGTCATGTTGCCGATGACCGCGATGTCGTTACTCTGGGGATTGATGTATCAGCCCCGCTATGGCCTGTTCAATCAACTGCTTGTCAAGGTTGGGGTGTCGCCCGTCTCTTGGTTGATCAATCCTGACGTTGCGCTTTATGCTATCTGCTTGATGGTGATCTGGAAGGGATTGGGCTGGTATATGGTGATCTTTTTATCCGGCCTAAAAGCCATTCCCGAAGAATTTTACGAAGCCTCTAAAGTGGATGGGGCGACAGGTTGGCAACAGTTCTGGAAAATAACATTGCCCTTACTGCGACCCACCCTGCTCTTTGTGTTGGTTGTCACCATTATTGGCAGTCTCCAGGTCTTCAGCCCGATCTATATCATGACCCAGGGTGGCCCAGCAAATGCGACGAATGTGGTCGTCTATTGGGTCTACCGCACTGCGTTTGAATTTAGCCGGTTTGGCTATGCCACCGCCGAGGCTGTCTTTCTGTTCATGGTAATCTTTGTGATCACCATGATTCAGCTTCGTATCTTCCGCGAAGGCGGACTTACCTCGTACTACTAGGAGAGTTTGCTATGTCCACAAGCGCATTTGAACAAAGGTTAGCGGTCGAGCGCCAAGTTGGGGCTGTCCAACGACGGCAGATCTTGCGTCGCATTCTCCAACAGAGTTGGTTATGGCTGATTATTCTGATTGGTCTGATCTTGATGGTGACGCCGGGCATCTGGATGATTTTGGCTAGCTTTAAGACGCGTTCGGAAATTACGGCTGTCCCCATGCAGTTGTTGCCCGACAAGTTGATGTTCGAGAACTATGCCACGGCGATTGAATATACGAAGTTCTACAACGTCTTCTTGAACAGCCTGATCATCACCCTCTCGATCACGATTGCCAACATTTTTACCTGCACCTGGGGTGGCTACACCTTTGGCAAGTTGCGTTGGCCGGGGCGCGATGCCGTCTTCATGCTTGTCCTATCGACCATGATGATTCCCGGTTTTCTCACCCTAATTCCACGCTATATCCTGGTCGCAAAAATGGGTATGATCAACACCTATGCTGGGATGATTATTCCGTTCCTCACCGGCGCGTTTGGGATCTTTATGACCAAACAATTTATGACCGGCATCCCCGATGAATTGATCGATGCCGCCACGGTTGATGGCAGCTCGGCGCTGGGCATCTATTGGCGGATTATTTTACCCTTATGCAAGCCGATCATTGCCGTGCTGGCGCTTTTTGTCTTTGACTGGGCCTGGGATGATCTGCTCTGGGGCATTATGATCTTGACCGACCGCCTGCGCTGGACGCTGCCAATTGCGATTGTCAATTTGCAGGTTAGAACGTCCAACCAGTATGAACTACAAATGGCCGGGGCAACGCTGGCCGTGATCCCGGTGGTCTGCTTATTCCTGGTCTGCCAGCGCTATATCGTGCAGGGCGTGACGTTGAGTGGATTGAAGGGGTAAAATAGGAACCCCACCCGCGCCCAGGGGCGCCCTGAGCGCGGGTGGGATTAATGGGGTCGAGGAGCCGGAGTGCCACTCAAAAAACCTTGTACGCTCAAGTGTTCGTCAATATCAGGCCAATATACTGTCGATCCGGCTCCGATAATTTGAACATTGTTACGTTCGACAGGCGAAGCCTGCTCAAGCCGCCATGACCACCACAGTGGCACACTGACAATCCGATCATCAGAAAAGGTAGCCACGATTCGATCATCAGTGACACCGACTGCAACAAAACGCGGTTCTGGATTGTTTGGGTGCTTATGTTCTACTTTATCCTGGATTGCAATGCTCATTCCATGCCTCCAAAATGATCAAATGATATTCCACCAGTAGCCGAGGGATCCGCTTTATCTCTGCATTACGAAAACCGTGCTTATACGCTAATTCTACAGGCTCTATCCAAAATTTGGCTTCATTATCTTCGCGTATAATATGCACATGGGACGGTTCGACACAATCGAAGCTAACAAAAAAGATGTGATATGGACCTGGGATATTCCTGATTCTCGGCATAAATGACTCGTGATCTATGGACAATAGCCAATTGATCATAAGTTGTAACTAGCAATATTGTCAAAATTGTTCTAGAGGGAGACGAGAGCACGCCTCGTAAGTCTAGACCGACACCCTGCGTGTCTACCTCTTCAATTGTACGAAGTTTATTTGATTTCTCTATAAGCAAACGGAGCAGAGGAAAACGTCGCATAAACAGAATTTTAGCATAAGTCTTTGCCTAATGCAAAGACTTATGCTAAAATTCTTTACATCGGATTCCCAAGTGGCCCAATAATTTACGATCGAGGCGCGTAGTAATCACCATGATATTCTCCTAAATCTCCTGTTCCCGCCAATTGAGCGATTTGTCCTGCCTTCAACGCGCCTTTGGCCTCTAGCTTAACCAATCATCCTTTCTAAAAATCTATAGGAAACAGCGGACATGAATGCTTCGTCTGTGTTTCAAACGTTGCGTCCCCAGAATTCGTGGGTCACGCGTTATTTCTGGCGACAGTGGAAGCTGATCGCGCTTCTGGCCGTCTTTCTCGTGCTGACGGTCGGCTTCCAATTGGGAACGCCGCTGTTATTGCGGGCTTTTCTCGATGCGGTCTCGGCCCAGGCGGCTATGAGTATTATCATGCGCGTGGCCGTGATCTATATTGTGGCGGCCTTTGCGCTGCGTGGCGTGCAGGTCGGCGAGAATTATCTGGCCGAAGTGGTGGCGTGGAAAGCCACCAACGCGCTGCGCATCGACCTCGTGCGCCATTGCCTCGCGCTGGATCTCTCCTTTCACCTCAAGCATGCGCCCGGCGAACTGATCGAGCGGATTGATGGCGACGTGGGCATGCTTAACAATTTTTTCTCGCGTTTTGTGCTCGTCTTGGTCACGAACGCCTTGGTCGCGCTGGGTGTGATCGGGCTGCTCGCCACGCTTGACTGGCGCATGGGTCTGCTCTATGTCGGTTATGCCGGGCTGTATGTGGCCGCCGTTTTCTGGCTCAACACGGCCACCGTCGCCAACTTTGTCCGCGCGCGAAGCCGAGGCTGAGTTGTTTGGCTTTCTGGAAGAGCGGCTCGGTGGGACAGAGGATATTCGCACGAATGGTGCGACCAGCTACGTGTTGCGCCTGCTGACCGTTTTGATGCGCCAGCGTTTGGTCAAGCAGCAATATGCCGAGGTGGTGCAAGGTCTGATCAGCATCGTGCGCATGATCATCTACGATCCTTTCGGACAGAGAGCCAACGAACTTTAGTCGTTGGGTGAATGGACGCCAAGCCTAATGGCTTGGAACATCTACACGCCTATTATATGCGCGCCCAGACACCCAACCCCGAGCATATTGAAATGGTGCGCAAAGTTTTCGATGGCGAGTTGCCATGCCCAGCAACGTGGTGGTATGCGCTGATACACGCCATTTCAGGCCCCATCGCCGACCAGCCATCGTGATTAATCGTAATGCACATGAAGTTTGGATTTATGATCGCTAAACATGACACTGTCCACTGCGTCACCTTTGCGTAAGAGCAGAAAATTTCAGTTTGACACCCTCCCCATCCCAAGCTATGATCCGGTTGACAACGGTTGGCGAACTCCCTGTTCGCCAAGTGGATGAAAGCTAATCTCAGATCTACAAATTATTGCCAACGAAGGAGAAACTCATGGCGATTCGTGATGCAGCATGCTTACAATATGCCCTGACCGAGGCCGAGTGTACAGAGTTTAACAAGACCGGTCTGTTGATGATCGAAGATGCTCTGTCACCCGAACAAGTGACCGCTTTAACCGCAGCCACTGACAAGATTTATGAACAACAGTTAGCCAAAGGGCAAGACGCGCGCAAATCGCTCTTTTACCCCAACTTCATTCCTGATAGCCCGCTCTTTGCCGACCTGGTGGACTACGAAAAGATTTTGCCCAAAGTGTGGGGCATCCTGGGCTGGAATATTTATCTCTATCATGGCCACCTGATCATCACCCCGCCATCCGGCCAACCCGAGGACAACAAGACTTTCGGCTGGCATCAGGACAGCGGGCGCGTTAACGTAGAAATGGAAAGCCACCCTCGCCCCCGCCTCTCGCTCAAAGTAGCCTATTTCCTCTCGGACACAAGCCAACCAGGCCGCGGTAATTTCTGGGTTGTCCCCGGTAGTCACCTGTGGGACACGATGGAACGCGTCCCCGATGGGATTGGCCAACCAGAAGGGGCGATTCCCGTGCTGGCAAAACCAGGCACAGCGGTCTTCTTTGATCGGCGCCTGTGGCACACGGCCAGCCCGAATTGGTCGGACGTCACGCGCAAAGTGCTCTTCTACGGTTATGGCTACCGCTGGATTCGCACCAAGGACGATATGACGGTGGAAGATCTGTGGCCGCAAAGTGATCCGATCCGCAAACAAATGCTCGGCTGGGGCGTCAACTGCAACGGTCACTACTCACCAACCGACGAAGATGTGCCATTGCGCACCTGGCTGCGCGAAAACCAGCCGACAGCGGCCGCGTAAAAATCTTAGTTGGTAAATGGTAAGTAGCAAGTGGGGGGGTGGACGCGCCCTTGTTGCCTCAATGACTATTTACCATTTACCCTTTACTTTTTCCCCTTTACTGTTTCCCCTTGATTTTCCCTGCTCCCCATTCCCCATCAGTCACAAAGGAGAAACTGCCATGAAACTTGGTCTGTTCATGATGCCGTTGCATCCGCCCGAGAAAGACCGTACACGCTGTTTCGAGGAAGATATTGAAGTGGTCGTCTGTGCCGACGAAATGGGTTTCAGCGAAGTCTGGGTCGGCCAACATCACACCGTTGCCTGGGAGCCGATCCCTTCGAATGACATATTTATTGCCAGTGTGTTGCCGCGCACGAAGCACATTCGCTTGGGATCGGGCGTTTCGATTATGCCACAGCACCATCCGGCCAATGTGGCGATCCGCCTGGCCTATCTCGATCATCTATCGCACGGCCGCCTGAACTGTGGCTTTGGGCAAGGCGGCGTTCCCACCGATTGGGGGCTGTTCGATTTACCCGATGCCAAAACGCAGGGGTTGATGACCGTTGAAGCGATTGATATGGTGCTCAAGCTTTGGCAGACCGATGCGCCCTTCGATTTCAAAGGCGACTTCTGGCACATTAAGATCGAAAACCCGGTGCCCGAATATGGGATTGGCACGCATCTCAAACCCTACCAAAAACCACATCCACCGATTGGCATGAGTTTGATGAAGGGCAATTCGCTGGCGGCGCGTATGGCCGGGCAACGCGGCTATTTGCCTTTAAGCACCAATATCGTCCCGATTGCCACCGTCCTTCAACATTGGCAAGTCTATTGCGCCGGCGCCGCCGAAGCGGGGCTACCTACGCCAGCGCGCGCGCTCTGGCGAATTTCTCGCAATATTTTTGTGGGTGAAACCAATGACGCGGCGTGGGATTTCGCCCTGCACAGCAACTTTGCGCGCTCTTGGGAATATTTGATCTACGTGCTCAAAACTGTGGGCAATTTAGGGCTAATGAAACTTGACCCAGCCCTGCCCGACGAAGCGGTGACCGTCGAATATATTCTCAAAAATATCTGTATCATTGGTGATGTTGCTTCGTGTACCAGCCAATTGCAAGCACTCTGGGACGCCACAGGTGGTTTCGGCACCTTGTTGATGATTGCCCATGATTGGGATGATAAAGCCAAGTGGCTGCGCTCGATGCATTTGTTAAAAAATGATGTGATTCCTGCGTTGCCAATTATTTGAACAAAAATTGTGATGAGTGATAAGTGAAGTTGCGAGTCACTCATCGCTTATCACTCATCACTTATCACTCCGCAACCATCCAGAAGAAAGCACAAAACCATGGGACAACTTGACGGTAAAATCGCGATCATCACTGGCGCGGGTACGGGCATTGGCAAGGGTATGGCACGGGCATTTGCCAAAGAAGGCGCCAGCCTGGTGTTGGCCTCGCGCAAT
>JBBQBY010000267.1:0-9115 GCA_038318235.1 Caldilineales bacterium
ACCGCTTGCAAACTTTCGGCGTAGTCCAAGATCGCCGACAATTGGCCGGCATATTGGGCGACTTCTTCATCGGTGAGGTGCAGTTTCGCCAATTCGGCGACGTGGCGCACTTCTTCTGGTGTCAGGTGCATATCTGTAGCATTCCTTTGCAGCGTATAATTTATGCTGGGCCATCCCATTCCTCAAGGGTGATTGAACGTTTCAAAATTTCTTCTACCTCGCGTAGCATCACGCGCAATTGAGGGACAGAATATTCCTGATTCGATGGAATTGTTAAGCGATGTTGCTGATAGAGCATGAATTGATGGCGCGTTCCAGAAAAGGGACCATCGAACGAATAAACTCGCTGCGTTTACATGGCCTCCAGCGGCTCATAGATCGGCTCTTTATTTAAATCAGTGGCGCTGAAGCATTCAGCGCGCAATTAATGATATGATCATCGCCAGGATCGGATGACATCGGTCGCCAAGAAAAAGCAATATGAATGAATCTGGTATGTTGCGCAAAGAGCCGTTGCAGAATACGTCTTGTCATAGACCAACGCTGTTCGTTCAATTTACGCGAGAGTACATCCTCATATTCGAGCATGAGTGAAGTCGAAACACAAACCGTAAGCAAACCGGCCTGCCAAGCATCAACGATCAACCCGCAGACGCCGGTTTGTTTCGTCAACCCCTCAAAGACAACATTCGTATCCAACACAACCCATAGCGCCATGCAAATCCCCCTCAGTGCTTTATACCACAAAAATTAGCACGTGCGAAGTATCATGCCTAGCCAAGTGGCAGATCATGGCGCGCGCGACCAACAATCCACGTCGCCCTGCGCATCCGCGGTTCTACGGCCACCACCCACACACTTCCTGGATGGCGTGGAAGATGCCTTCGGCGGCTTGGGGCGCTTCGTCACCAGCGAGGGCGAGCAAAGTCGCCGCCCCCAGGCACAAAAGCGGCGATCCCACTCCGCCTGCTCTGTGGGGCTCAGTTTCTCCCAGAAATAATAGCCCAATCTAGAATGTTGGTAGCTGAAACCTCTTTGTTTCCCATCCCCCACTAGCCAACGGTTAACATACTCAATGAGCCGGCGCACCAACATACTATCGGCGAGATCGGGATGTAACGCTGCCAGGTTATCAAGTAGCAAAGGCCCAAGCGTGGCAGCAATGGCCTTGAGTAGAAGGCGCAAATTGGCTTGCTCGATAATCGGGTCACGCTGCTGTCTGCGCCACTGCTCCTGTTGATCCTGCCACGAGCGTTCAAAGTAGCCCGCCAGGCCGGGTTGAAGCGTGCGCAGATCATCAGCCTTGAGTTGGCGCACCCGTTCGCCCTGGTTGAGCAGTTCATCGACATAGAGTCGCACCAGCAACGGGTCGCCTTCGCTCAAGCGGTGCAGTTCGCCCACCACGTCAATTTGCGTCGCCAACACATCCAGCGGATTACCCATCGAGGCCAACGCCTCTTCCACCCCGCGCCGGTCGAGCGGCGGCAACGTCGTGGTGCGGGCCAGTTGGGGACTTTGCCACCCCAACGTCGTCGCCCAGCCTTGGGCGTTGCGCTCGCCGGGACGCAGCCGCGCCGTCACCAAGATGCGCAGCCCGTCGGGCGGGTCGCCGGGAAAGAGGCTGCGTCCCGGTGTCCAGTCGACTGCTTCGTCCAGCCCATCGAGGATCACGAGCAATTGTTTGCCCGCCGGTGGCGAACGGCGGAGATAACTCTGGCAGACCGCTTTCCATTCCTCGGCGGAGAGGGCGGCGGCCTTCATCTCCTCGCCAAAAACGGCGGCCAATCGTGCGGCCAGCGCAGCAAAGATCACATCCTGTGTGGCAGTCTCAAAACGGATGCTGATCGGCAGAAAGATCAGGGCAAGGTCGGGGCGGGTGGTCAACTGGGCCAGCCAGCGACAGACCAGCGCCGATTTGCCGCGCCCGGCTTCGGCGCTCATCAGGTAATAGGGCGGCGCGGCGGGGTCAGCCAGCCAAGCGTCTAGTTCGGCGAGGTGGGTTGTGCGCCCGCCAAAGGGGACCCGCTGACGTCGCGAGCCGAGATATTCGAGCAGAAATTCCTGAATGCGCGCACTGTAATCCACCACCAGCCGCGCCAGCCCGGCCACAAAATAGTTTTTGATCGTGATCTTATCCCGCCCAACAAAATCACCGCCGATCTCGGCATTCCCGGCCACGTACGCGCCACCACCCGTGTTGACTTTGACCTGCGTCTCCAGCCGAGCACCCCATTGCTCCACATCGGCGTGCAACGCGGCCAACGCCATCGCGTTCTGTTCGGTTGCCGCGGCCAACTGTTCGGTCGCTTGCAAGGTGCTCTTTTGCGTGCGCGCCTGCGCAATCCACTGGAGCGCGGGTTGATTCTCCAGATGCAAACGCAACTGGTCGAGAAACGCGGTGGCAAAGCGCGTGAAATCGGTCTGATAGTGGATGGCGCTGTCGATGGTCAGATGGTTGAGCCAGAGTTGGGTCAACTCGGCGGCGGTGGGGAAAGGGGAGGCGGGTTGTAACGTACGCGCGAGCAGCGGACCGCCGATGTCGCGCAGAATTTCGGCAAAGTAGCGCAGATCACGGCCAGGGAAGTGGGCGCCCGCGTCGGTCAACGCCTGGGTCAAGGCCAGGCGAAAGGCCAGCTTTTCGGGGTCGCGTTGCAACCGGTCGCGTAGCCAGTCACTCAAGCCGATCGAGTCGGCGAGCGAGGCAAAGGCTGCATCGAGAATGGCCGCCAGCAGAGCTTCCATAGGGGATGATCCATTTTTTTAGAGATTCGAGCACGTCGATGGCGCTATTATAGCACAGTTCATTTTCTACAGAATGTCATGTGCGAACAGGTTGTGGCTTTGTGTGCGATTCTCGCTGTTTTGTGTAACCCTATACTGAAGTCAATGTAAAAAGCGGAATTTGACCGCTTGCGGGCCCAGACCCCCACCTAACCTCCCCCTGCTGGGGAGGAACGGAGGCTTCGTCAGCCTCAAAATGTTCTTGCCCCGCAGGGTGTAGCGTGAGATCAAAATGCCGCTTTTCGTGTTGATTTTGATATAGCTATAAAATGGCATCGCACCTTAGCGCGGCGCGGTCACGCCTACCTGCTGGCACATATCCAATATGGGACAGGTAGAGCAATGCGGTCGGTTGCCGGTGCAGATATGTTTGCCAAAGGGCACGAGCAGCCGATTGATCTCGATCCAGTACGCTTGGGGTAATTTTTCCTCAAGTTTCACCAACGTCTTTTCTGGTGTGCTGGCCTGCACATAACCCCAACGGTTGGTGACGCGATGGACATGGATATCCACGCTGATTGTCGGCAACCCACAGGCGATGCCCAGCGCCAGGTGGGCGCATTTGGGGCCAACGCCTTTGAAGGCGAGCAAGGCGGCTTCATCACAGGGCAATTCGCCACCATATTTTTCGACGGTCTGGCGGGCAATTTCGAGGATCTGATAGGCTTTGGCTTCGTGGAAGGTGCTTTGTGTAATGGCGGCGTCAATCTGTTCGGGCGAGAGTTGGCTGATGGCTTGCGGCGTGCGCGCCAAGGCGAAGAGCTTGCGCGCGCAGGGTAACGAGACTTCATCATAGGTGCGAATCGAGAGAATGCAGGCGATCAATTGTTCAAAGACCGACGAATAGCCAGCTTCAAACAATTCAAACATCGCCGCCTTGGGAAACGGCTTGACCGCTTCCCGAATCCGCTCGACGGCCAGATCAATGTCAAAAGGGCGTTTCTCTGTTTTCATGCTCACCTACTTTGCGACTGGACTTGTCTAGAAAATTTGCTCATGCCCAGAGTGTAACCGAAGATGCGCTGGCGGCTCTGTCTGTTTTCATGCAAATGGGGAATTTTGTTTAGACGTGAGCGGTGAAGGTGGTGGCCTGCTCAAGCTGGGTCAAGAGCAGGATTGCCTCTTCGTTGCTCGCGCCACACATGTCCAGGTTCGGTTGGAGATGACCACAAACCGCTGGGCGTTCTGGTTTACCAAACAATTGGCAACGGTTATCCGCCGTCAATTGCACGCAGCGGACACCGGCGGGTTTGCCCAACGGCATGCCCGGAATCGGGGAAGAGATTGAAGGGGCAATACAACAGGCGCCGCAACCTATGCGACACTGTAATTCAATCAATCGATACGCCTTTTTGAGATTTATACTCAAATCAGATTGAGAACCGGCGTTTCTAATCTTTCTGGAAGGGGTCACAGATCGATTCGATTACCCTGAAGTGCTTGACCCCTTCCAGGAAGATGGTTGACGAAAACTCTAGGTTTCATTCTGAACTCAGTATAGCACAATAAAGACGGGCACGCAGTTGGCGGCGAAGCGGTTAAGGAAATTTTTCACTGCTGGGTGTGCCGCCAACCGCATGCCCTTACCTCATCATTAAAATTACTTTTTTGCCTGTTCCTTGACAATCGTGGCAAAGCGTTCAAAGAGCAAGTCGGCGTCATGGGGACCGGGGCTTGCCTCTGGATGATATTGCACACTGAAAACGGGGCGATCGGTCAGGCGCAACCCTTCTACCGTGCCGTCATTGAGGTTGCGATGGGTAATTTCGACATTATCGGGTAGACTTTCGGCGTTCACAGCGTAGTTGTGATTTTGCGCCGTAATCTGCACATTGGTTGCGCTGCTGTCACTGACCGGTTGATTGCTGCCATGATGACCAAATTTGAGCTTGTAGGTTTCGCCACCCAGCGCCAGCCCGATAATTTGATGACCCAGGCAGATGCCAAAGGTTGGGATGTTCATCTTTAACAATTCGTTGACCGCTTGCGCCGCGTAGGGCACGCCGGCGGGATCACCAGGTCCGTTGCTCAGAAAAATGCCATCGGGGTGCAAGGCCAGCACATCGGTCGCCGATGTATTGGCCGGCACGACGGTCACGCGCAAGCCGTGGCTGGTGAGTCGGCGCAGGATATTGTGTTTGATGCCGAAATCGTAGGCGACAACGTGCGGGGACTGGGCCGTTGTCTGCTGTAGCGTATGGGTAGCGTTGGGGTCAGACGATACGGGCGTCCAGGCCACCTCGGTGCTATCAACCCAGTGATAAGATTCTTGGCAGGTGACTTCTTTTACCAGATCGCGCCCGTCCAGCCCTTCCCACTGTTGGGCGAGGGCCAGCAATTGTTCAGGCGTTTGGCTACCATCTGTACAGAGGGCGGCGTGTAAGATGCCCTTCTCGCGCAGGCGGCGCGTGAGTGCGCGTGTGTCGATTTCGCTAATGCCAGGAATGCCATGCCGCTCCAGATAGCTGGGCAAGCTCTCGTTTGCGCGCCAGTTGGAAATTATGGGGCTGACTTCGCGCACAATGAACGCGGTAATTTGTGGCTTGTCGCTCTCCAAATCTTCGGTGTTAACGCCTGTGTTGCCCACATGCGGCAAGGTCATACAGACCATCTGGCCGCGATAGGATGGATCGGTGATCACTTCTTGGTAACCGGTCAAGCTAGTGTTAAAGACCACTTCGCCCACTACGGTTGTGGCTGCGCCAAAGGCTTTGCCATAAAAAATTGTGCCATCGGCCAAGACAAGAATTCCAGTCATCATTGCCAAACCCTTTTTAAAGCTGATCAGTTTTAAAATTTTATCGACAAATTGAACGCGTTGAATCCCGCGTCATTGATGAAACGTTGTTCAGTTGCTGTGTGGATCCCGCTTATAGGCCAGCCGTAACGGTTGCCATTCCTCCCATTTGAGTAGATGATTCCAGCCAGCCGACCGCGGCGTCTCTTGTTCCGCGGCAACTGCCGGCTGTTCGACCAGGTTCATTAAGACGGCCACTTCGTCGCAGCGGTGAAATTTGGGGCAGTAGATACAGGCCTGCCATACCTTCGGGCTGATGCTCCAGCGATCCACCAGTTCAAAGCCCAGCCGCGTGAAAAAGTTTTCGCGCAGGGTTAATGCACACACCTGTTTGTATTCGCGCTCTTTGGCCAACTCGACCAACTGAAGCACGATCTGGCTGCCCACACCCTTGCCATGTTGATTTTCATCGACCGCCAACGAGCGAATTTCTACCAATGTATCGGTCAACGAGACGAGCGCACCACAGGAGACCACTGGTAGAATATCGCTGCTCGGCTCATATTCCACCGCCACTAACCAGTCTGGTAATGTCTGGCGCACACTCTCTTCTGTGCGCGGTAACATTACGTTTTGTGCAGCAAAGCGATTGACTAAATTTATAATTTTGCCCACGTCTTCCGGTTGTGCCGGTCGAATAATAATGGCCATTCTACTCCTCATGTTCGGAACGCTTATCCGTCGAATTGGGATTATTTCTGGATAAGCCACAAAAAACTACCTAGTTCACACAACTTACATGTTTACGTTGAATTCACGATTGCCTCTGCCTAATTGCTTAAGACATTGATGAGTATGCGCAACGTACGCTTTGTTGTCCACCCTAAAATTATCGGCCCAAATTTGTTGAACCTGTGTAATTTACGTTCTATTGAGCTAAATGTTGCATAGATTACGTCTGGTAAGTGCTCATCGCGTGCCAGACCAACGATGCGGCGATCGTCCACATCACGCAGCCAATCACCGTGTCGAGGATGCGCCAGGCAACTGGACGTTGAAATAGCGGCGCCAACCAGGCGGCGCCATAGGCTAAGCTGAAAAACCAAAGCAGAGAAGCCAGCATTGCTCCACTAGCAAAGGCCACCCGTTCGTTACTTGGATAGCGCCCCCCAATGCTGCCGACCAGGACAACCGTATCCAGATAGACATGAGGATTGAGCAGACTGAAACCCAACGCCGTTATGATTACACTTTTAAGAGTGACGGTTGCTTTGGCACCGGTCTCCGAGTTCAGACTAGCCGTTGTCGCCGCCGCTCGAAATGAACGCAATCCATATAAGAGTAGAAAGGCTGCCCCACCCCAAGTCGCGATTGTTGTCAAGAGCAAACTCTGGGCAAAGACCAATCCAATGCCGCCTACACCAAACGTGATCAATGCCATATCACACAGCGTGCAAACGAGCGCGGTGGCAAAGACATACTGACGCTGCAATCCCTGGCGCAGCACATAGGCATTTTGCGCGCCAATTGCGATGATCAAGCCGGCGCCGAGACCCAAGCCTTGCAGCAGTGGGGTTAGACTGTTTGCCGTCACTTATTTGCCTTCATCCACATTTTCAAACTGAATCAACATGTTGTACGAGACGCCGCCGACCCAGTTAACAATATCACTGCCTTCGATCTGCTTAAAGCCTACCCGTTCATAGAGGCGCACCGCGGGCAGATTTGTGGCGCGTGTGCTAAGCGACATGGCTGGATACATGGCTTTGGCCATCGTTAAGAGCTCCACTAGCATGGCCTTGCCGACACCTTTCCCTCGATAATCGGGCAAGATCCCGATCGCAAGTTCTGGCGTATGGTCATCGATGTAGGCATAACCTTTTTCGTCACCGACTAACAGGCGCGCCCATGCTGCGCCGATGGGTCGGTTATGCGTATTGTCAACTGCGATAACGCCGATGTCACCACTGCGCCCCCAGTCTTGCACATAGTGAGCCAGATCTGGCCGCGCTTTGGCCGCTTGTAGTGAAGTGTGCTCTTCTTCCACCATATGGGCTGCCTCAAAGATCATTTGCCAGAGAATCGGTTCATCCGTTTGGTTGGCCTGGCGAATATTGATCGACACCTTGTATCTCCTTCTTTCTAAGCGTAGAAATACGCCAGCCGGCGTGTTTGCAGCAGGCTGGTGTATTGCCGATCCTGCTATACTTCCTGCAAAATCTCATCAACCATGGCGACCGCGTGTTTAATCTCTTCGGCACTGATGATCAGTGGTGGCACAAAGCGCAATACATTGGCGCCCGCGCTCACAAGCAATAAACCGCGTTCGTAGCCCTTATTAACAATTGGCGTCACATCAATATCCATTTCCACACCAACCATCAGACCGCGCCCGCGTACTTCCTTGATATGCGGGCTATTTAATTCTTCTAGCAACTCTTTGAGTAACTTTCCTTTTGCCTGTACTTCGGCCAGGAATGCTGGCTCGGCAATGCGGCCAATCACATGCTGCGCCACATGTGTCACTAACAATCCACCTGCAAAGGTGCTGCCGTGGTCGCCTTTGTGCATGGCATCCGCAATCTTCTGGCGGATTAGTATCGCCCCGATCGGTAGACCACCAGCCAGTGGTTTGGCAGCTGTCATAATGTCAGGCTCAATTGGCTGGCCATCGTGTTGGTATCCTTGATAAGCCCATAAGGTACCTGTGCGGCCTACCCCGCATTGCACCTCGTCAAAGATCAGCACGGCGTCAAATTCATCGGCCAAGGCGCGCAATCCGCTCAAAAATTCATTGGTGGCCACATAGAGACCACCTTCACCCTGCACTGGCTCAACGATAATGGCGCAGACGTTTTCGTCCATCTGGGCGCGCGCGCTCTCCAGGTTGTTGAATTCAGCAAAGCGTACGCCAGGCATCAACGGCTTAAACGGATCTTGATATTTGGGCCGTGGGGTAGCGGCCAGCGCGCCGTATAAACGGCCGTGGAATGCATTGGTGAAGGCCAAAATGTGATATTTGTCCTCTTTGCCTTTTTCGCGGGCATAGCGGCGGGCAAACTTGAAGGCACCCTCGGTTGCTTCGGCGCCACTATTCGCAAAATGCACCTTGTCAGCGAAGCTGGTTTCACAAAGTTGCTTAGCCAGTTCTGCATGCGGTGCGCTGTGATAAAGATTGCTCACATGGATGACACCATTGGTCGTGGCTTCCGTAATCGCCTGCTTGATCCCTGCATCATCATAGCCCAGTGCGTTGACGGCGATGCCGGCTACCAAGTCGAGATAGGCCTTGCCTTCGGTATCATAGAGCGTGCAATTCTGGCCGCGCTCTAACACAAAAGGGGGGCGGCCGTAAACGCCGAGAACATATTCTTGCTCCATGTCAATCACTGTCTGTGCATCCATGCTTGTTCCTCCTTTGGAAGTGGGTTGCTTTTAGTTCCCATATAGCTAATATCTCACGGTTCGGTCATTTTTTGTCGGGCTTTTGAAATTTATGTCCCACTTAGTGGCTTAAAACAGAATGAATTTAGGGGTTGCCTCCCACTTGCCAATCAACGAGATCAAACCCTTTTATAAAGTGGGAGAAAGCCTTGC
>JBBQBY010000268.1:0-9110 GCA_038318235.1 Caldilineales bacterium
AAAAATATGCTTGTGAATTCTTCTATCTATTAACTTCAAAACGGCTCTAACCGAACAGGACGAAAAGCGTGCTAATAAATACCAACCAAAATCTCCCCGCGATTTGCGTCCTTTGCGGTAAAAAATAGCTTTGTCAGTCAAACAGTCTCCACCCTCACCAGCCAGCCTGATTTGCTATGAAGAGTTGACATGATCAACGGCGAAAGGCTACAATGGCCGCCAATCGACGCAAAATTCTTGTCACTTAATCAGCCTAGAACGAGACCCATGAAAAATCAACTTACCCAGATCCAGGCAACGCTGCCCAGTTCCACAACTGGGGCTGCCCCCCTGATTGATTGTTATCTGTCCGCCCCGGCGCAACGCAATGGCGTCGGTTTGATCATCTTTCCGGGTGGTGGCTACGGTGGTCATGCGGAACATGAAGGCAAAGGCTATGCCGACTATTTTGTGGCGGCCGGCATTAGCTGTTTTGTGGTGCGCTATCGCCTCGGTTCGGCGAATTTCCGGCACCCAGCCATGCTGGAAGATGCGTTGGCCGCGCTTTACACCATCCGCCAGCGCGCATCGGAATGGGGGATTGATCCAAATAAGATCGGCATAATGGGCTCGTCGGCGGGCGGGCATCTGACGGCCCATACCCTGGTGGCCTATGGTGATTATGCCAGCGACATCACTTTGCGCCCAGATTTTGGCATTCTCTGTTATCCGGTGATCGCGATGACAGGAGCCTATTGTCACACGGGCTCCCGCACAAATCTGCTGGGGGCAGATGCCGCCGAAGCGCTAATGCGCACGGTCTCACCAGAGTTGCTCGTCACGGCGCAAACACCGCCTTGCTTTCTCTGGCATACGGTGGAAGATGCCGCGGTGCCGGTCGAAAACAGTCTGCTCTTTGCCACAGCGCTGCGTGCGCATGCGGTAGATTTTGAAATGCACATCTACCCCAAGGGTCGTCATGGCTTGGGTCTCAACACAGAACTCGGTTGGGCGAGCGCTTGCCTGCGCTGGATCGGTGAAGTCACGGCGTAGCAATCTTACCAACTCCAGGTTGCCATAAACCCTTCGGCAATTGGCCGGGCTGGCCCACCGTTCACCGGTACGATAGAAATTTGCGCCTTATTCCCCTTGACCATCGGCACCACCAGCGCATCGCTATTCGGCGACCAGAGGCGATGGCTCAAGGCATATTGATCAAAAAACGGCAAAAATTGATTAACAAACAACGACCACGGTTCAAAGACGGCCAGCGTTTGCGTCCGCCCACCTTGGATATTGACGACATGCAACGCTAAGCGCAGGCTATCGCGCGGTTCGGGTTGTGGATCTGGATTCATAAAAGGCCAATTTCCGCTGAAGCGCCCATTGGTAACAAAAGTAGGGGGCTTGAGCAGCGGGCGTTGGGCACGCGCCGCTAAGGTCAGATACGCCAGCTTTTGGCCATCGGGCGACCAGAAAAATGCCACCACATTCTCTTCCACCAACCGCTGCGCCGCATCACTGGCAGCATCCCACACATACAAGGGGCCATAGATATGCTGGGCAGATGCAGACGGATGAATAAAGGCCAACTGCGCAGCCAGCGGGTTCCACCCCAGCGCCATCATCCCTTGATAATCAGCCAGCAATTGTTTGCTCGTCTGGCTGGCGACCATTAAGCGCGATTCGGCCACATCGCGGCGGCGCTCGGCATAGGCCCATTGCAGATTGTCGGCGGAAAGGCCGGGCACTTGAAAATCACCTGGCTGCACCCCCAGATCGTGGAGCGTAGTTTCACTACCCTGTAATTTCACAAAGGCCAGCCGGGCATTGTCCTGGCCGAGGTCGGCATGCACCAAAAAACCTTGGCTGTCAGCCTGCCACTGCCAAAAGCAAGGTTGACCAGCAATCACCGGTTTACTGTCATTGGTGATCGGCGATAGACCGTTGCGGGAAGTCAGATAAAGCGCCAGCCGGCGCGTAGCATGAATGGTCAGAAAGCTAAGCCATTCGCTATTGGGCGACCACGCGAGATAGATCGGCGGTTGTGTATGGCTCCGATAGAGCTGCTGCACAACGACATCAAAGAGCAGGCTCTGCTCTTGAACCACATAGATTCCTGCATCATGTTCTGTGCTGCCAATCGCAGCAATTGCTTCGTTGTCGGGTGACCAAGCGGGGAACTGGAAGGTGCGCTCGCCGTTGGTCAACATCCTGAGCTCGCGCCCATCTGGCGCAACCGTACCGAGCTGGCCGTCCGCGTCAACAAAGGCGATTCGATTGGGGTTTGTGATTGGTGGCATGGCATAAATCCTAAACAACACGGCGAATATAATAAGGCTATTATACCAATGCCGGGGTTAATCCGCCATATCTACCTCAACTTACCACCAACCAAAATTTCACCAGAACCACGTGCGATCAAGCGCGTGGGCAGAACAATCTGTTGCGGAGGGGTGTGATCGCCGTCCAGGCGCGCAAAAAGTAGTTCGGCCGCGGTCCGTCCCAGCCGCGCTGGGTCTTGGGCAATCACCGAGACGCGCGGGTCGAGCAGATCGGCCAGCAGAAAGTCGTCAAAGCCAATCAAAGCAATTTGGTGCTGCCGACCCGTCCGTTGGAGCGCTTGAATGGCCCCAATCGTGATCAAATTTTGCGCAGTGAATAAGGCGGAAGGCATCTGTTCACTGGCCAACAATTCGAGCACGGCCTGCTCTGCGGTTTCTATGTTGTGGACATCCTGGCGCACAAGGCTCGGATCCAGACGGATCCCGGCCAGCGCCAATCCTTCCACATAGCCAAGGTAACGCTCAGCCGCCGTCCAAAGATCGTGAATATCCCCCAAGAAAGCAATCCTTTGATGCCCATGCGCGGCCAAATGCCACACTGCGGCACAACCACCGGCGCGATTGTCCACGGTGACACTATCGGCCGCGTGTATCGTGGCCAACCGGTCAACGAAAACAACGGGTTTGCCCAATCGCTGCCTATGGTTTAGTTCACCGCTGGCGCGGCTCGCGGGCACGGTGATCAGACCGTCCACACGGCGGGCCGTCATGGCGAGCACGAGTTCCTGCTCGCGCTTTGGATCATCGCCACTGCTGCCAGCAAAAACCAGGGTTCGGTGCTGGCTGGCCACATCCTCAATCGCCCGATGCAGCAGCGAAGAGAAAGGATTCGAGACATCGTCCAATAGCAAACCAATCGTGGCCGTTCTTTGGTCGGCGCGCCGCAAATTACTGGCCGTCGTGTTGGGTTGATAATGCAACTGGCGCACGGCATTTTGGACGCGTTCGCTCAGTTCGCTGGATACGCCAGCTTCCTGATTGATCACACGGGAGACGGTCTTCAGACTAACACCAGCCAGTGCAGCTACTTCACGCATTGTCGGCTCGCGAGAAATCAGATTAGCATTAGACAACGTTGTCTTTCTCCTTTTTAGTGGGCATGATCTTTTTCTCATTATAGATGAAAAGTATGAAAAGGTAAAATTGATACTTGACAGCACAAAAAACGTCTGATACAATGACAACGTTGTCAAATGCTATTTCAGCAAAATTCCCAACCGTGCTGTCCAAAAATTCTGTTTTAAATTATCTGGTCAGGCCAATCATTGCCATCACCAAATAAGCGATTAGGCAATCATTCGCTTGTTGCCCATAGCAAACGAATAGCTTACACGCTCCTTTTCAATTCCATGAATTGCATTTGCATGGTATAGTAAAGTCGATCCACAGCCAATTCACGCCATAAAACGGCTCACCCAGCCGTTGGTAAGCGCTTTTCGCCAAAGTTTACTGATCATCAGATGATTATCTTCGTCAGGCTAGACGCCGCGGGCAGAATTCTGCCATGAATTTGTGCGTTACCCGATTATTTAGCGCCGCGCGCCTATGTCCGACCTGCTTTGCTCTATCTTGACTGGACAGAGGATAAGTTTATGCATGAAGTTCTAGTTTTAATGGAAGGGATCGACAAAAGCTTTCCTGGCGTCCACGCGCTTGACCAATGTCGGCTGGAGTTACGTTCTGGTGAAGTGCTTGCGCTCCTGGGCGAAAACGGCGCGGGTAAATCTACGCTGGTGAAAGCGCTGGCCGGTGTACACACCATCGACGCCGGTCACATTTTTTACAAGGGCAAGGAAGTGACCATTTCCAACCCCAAAGCGGCCCAAGATTTGGGCATCTGCATGATCCATCAGGAACTCAACCTGATGCCCCATCTAACCGTCGCCCAAAATATTTTTATCGGGCGCGAACCGCGTAAGGCACTGAAATTTCTGCTCGATGAAAAAGCCATCAACGAGCAGGCGCAGCAATTGCTCGATAGCATGCATTTGAAGATCGACCCCCGGACGCGCGTGGCCGATCTCTCGGTGGCCAAACAGCAGATGGTCGAAATTGCCAAAGCGCTCTCTTTTAACTCTGAAGTGTTGATTATGGATGAGCCGACGGCGGCCTTGACCGACACCGAAATTGCCGAACTCTTCCGCATCATTCGTCAGTTGCGCGACAAGGGTGTGGGCATTATCCACATCTCGCACCGGTTGGAAGAGATCAAGCAAATTTCCGACCGGATTACGGTGATGCGCGACAGCCGCTATGTCGATACCGTGCTCACCTCAGAGGTCACGATTGATCAGATTATCAGCATGATGGTGGGCCGCACGATTTATGAGTCCACCCCCGAAGTTCCCGAAAATGCGGATCGCGAAATTGTGCTCGAGGTAAGAAATCTAAACCGGGGTCAGACGATCAGGAATGTCAATTTCACGTTAAAACGCAACGAGATCCTGGGCTTTGCCGGGCTGATGGGCGCTGGCCGCACAGAGGTGGCGCGCGCCATTTTCGGTGCGGACCCAATCGACACTGGCGAAATTTATATTATGGGGCAGAAAACCACGATCAACAACCCCGGCGATGCGGTGCAACACAGCATTGGCTATCTATCCGAAGATCGTAAACGTTATGGGCTGGCGCTGGGCATGGATGTAGAGACCAACGTGGTGCTGGCAACCTTCAAGAAGTTCCAGGGGGCATTGGGTTGGGTGAACCGCGCACTGACGCGTAAAACCGCCGCGCATTATGTTGATGCGCTCAAAGTGAAGACGCCCAGCCTGCAACAGAAGGTCAAAAATTTGTCGGGTGGCAATCAACAAAAAGTCGTGATTGGCAAGTGGTTGACCTGCAATTGCGACATTTTGATCTTCGATGAACCCACGCGCGGGATTGATATTGGCGCCAAAAGTGAGATCTACAAGTTACTTAACGATTTGGCCCAACAGGGCAAGTCGATCATCATGATCTCCTCTGAATTACCCGAAATTTTGCGCATGAGCCATCGGATCATGGTGATGTGCGAAGGGCGCATTACGGGCGAACTAAGTGCCGCCGAAGCTACGCAAGAAAAGATCATGACCTATGCCACCCAACGTGAGGCCGTCGTCTAAGGTGTGGCAGGCGAGACAGTGGGCCATTCTTTCCATCTTAACCCAAATTGGGGAGCACTTGAACTATGACAACGACTGTGGCAACTTCGGTTAAAAAGCCGCTCGTGCGCTCGGAAGCCATGCAGACCGTGCTGGCCTTCGCAGCTTTGATCGTATTGATTCTGATTTTCTCGTTGGCTTCCTCCAACTTTTTAACCTTTAACAATGTCGTCGGCATCTTGCTGGCTACCGCCGTTAATGGTGTGCTCGCCCTGGGCATCACCTTTGTGATCATCACCGGGGGCATTGATCTATCCGTGGGGACAGTCATGACCTTTGCGGCGGTGATGACTGGTGTGTTTATTACCAACCTGGGATTGCCCGTCCCGATTGGCATTCTCGGCGGGCTGGCGGCCGGTGGGCTGGCCGGTTTTGTCAACGGCGTTGTGATTGCAAAGTTGAAGATTCCACCCTTCATCGCCACGCTGGGCATGTTGAACATTGCCAAAGGACTTTCACTGGTGATCTCTGGCTTGAAGCCGATCTACTTCAACGATACGCCCGTCTTTAATTCGATTGCGATGGGGTCGGTGTTGGGGTCATTTATTCCTGGCTTCGACATTCCCAATGCCGTGCTGATCTTGTTTATTACGGCGATCATCGCCAGCTTGATTCTCAGCATGACTGTCCTCGGTCGCTATACGTTTGCGCTGGGCAGCAATGAAGAAGCAACTCGCCTTTCGGGTGTCAATGTTGATCGATGGAAAATTGCCGTCTATACGCTGGCCGGGGTTTTCACCGGGGTAGCCGGCATCTTGCTGGCTTCGCGCATCAATTCGGCGCAACCGGCGCTAGGCCAGGGCTACGAATTAGATGCGATCGCTGCCGCCGTGATTGGTGGCACCTCGTTGAGTGGGGGTGAGGGCACGATTTTGGGCACCATTATCGGCGCCTTTATCATCAGCGTGTTGACCAATGGTCTGCGCATCCTGTCTGTGCCGCAGGAATGGCAGACAGTCGTGACCGGTGGGATTATTGTGGCCGCGGTCTATCTGGATATTGTCCGGCGGCGGCGTAAGTAAAGCGCGCATGTTACGCATCGGGTCGTCGCCATCTCTGGCGGCAGCTGGCAAGGATGCCAGCGCTCCCAGGCGAGCCGGCGTAACATGCGTACAGAAATTGGAAATTAAGAATGAGCAATCTCCCACTTTCTAATTACCTTGAGTAAAGGTTTGACTCGGTTAATCGCCTCCCCTGGGGCTTAACAATCTTGTGCCTCGTTCAGTAAAGTAGGTCATGGCAGACCTGAACACCCAATTAATTTACAATGTTTACAAAGGAGAATTGTCGTGAAACGTAACAAACTGTTTTCTCTAGCCAGCCTGCTGCTGGTTGGCGCACTGTTGGCCGGCTGTGTCGGTGCGGCTTCCACCACAGCCCCGGCGGCGAATTCCAGCGCGCCTGCTGCGGCTGGTAAACCGTACATTGCCATTATTTCCAAAGGCTTTCAACATCAATTCTGGCAAGCCGTCAAGTCTGGCGCCGAAAAGGCCGCCAAGGAAATGAATGTAGACATTACCTTCGAAGGACCAGAGAGCGAGTCGATGGTGGACAAGCAGGTCGAGATGGTGCAAGCGGCCATCGACAAGAAGCCAGCCGCCTTGTGCTTGGCTGCATTGGACAGCAAAGCGCTTGTCCCCTTGTTGGAAAAAGCCAAGGCCGCTAATATTCCAGTCGTTGGCTTTGACTCGGGCGTCGACAGCGATATTCCCGTGGCGACCGCAGCGACCGATAACGTCAACGCCGCGGGCATGGCGGCAGATAAAATGGCCGAAATGATCGGGGCAGACGGTGGTGAAGTAGCCGTAATCGTGCACGACCAGACGAGCGCGACGGGTGTGGGCCGCCGCGATGGTTTCGTCAACCGCATGAAGGAAAAACACCCGAAGATCAACATTGTCGACATCCAATACGGTGGTGGTGACCAGTTGAAATCAACTGACTTAGCTAAGGCGATCATCCAGGCCCATCCGAACCTCAAGGGTTTCTTTGGCGCTAACGAAGGCTCGATCATTGGTGTGTTGAACGCCGTGAAAGAGACCCAGATGGAAGGCAAGATTATCGTGATCGGCTACGATTCTGGCAAGCAACAGATCGATGCGATCAAGAGTGGTGTTGAAGCCGGCGCGATCACCCAAGACCCGATCGGGATTGGTTATAAATGCGTTGAGGCGGCTGTCAAGGCGATCAAAGGCGAAAAGGTCGAGAAGAACATCGACACCGGTTTCCACTGGTACGATAAGACCAATGTCGATTCACCAGAAATTGCGGCGTTGCTCTATCAATAATAGCGATTGACTAGGCTGGTAACCAAAAAGGGGTTGTCCATTTTTGATGGGCAACCCCTTTTAGTTACTACTCCCCACCATTCACCCAATATTACCCTGCCACTGCGTACTCTGCGCCCAGGCTTCGGCACCGGTCATAATGATGTCACACACCGGGTCCTTTATATCGTAATAGGCATCGATATCGTCCGCATGATAACGCGCCAAGGCCATTTTTACTTGACCATAGGCTTGCGCAGCCATTGGGTGCGTGCGCAAATAGTCGCGAAACAACAAGGCATAGCGCTGGTTGGCGCGGCCTTGGATGCGCATGTGGATATTGGCAGGCCGGTGGATTTCGGGTGGGTTGAAAAACCACTTTTCCCAGTCACTGGCCGGCCCTTCCACACCGGGGGGCGCATGGTCACCAGGGTTGTGCAAACTGCGCGTATACCCATAACGCTCTAACGCAGCCTCGGCCTCAGCGGATAACTCTCGCACGGTAATTTGGATATCGATCCGATCTTTGGCCGCCAAACCTGGCACCGCCGTCGACCCGATGTGGTCGATGCGCAGCGCCAGATCGCCAAGCGCTTGTTGAAGCGTCGTGCGGATCGCTTCAAACTCCGCTGGCCAACGTGGATCGTAAGGAACAATGGTAATCATAGAATCGATTTAACCTTTCACACTTGGTCATTTTTTACGCATAGATGGTATTTCTATACGCCACCGGTTACGTCAATAAACGTGCCGGTTGAATAGGATGCTTCCGCCGAAAGTAACCAGAGAATGGCGGCAGCGACCTCCTCGGTTTGGCCACCACGTTTCATGGGCACAAATTGTTTGACGCGATCCACACGATTCGGCTCACCACCGCTAGCATGAATATCTGTGTAAATGAAAGCCGGGCGCACCGCGTTCACCCGGATACCCTCGTTGGCGACTTCCTTGGCCAGGCCGATGGTCAGGGTATCAATTGCACCTTTTGAGGCGGCGTAGTCCACATATTCACCCGGCGACCCCGAACGCGCCGCACCCGATGACACGTTGACAATCGCCCCGCCCGCGCCGCCATATTTGGTGGACATCCGGCGTACGGCTTCACGCGCACAGAGAAAATAGCTGGTGATATTCGTTGTAAAGATCCGGTTCAGGCGCGCCGCATCCATCTCCTCGACGCGCATCTGGCGCTCCAAGATGCCGGCGTTGTTCACCAATCCTGTCACTGGTCCCAATGCCTTGTCCACGCTTTCAAACAAGCGAACCACCTCGTGCTCCAAGCTAACATCGGCGGCAACGGCAATCGCCTCGCCACCGGCCTGTTCAATCTGTTTGACGACCGCGGCTGCCGCGGCTTGGTTGCGTACATAATTCACACA
>JBBQBY010000269.1:0-9067 GCA_038318235.1 Caldilineales bacterium
CCGCACTTTATTGATTCGGCAGCTGAGGTGAATGGCACTGGCCTCTTCGCCCGAAATCGGCATAAATGGCGCATAATTTTAAGGTAAAAAGCCTGATTTTCACTTGACAATCTTGAAAATACCTTAACCTGTCACCAATGGGTAGCTCACAATGTGCTTACCTGTTGCCGCAGCACCCCTTTAACCAGCAACAGGACACAGAAAGATATCACCAGCAAAATCACGGATAAGGTAAGCGCGACATCGAAATCAAGCTCAAAGCCAATGTAGATTGCCAAGGGTATGGTTTGGGTGCGGCCAGGAAAGTTGCCGGCGAAAATGATCGTGGCGCCAAATTCGCCGAGGGTGCGCGCCCAAGTCATGACCATGCCACTAAAGAGGATCGGCCAGGCCAGCGGGATCGTTATATAGCGAAAGATATTCCAGCGATTAGCTCCATCCAACGCCGCCGCTTGTTCCAGGTCACGATCCACACCACCAAACCCACTGATTTCGACCGGCAAGGCAGCTGGCGCCGCACCGGTTGCGCTGCCCGTGGTTGGGATAAAGCCGTACTTGACCAGCACCGTCTGAGCCTCTGGGGTAAAGGTGTATTCAGCAAACTTTTTCGCCAAGTCAAAGTGCGCGCTGTCGGTGACGGCGGCAATCGGGTAAGAGGCCAGTGTGTTCAAATTGTCGGGAATTTCAATCGACTGGACCTTATCGGTCACGCTATAGGTGTCCGTGCTGTAAACAATCCCGGCATCACCCTCGCCCAAGGTAATCTTTGCCAACACGCTGCGCACATTGTCTTCGTAGGAGACGACGTTCGCCAGCACGGTCTCCCTATAATCAGCACCCATGCTCCCATCTTTGGTGGCCTTGTCTAAGAAGTCAAGCGCATATTGGCCCACAGGTACCTCTTTGGCGGCAAAGACTAACTTCAGACCCGGTTTCGCCAGATCTTGTAGGGTGTTGACTTGCGCCGGATTATCCTTAGGCGCAATCACGATCAGGCGATTACGGGCAAACGTGTGGGCGGTGCCCGTGACAATGCGTCCGGCTTGGATCGCCACATCCATCTGCTTGCCATTAGCGGAAGCAAACACATCGGCGGGTGCGCCCTGGCCGAGTTGTTGGGCCAATTGCTGGGAACCGGCATAGTTAAAGGTAAGTTTGACGCCTGGATTCGCCGCTTCAAAATTCTTGCCAATTTCGTTAAAAGCATCGGTGAGCGAAGCCGCCGCAAAGACGGTCAACTCGGTGGTGGCAGCCGGAGCCGCTGGTGTACTCGGTGTAATGGCCAGATTACACCCGGCAAGCCCCACTATAATGGCTAGCCATAATCCGAAAATTCGTACTCGGCGCATAAAAATTCTCCTCTATCTATGATTTGCGATAAAAAAATAGTAGACCAGCCAACGAAAGAACGGAAATTTCCCCTAGATAACTTTACGAGGATTCGCTACACCTTTCTATGTTTTACTTGAGGGCTGGCGCGTAAGCAACTGTTTGTTCACAGGTCTCTAGCCAGGCAAGAATGGATTCAAGTTGGCTGAGACGAAATTGTGTCACAAAATGGGAAAAGCCTGGCTGTTGCTGCGCGCTTTGTGCCTGGGCCTGATGCTGAGCTAGCCACGTGCGACAGATCACTTTTTGTTGCGCAATCAGCTGCTGGACAACTTCGTCTCCTTCTTGCTGGGCGAAATACAATTTTGTCAGGAATTCCATACGGATCTGACGGGCATGCGCCACCGGACTCTTGACCCAAGCCAGGAAAGCGGTTTGTCCTGCAGGCGTCAGGTGAAACATTTTGCGTGGAGGTCGCGCATCTTGGGGGTGAAGCGTGGCGCTAAGATACCCTGCTGCCTCTAGTTTGGCGAGCAAGGCGTAGAACTGGCTCTGCTTTAAGCGCCAAACCTGCCATAAACCAGCCGGATCCGAGAATTGTTGATAAAGTTCATAGCCATGTCGAGGTTGCTGACGAAAGAAACCTAAAAGGGCATATTCCATTGTAAAAGAAGCTTGCAGCATTGGATTCATTCTCCGTATATTCAATTTATGAATATACGGATTGTAATCAACCATTGGTTATCGGCCAAATTACAATATAGGGCTGAGCAACGAAACTACGTGCTAACGGCATGCCAAGTTGAGCCTCTGCCGGATTAGTAGGGAGACAAATAAATCTGTATACGCTTGAAGAGGGATGAGTCGAAGTGAGCAACACGTCTGATATACAAAAACGCGCCCAATGGCGGGTGCCTATATTGGGCGCGAAACGGGTTAACCTGGGTGCTTATAGAGCAAGCAAATAAACTCTGGGCAATTGAGGGGCAGGCACGCCCTGCTCCATTGTCCGACTTTTAAATGGTTTGTCTATTAGCATGTCTTACTGCGCTGTAAACTATGTCATTTGGTATCGAGAAGTCAGGCACGCCTCGTGCCGTTCACGAGCCGCACAAGGCGCACGGGGCGTGCTCTCTCCTCAGTTTATCAAAAATTTTAGTTTACAGTATAATTAACCATTCAGCATTAACCGTTATCTAGCCTTTAACCCCGCCAATCGTCAAGCCAGAGACCAGGAAGCGTTGCAGCGCCAGGAAGACGAGCAACGTGGGCAAGACAACGATGATACCACCGGCGGCAAAGTAACCCCAAGGCACACTCATGTCGGTGGCTAGACTATACAAGCCAGGCACCGCTAGTTTGGCCGAGTCGGGGGCAGGGATCAAGACCGAAGCAAAGATAAAGTCACCCCAACCGGCCATAAAGCCAAACAGCGCGGTCACGGCCAATGCGGGCAGCGCCAACGGGATCGCGATGCGAATGAACGAGTCCACCGGGCCGCAACCATCAATCATGGCAGCTTCTTCTAAGTCAATCGGGATCGTATCGAAATAGCCCTTCATATTCCATGTACTAAAGACCAACGTGCCAATCGTGTAGGCCAAAATCAGCCCTTCGTGCGTCTTATACAACCCCAACGCAGTCAGAATTTGGGCCACCGCTACCAACGCCAGAACTCCCGGAAATGTTTGGATCGCCAACAGGAAAATCAATAAAAGCTCGCGCCCATAGAAGCGGAAGCGCGAGAGCGCAAACGCCGCCGATGTAGAAATTAACAACGAAGCCACGGTGGTCACACTCGCCACATACAGGCTGTTTTTGATCCATGTGAGCAGCGGTTTTTCAAAGAGCATTACCCGGTAATTTTCAAATGTCCACTCTGTAGGCACAAACATCCCGGCTAAATTGAGCGTATAGAGCCGGTCACCCAGTCGCCCAGAGGCCAGAATGGTAAACCAGACCGGATAGAAGGCAAACAAGGAGGCCAGAATCAGGATCGCGTATTGCAAGATCAACACAGATTGAGTCGGTTTCCGGTTCATTCGTAGGCTCCTTTCGTAATGCGCGTGAGACGGAGGGCATAGAGGGTGGCCGCAAAAAGAAAGATAAACAGGATGACGGCGAAGGCGGTCGCGCGGCCATAATTTTGCGAATTAAAGATCTGTTTAAACGCATAGACAATCACAAAATCGGTGGCGCCAGGTTTGCCCGCGCTTTGCACAGGTCCACCTTCGGTAATGGCATAAGCCGTGCCAAACATTTGAAAGGCCGTGATCGAAGTGAGTACGGTCGCCGGCAAGATCGCCGGGCGGACCAGCGGCAATGTAATCTGGGTCAATTGTGTCCACCAGCGCGCACCGTCCATCTCGGCGGCTTCGTACACGTCTACTGGCACCGACTGCAACGCCCCCAAAATGACGATCATAAAGAATGGGTAAGAAAACCAGGTGTCGGCCAGCACGACGATGGCAAAGGCACTCGTGGGGTTGTTCAGCCAGGCCATGCCGTGGATCCCAAAGAAATTCAGGACTTGATTGATCACACCCTGTTCGCGGAAGAAGAACTGCCAGACGAGCGCCATCAAAATTGCCAGCGAAGAAGTAGCCCACGGGACAAACAAAATCAGACGAAAGAAAGTGCGGCCCGGCAGATAGGGACTGTTCAAAATTAATGCCAACGTTAAGCCCAAACTAAAGCTCAGGGAAACCCGCAGCACCACAAAGATAACGGTGCGGAAGACGACAATAAAAAAGTCACCGGTGTTCGTCAAAGTCTGATAGGCTTCACGCACATTCAAGGCGTAGGCCAACGCCAACGCCACCACCAGAGCGCTGGCCCAGATCGTCGTTGATGAGACGCGCCGCGTCATCTGTCGATCATAATAACGTTCCAGATAACCGGCGACGATCAAGGGGATAAAACAGATGAAAATCAATAAAAACGCCAGCAGGGCTTCGCGCGTAAACAGTTGGCCAAGTACATCAATGTAATTTTTCAACAACGGGGTTTGTGTGCGATACGGCTCGGCCAGTCCCTTCGTGGCATTGGCGCGAAAGATCGGCCAGCAGACCGGATCTAAGACGCTGGTGACCACTAGGTTACAGTCCGGGTTCGGATGAAATTTATTGCGATTGGTCAGGGAAGTATAGCTGCTCAATAAGATCGGAAAAACATTAAAGAGCAGGATTCCCACCAGGGTGGGGCCGAGAAAAAGCAGGATTATCAACGCCTTGCGGCGGCCAGACCAGCCGATCATTTCCAGTCTCCTTTAAAGGTGACAGCCAGTTTTCAGTAGGATAGTAAAACAGTAGGACAGTAAGGACAGTGCGTCAATCATCCCTGTTTTACTGTCCTACTGTCCTGATTGACTTACTTCATCTGGGCAATCGCCGCTTCGATCGTCTTCTGGGCAGCCGCTAACGCTTCTGCGGGGGTTTGGGAGCCATTCCAGATCGCGGCGGTTGCGTCACCTACAGCCTCCCACTGCGCCGAAGCGTAGGGCGTGTTCGCCATGGGAATGCCCAAATTGAGCGCCACACCAAAACCGGCAATCGACGGCAACTTCTGCACTTCAGGGTCATTCACCGCGGCCGTTGCGGCCGGGATGGTCTTGTTCGCCAACGCCAATTTCTTCTGCACTTCGGCACTGGTGAAATACTTGATAATGTCCAGCGCCACCTCGGCGTGTTTGCGAGTCACGGCGTTAGACGTGATCATTAGCGTCTTGATCCCGACAAATGGGCGGCCCATTGGCGCGATGCCATAATTGATCTTCGCCTTTTCGATGTCGGCAATCGCCCACGGACCGGTCCAGCGAATCCCAACCTTGCCCTCGGCAAACGCGGTCTTGCAGATTTCGTCGGATTGTTCTTTGTCCGACACAGCGCTGATATCCTTCAACCATTGGCCGGCTTTGACGCCTTCTGGGGTATTAATATGCACCTTGCCCTGATCATCCACATACGAGGGAACGCCAAAACCAAAATAGACGGGTGCGACATGATAAGCGTCTTTGCCGGGGAAACCCTGGTTACAGAGCAAAGGTTTGCCGGTTTTTTCCTTGAAGGCCTTGGCCTTGGTCAGCAGATCGGCAAAGTCTTGCGGATCCTTGGGCAAATATTCATCCGTCACCAAATCTTTGTTGTAAACCAGCGCAATGCCTTCCTGGGTTTCTGGCAGGCCCCAAATCTTGCCCTGCCAGATCACACCGTTCACGGCGGCCGGTTCGTAGGTACTCTTCAGGAATGCTTCATCAATACCCAAGTCATTCAACGGCACAATGTACCCGGCCAACGCTTGATCGCCAATTGAATCATTCGCCCAGGCAAAAATATCCGGCCCCTCACCGGCGGGGATCGCCACTTTGGCGGCTTCGGCGAGCTTATCGGGCTTGGACAGCTCGATGGTGACATTGGGATGGTCTTTGCTGTAATCCTTAAACACTTGTTCAATGGCGGTAAAGTATTCACCACCCCACCCGTGCCAGATCGCGATCTTGACGGCGTCACCCGAGGTCGCTCCTCCTGTGGCGGCAGTTGTCCCCGTCGTCGTCGTCGTCTCGGTCACGGCATTGGTTTGCGCCGGGGCGTTACTCTCGGCAGCGGGTTGGCTTGGTTTTGAAGAGGGGCAGGCCGCCAGTACCAATGCACCAAGCAACAAGCTGGGCAACAGGTACCACAATTTATTGCGCATACGGTTATTCTCCTTTGTACAACATGTTACATGAGGTTTGGATAAAAGACGGAGCAAGGATACTACAAACGTAGGGGGCGACTTACCTCTGTGCAGACCAGCAGGTTCAGCAAGCTACACCCTTCCGGTAATCCCCTATGAATTATTCGATATGAATTATTCGATTCGTTAATTTATCGAGCGCACCAATGAGAAGGGAAACTAGGTCATTGCTCATAGACACAATACGTAGGCAAGCCTGTCTAGAACAATTCATCTTACGTTGTCAACCATTTTACGGTATAACCAGCAAAAAGTCCGTAAGCTTAGTCTATTTGCTCATTCATCTTGCACTTATACTGAGTTCAGAATGAAACCCGGAGTTTTCGTCAACGATCTTCCTGGAAAGGGTCAGGATCTTCAGGGTAATCGAATCGATCGGTGACCCCTTCCAGGAAGATTAGAACGCCGGTTCTCAACTTGATTTGAGTATAACAACGAATATTGCCTACCCAACGAAGTTATCAGGTTGATAACGGACCAGTGGAATCGCGGATCAGCAATTCACAATCCAGGTAGCGCTGTACGCTCGGACGCTCGCTCTTGGTAATGGCCGTAATCAAGATCTCGGCGGCGAGCACCGCCATTTCTGCATAGGGCACACGCAATGTGGTGAGCGCAGGCACAACATGCAACGATTCCGGCGCATCGTTCGTACCGATCACAGAAACTTCGCCCGGCACGGCGATTTGCATGGTGCGGAGGGCGCGCATAACGCCAATCGCCATCAGATCATTCGCTGCATAATAAGCGGTTGGGGCGGCTTTACCCAGGCGCCCCAACCGTTGCACTGCGGTATAACCGCCCGCCTCGGCAAAGTAGCCGTAATCGATCCATTCGGGATGGCGGCAAATGCCCGCTGCGTCCAAAGCCGCGTAATAGCCATTCAACCGTTCATGGGTCACGGCCACTTCGGGATCGCCGCCGACAAAGGCAATGCGCTGATGGCCCTGTTGGATCAAATAGGCGACAGTCATCTGTGTATAGCGTTCATTATCGACATCCACCCAGCTAACATCCGCATAATGAGCCAGGGGGCGACCCACCAACACGAAGGGCATTTTTTGCTTACGCAGTGCCCCTACCGTATCAACATCCAGCCGATTGCTCAAGACAACGATGCCATCGGCCTGCTGGGAGCCAAGAATTTGAAAGGTCTGTGTGATGTTATCTTCATGACTATTACTGCCCCCCACCAAGACCCGAAAGCCGTGTTGATAAACAACCTCTAACAAGCCGCGCATCACTTGGGGAAAGAAGGAATCCTCAAAATACCCAGGAAATATATGCGGAACAACGATTGCTATCGTTTGTGTACGGCGCACACTCAGTGAGCGAGCAATCGCATTAGGGTGAAAATTCAGCTCTTCAGCCGCCACAAAGATTCGTCGGCGCGTTTGTTCACTGATTTTTGCCTGGCCAGAAAAAGCCCGACTGACGGTGCTAGGATTGACACCAGCCCGGGCCGCTACATCGCGAATCGTCGCCATAAGGTAAAACAATTTCTAGAAATGGGTGTTGGGTAGCCAAAACTACAAGCGATTGCATAAGCACAATGCAACCGCTTGCAATTATAGTAGATTTGGGGCTGGTGTCAAATGGGGAAGAGAGACGGGAGGCGCTAGACGGTAGATAGTTCGTATTTACCATCTAGCTTCCCGATCAATGTTGTGCAGTAATCAACACCCAATAGCTGCCATTGCTGCTTTCGGCGTAACCGATGCCGTAATCGGTTTGCGTCACATAAAAGTCTTCTTCGGCGAGCACATGCACACGATGGCCGGCGGATTGCTTCCAGGCATCCCACACGAGATCGGCGCTGCTGTAATTTAAACCAATCGATTCGATATTGTTGCCATCGACCACATAATAGGAGGGCAAGGCATAACCGGCTTGGGTCACCCAATAATTGGGGCCATGACCATCGGGCGATGTATGGCTAAAATAATTTTTTGCGGCCATATCTTCAGCCCTGGCTCTAGCTACACTGGAGAGAATATCATTGCGTGTAACATTTTGCCGGTGTTGTTCTGGATCAGCGCGGAAAAGTGCTTCAACTGCTTGCTCTTGGGCATTGGGTTGCCAGGATGATTCGCGAACCGAAGCTTGTCCACCAGCAACAAGCGGAAGGTAGATCTTAGGCTGGTCGGTTTGTCCGTCGGGGCTGGATTGGGCCTGAACTAGGTTCGGGGTAATCATCATACAGAGGGTGATGACGCTGGCAAACAGCAAAGAGTTTGACCGCCTATACAGTGGGATAGGTTTCATTGATGCATGTCTCCTGATTGAGATAATGATGCCATTACATCGGTTGCCAGGATCAATTCCACAAGGTATCCCTATTCTCAACCATAAGATAACAAAGGCGCAGTATTAACAGATAATCCTGTTTATACAAGACGCGAATAACAATGATTGCGTTTATAACTTTGTTGGTTGGAGAAAATTGTTGAGGATCTAACTGGGCATAGTCGTTTCTGCAATAAAATGACCACGATGTGAAGTAATGGCACAAATTGATTGGCGAGTGCTCATCAGTCGAAAGTGTACGCCGATCGCAGCTTCCATGTAGAACAAATTAACCTGTACACTTTTCCTTAATGAGCCTGACGAGCGCGCATGCTCGCTCGAAAGTTGGAGGCAATGAGAGTGTAACCTATTATTGGTCGGCTTACTTTACGAACGGCCTTTTAAATAAATACTATTACACTACAGTTTGCCAACGTATAACGTATGCAAAACGTATAGGACGCTGAAGGCAAAGTAAGATTTATTCCTAAGGAAAGTATTACTTTCGCACAGGTGAGGGTATAATTTGCGCCTAAGAATGCAAACGAAACAGATGCAAGCGGCGCGCGGTTCGCCAACTATACTGAGTTCAATTTGAAAAGCGGAGTTTTTACCCCCTCCTAACCTCCCCCAAACGAGGGGAGGAACGGTTACTTCGTCTACCCTGTGACGGTCCCCTCCCTGTTTGGGGAGGGTTAGGGTGGGGTAAAACTCCGGA
>JBBQBY010000270.1:0-9060 GCA_038318235.1 Caldilineales bacterium
CTAATGCGGCGTTTACAGGGGTACACCGGCGTAAGAGAACGTCTCCTCCGCGTATACTTATTTTTCTGGAATGGCCTAAACAGGTGTGCTGTCCCTGTTTACCTATCCTCGGTGATCTACGCAGCGCATAGGTAACCGGATGAAAATTGGGATTATTGCTTGTGGCGCGATTGTGCGCGAACTGATCGCCATCGCCAACCATCAGCAATGGGATTATGAATTGACCGCTGTGCCGGCGCAACTCCACAACCGGCCCGAACGCATCGCGCCGGCGATTGAAGAGAAATTAGAAGCCGATAAATTAGATGGTTGGGCCAGCCGCTTTGATCTGATCTTGTTGGGTTATGCCGATTGCGGCACTGGCGGCGCGCTCGACGCGCTGATTGAGCGTTATGACAATATCGTGCGGATTGGCGGGCCGCATTGTTACGAGTTTTATGGCGGCGCGGCCTTCGACAAGCAAAACGACGAACATCTCGGCACCTTCTATCTGACCGATTTTCTGGCCCGTCACTTTGACGGGTTGGTCTGGAAAGGGCTGGGGCTAGACCGTTACCCGGAACTGTTGCCGATGTATTTTGGCAATTACACGCATCTAATGTATCTGCAACAGTTGCCCGATCAAGACGAAACGGCGCGCGCCCAAGCCGCGGCCGCGAAAATGGGCTTGCAATATGTGCATGTCAACACGGGGCTAGACGAACTTGAACCACGCGTCGTCGCGCTTGTCGATGCGTGGCAGAAAAAACATCCACACAGCAGCGCCAAGTCTCAATAGATTTTCTAACCAATAAACAAGCGACCGGAGATATTTCGTCTCCGGTCGCTTGTTTATATATATCTTTCGTAACTATTAAGGCAGGACAATTGCAATGAAACCACAATATGGAGTGGAGACAATCTTGAGAACCCCAATTTGTAGATTATTCAACCGTTGAAATGGCTAGATCGCAACCAGTATGCGAAGTTAAAATCGGCTGCCAACCACTATATGTTGTGGTTTTTCAGAACTTTGATCCGCTATTTCGTGCCTGAATAGTTACGATCTTACAATGACAAACCGTTATCGGCGTTTGCCCAACACTTGCAAGAGCCGCAAGAATAGATTAATAAAGTCCAGATAGAGCCGTAACGCCCCCATAATCGCGACCTTCTGGATGCTCTCGGCCGTTTGCCCAAGCATGGTCTCGCTCATGCGCTTGATGCGTTGCGTGTCATAGGCGATCAACCCGACAAAGATCAAAATACCGGCATAGGTCAGGATCCAGTAGAGGGCGTTGCTTTGCAAGAACATATTGACCACGGACGCGATAATCAGCCCGAGTAGCGCCATGAAGAGCATGTTGCCAATCGTCGTCAAGTCACGTTTGGTCGTGTAGCCATACATGCTCATCGCGCCAAAGGTGGCGGCGGTGACGAAAAAGGTGCTGGCAATCGAATCGGACGTGTAGATCAGAAAGATCGTCGACAAGGTGAGCCCATTGAGCAGCGAGTAGAAGAGAAAAGCGCCAACGGCCAGCGGACCCGACAGCCGCGAGATGCCCCAACTCAGGCCGATTACAACCCCTAATTCGACCACAATCAAGCCAATCATCACAGGACCGGATAAACTATTGATAAACCCGGAGGAATAGGTCCAATAGGCGATAAAACCAGTGATGGCCAGACCGGCTGCCATCCAGGCGTAAACTTGTTGAAACAACGTGCGCTCACGTGTGTCAGTGTTTGATAAAGTTGGTGAGTAACCCATAAATCGTGTCCTTTGGGGAATTCCCCTCATCCTAAAGTATCATATCTAGTGGAGATGCGCGTCTATTATAGCATAACTGCGCCAGCCGCTCTGATAGCTTGCCGACAAATTGCTGACATTTTAGATCCTGGTAACTGCCAACCCCACCCTCACCCTCCCCAAACGAGGGAGGGAACCGTCACGGGACGCGTCTAGCACTGCGCGCGTCCCGTGACGGTTCCTCCCCTGTTTGGGGGAGGTTAGGAGGGGGTAGCTTGGTCGTTACAGATCGTGAGTGCATGGCACGGGGTACCTAATCTCCCACTTCAGACCCCATGCACTGCACTCATTTATAAGGGTCCGCTTGCAACGCTTCTAAAAAACTGTACCCCGCTTGATCCAAATCCCGATCCAATCCAAAGGTAAGACTGCGCACCCGGATCTTGCCAATCCGCTGATCGAGCGGGCGCGCCAGCGGAACCGGATAGATCAGGATCGCTTCATCAACCCCTTTTGCCTCGGCATACGCGACCACCTGGGCTACCTCATCAGGGCTGGGCATGGCGTCTGGGGCGCGGTATTTCGTATCCATCACCCAACGTGCTTGACCTGAATCATTCGCATAGACAACCAGATCGATTTCGAAATGTGGACCGGCGTTGCCAATCTGATAACGCTCTTGAGTCTGAAGTGTATAGTCTGCGCCTAAATGAGTTTTCAACCACTCGGCCACAAAACGTTCATAGAGCCGTGCCATGTCCACCACAAACGGGACCATCGTGCGCGTGCCCACTTCGTGGCTGGGGCCACTTTGGTCTAAAAAGAAGTGACAGAGCGCATGTAAGCGGTGATAATCGCTATTCAAACGGTTGTACGATCGTTGTACCGCCGCCTGTGCCGGGAACGCTTGCAAGGTCGTCGTCTGCTGCAGCAAGCGATAGGCCTGGCGGACACGCGGCAGGGCGCGTTGCTCGGTGCAAAGCTCACTCTGCAAAATGCGATGGAGCGTCCAGGTCAAAATCTGATTCTCGGGCACATCGGCGGTCTGTTCATCATAGCGGCAAGCGATATCCGTTTGCCAAGGTTTGCGCATGATGCGCGGCAAATCTAATTGACCCCGGACATAGGGCAAGGCGGCGGCCTGCGGTACATACGCCCGATAAATCCCCTTACGGAAGCGATCCACAATTTGCTGGGCCAAGATCTGCGCCAGGCGCTCGTAAAATTCTTCGAGGGTCGCTGCATTAAAGAGGCCGGGTAAAAAGCGAAAACTTTGCAGGCTATAAGCCACTTCCAGCATGCCAAATAAATTGGCCAGCGGCACCTTGGGCTGCAAGGAGAGGCCGATGCCGTCCACTAAGGCGATAAACCCCACCCAGCCGCGCGCAGTCAATTGCCAGCGCCCCTGGTTGAGAAAAGACGGTGGCTGCAAGTCTATCTGCGCCCGGTAGCGTTGATGGATCAATTGCGCGGCGGCCTGGGTCAATTGTTCCGGCGCAAAGAAGGCTGGCTGATATTCTTGTAGGGGTAGGACAGTTGCCGATAATTTGACCATCAGATCTCTTGTGAAAATAGCCTAATCGACAAAATATATTTTCTCTATAAGGAACGGCTATCCGTAATTTAAAACAGCTCGCGCGCCACCCGCGCCCAACGAAACTCTTCCACTCGCTCCAAATTGTCGAAAAAATATTCCTCTAGATACGGCTCGATCTCCATTTGCCAGATGTCTTGGATCTCCTGCGTCAATGTCGGGCGCATAAAGTAGGAGATGCCGATTTCATAGTGACGGTCGCCAATCTGTAAATTCAGCCGCTGGAGCAGGCTAATCAGTGATTCTACTGGGAAATTAGTCTGTTCGCGCGCATGAAACGTGCGCAACGCGGCGTAGTTGGGATAGAGTGCCAGAAAGGCAAACCTGCGGCGCAACGCATGATCGACCAGGGCAATCGACCGGTCCGCCGTGTTCATCGTGCCAATCAGATAGACATTGGGTGGAATGCCAAACGGTTGATCGCCGCCGGCCAGCGGAATCTGCTTGTCGCGATATTCCAAGAGCACCATTAATTCGCCAAAGACGCGCGCCAGATTCGCCCGGTTGATCTCGTCAATAATCAACACACAGGCGCCATGCCGCTGTTCCGCTTGGCGGCAGAATTCTAGAAAGCGACCAGGCACCATCGCATAGGCCAGTTGACCGTAGATCGTTTTCGGGCGAATCCCCTGGACAAAATCCTCATAGGCGTAAGACGGGTGAAATTGCACCATCTCCAGCAAGCCGTCATCGCCGCCAATTAAATGACGTGCCAGGTGATCGGCCAGGAAAGTTTTGCCGACGCCCGGTGGGCCATAGATGATCGCCTGCCCCTTGCGCCGGATCGCATCCACCCAATGCTGCAAGGTCGCCTCGTGGAGTGCCGTAGCCTGGGCACATTCTGCCAACGAATAAATTGAATTAACTGGCAGGGTGACCGGCGGCGTCAGCGCATCGGCAACAATTGATGCCGTCAATAATTGGTTGTGATAGCTCGCCTCGGAGTAAATGGCCGCTCTCTCGCGCAAAATAGGCGTTGTTGGTTTCGCTGGCGGTTCATGTGTTTGCTCCGCCTCGCTTACCGGCGCAGCGAGCAGATCCTCGAATTGTTGGCGGCTTAGTTGACTCAAAATTTTCTGCTGCTGACCTAAATGTATCTGGCGTTGGGTTGTGTCGTCCCATTCTACCGGCAAACAGTGACCATTTTGGAGCCCCGGCACAAAATAATAAGCGCCCGCAACGACGCCAATGCCCAGTATCGTGGCCGCATCCTGTTCACTGGGGCCAGCTTGCGCCACAACCCGGTCACCTTCCTTGATCTGGCGCGCAAAGGTCCAGATTTGATTGACCGCCCGCTTACTCCAACTGTGCTGTTCCTTGATCAATTCGTCGCGGCGCGCCATAAATTCGGCGCGACTAAGACCAGTCAGATCACCGAGTTCATCCCAGCCGAGGGCGACAAAACCGCCTTCACGCCATTCATCCCACTGCCAGCCATGTTCACCCAGGGCAATCAGCCAATAACGAACATGGCGAAAGGCGTATTTTTTGACTGAGACCAGCCATTGGCAGAATAGGTCAAACAGATCGTCCGGCCGGGCCGGGGCTGGCGTGGCCGGTGCGAGCAGATCGATCAGGTCTTGGTGCAAGCGTAACAGGGTGGCGTTGGCCGCGGGATAATCGTTCAGTGTTTGGGCAAAATTTGCATTCGTGAAATAGTTGAGCACACGGCGCGATTTATTGTTGATCAGCGCAAAATTGTCGGGTTGGAGCGCGTTGAGGACTGGTGTGAGCGTGCCGGTTTGGAAGCCTTTGGTATAGGCTAAGCGCACAAACGCCGTACAAGCCTCCGCCAGTGCTTCGGGGTCGCGCACACACTGCTGGACCAAGCGCAGGATCGCTGTAGCAATCGCCGGCCAACTTTTGCGCTTTGTCCAGCGTTTGGCTTCATACCATTTACGGATATCACCGTTGATGGCCGGCGCTATATGGATCCACGCGCCTTTTTGGCGATTGTTGGCCGAATCAACGTGGGGTAAAAGTTGCAGCAGCACACGGTCGGTCACGTCGTGACCGCGCGCCGCGGCGGCTGTAATCAGCGCAAAGTTGGTGCGGGCCATTTCGCGCGCACGGCTATACAAGGCCAACTGTTGCTGGCCGCTGGGCGAGGGTAAATAAGTTTGCATGAATTCTTGGAAAAGCAGGCTAAACTCGTCTCTTTTCTCTGGCGCGAGCAGCGTTGCGTCTTCTCGGTTCATTGGCTGGGATCGTTGATTTGCTAGGTGATTCACACCCTAATTATAGCGTATTTACGGGTTGCTTTCAACCCATTGCGCCGCTGAGCAACAATTCGTATTTTAGGCAGATTGGACGCGGATAAACGCGGATCAAATCGTTTTGATCCGCGTGCATCCGCGTTTATCCGCGTCCAATCTGCGTTACCGGTCTCTGAGGGCCACATTCGCGCAGACCTGAATCGGGTCCCAGGTGGGCGAATAGGGCGGGGCATAAGAAAGGTCAAGCATGGCCAGATCGCCAAGCGTCATGCGGGCCGTGATCGCAGTGGCGACAATGTCGATGCGCTTGTTGACACCCGCCTTGCCTACCAATTGGCCGCCGAGCACGCGCCCGCTGCTTTTCTCGAAAACCAACTTGACCTTGATCGGTTGCGCATCCGGCCAATAACCGACCTTGTCATCATGGCTGACCACCGCGCTGCCGACATCCTCGCCAAGCGCGCCAAATTTCCCGCTGGCTTTGGCCTGTTTTTCGGTCAAACCGGTGACAGCCATCGTATAGGCAAAGACTTTGACCACCGTTGTGCCCAAAATGCCAGGAAACGTCGCTGCCATCCCACTGAGATTCTCGCCAACGACGCGCCCGCCCTTGGTCGCCGATGTCGCCAGGGGAATCCAGACATTTTTTTCCAACACCCGATGATAATGCTCCACGCAGTCACCCGCCGCATAGATATTGGGATCGCTGGTCTGCATCTGTTCGTTGACCCAAATCGCCTGCGTCGCGCCAATCCGCAGACCAGCGGCAACGGCCAGTTCGCTGTTCGGGCGTACACCCGCCGCGATCAAGACCATGTCTGCGTTATAGGCTGCCGCTGCGGTGGTGACAACTTGCAAATGGTTCCCAGTGGCTTCAATCCCTGTCACCTGGGTATTCGTGAGCACATTCACCTGTTGTGCGGCCAGGTGGGTCATGACATCGGCGACCATTTCGTGGTCAAAACTGGTCATGATCTGCGGTGGTTTTTGCAGCAGCGTCACGGCCAATTGGCGCGCGCGCAACGTTTCGGCCATCTCCATGCCAATATAACCGCCCCCGATGATGACGGCCCGTTGGGGCTTGTGTTGTGCCATATAGGCGAAAATATGGCGCGCTTCATGCAAGGCGCGCAGGGTAAAGACAGCGGGCAAATTGACCCCAGGGATCGGCGGTCGCGTCGCCGTCGCCCCGGTTGCGAGCATAAGTTTGGCGTAGGGTTGCTCAAATGGTTCAGCATTGGCTGGCCCGCGCACGATCACTGTTTTGGCGGTGCGATTGATGGCGAGCACTTCGTGACCAATGCGCACGTCAATCCCACGGCCGGTGCGGGCCGTTTCCGGTGTGAGTACGATTAAATCTTGCTCCGACTTGACGACCCCGGCCAGCCAATACGGCAAGCCGCAGGCCGAATAGCTGATATCTTGGCCTCGATCAAACACGATCACTTCCGTTGCCGGCGCGGCGCGCTTAAGCTTGCTAGCTGCCGTCATGCCCGCCGCGTCGCCGCCGATAATAACAATTGGTTGCTCCATGCCCCAATTATACCCGCATGCTAGGCAATCTGATAAACAAGCTCGCCATCAAAGAAGGTCATCACGACCTGGGTCGCCGCAATTTCGTCGCCCATTACCCCGCGTGCCACCAACTCGAACAAATTGCGATCAAGCACAATTAGATCGGCGCGTTTGCCGGGCGCAATCGTACCGATTACCTGTTCCCAACCTGCCGCCTGCGCTGCTCCCTTCGTGTAGCCATGTATGACTGCTGCCAGACTCAGCCGTTGTTCGCCATACCACGGCGGCGCAGGCATGCGGTTAACTCGTTGGCGACAAAGGGCGGCATGGAAACCGAGAAAGGGATTGGCGTCGGCGACCGGTGCATCGCTGCCAAACGCCAGCCGTGTGCCTTGCTTGAGCAAAGCGCCGAACACATAGGTGGACGCGCCGCGGGCGCCCAACGTCAATTCGACCGTGTCCATCACATCCAGGGCGTGGATCGGTTGTACGCTCGCCGTAATCCCTAATTGCGCGAGTCGAGGCAAATCGATGGGGGCGATGGTCTGCACATGTTCAATGCGGTTGGGAATCACGGGTTGCAGACCCGCATTGGCTAATTCCTCAAAAATATCCAGACAGACACGATTCGCATGGTCGCCAATCGCGTGGACGCTGATCGGGAAACCAAGCTCAAGCGCCTGGCGAAATTGGCGCACCATTTGGTCGGGCGGTGTCACGCTCATGCCATAATTGTCCGGTTCGTCTGGACGTTGTTTCTCGAACGGTTCCAATAGCCAGGCCGTTCGGCTGCCCAAACTGCCATCCGCAAAGAGTTTGACATGCCCGAGGCGTAAATAGTCATCACCAAAACCGCTGTGCAACCCGAGCGCTGCCAGATGGGGCAGGTTATGCGCGGCAATATTACAGTTGACGCGCAACTTCAATTGCTGCGCCCGGTGCAACCGTTGATAAGCGGCCAGCGCACGGGTGCCATCGTCACTATCCATCAAGCGCTGGTCATGGATCGCCGTGATCCCCAGGCGATGCAGATGGCGAATGCCGTCACGCAAGGCCGCATCAAAGGCCGCGCCTTCTACAACAGGAATGTGTTTGGTGATCAAGTGGATCGCCAATTCTTTAAAGACACCGTTGGGTTGGCCCGCGCCATCTCTTTCAATCAAGCCACCTGGTGGGTTAGGTATGCTCGCCGTTACCCCCGCCCGGCGCAGCGCCGCCGAATTGACAACTGCCACATGCATATCACTGCGCCAGAAGAGCGCCGGTTGCTCCAGCCCAGTCACCGCATCAAGGTCGGCGCTTGTGGGATATTCGTTTGTGCCCCAACGGCTTTCATTCCAACCCTGGCCCGTGATCCAAGCATCCGCCGCTGAACTGGCCGCGCGCTGGGCAATGCGCTCTAGCATGTCTGCCTTACTCGCACAATCGGCCAGCAGCACCGCCTGTTGCCCCAAACTCCAGTCAATAAAGTGAATATGCGCATCGCACAAGCCGGGCAGCACTAATTTGCCGCCCAGATCCAGCAACTGAGTCGCCGGACCAGCCAAAGCCAGCATCTCAGCCGTGTCGCCCATCGCCATAATCAGATGTTGACGAATCGCAACCGCCTGCGCCCAAGGCTCGGCTGGCTCAACCGTATAAATTTGGGCGTTATATAAGATCAAATCGGGGTCAGTTGGTAGCGCGTTCATCGTGGCTCCTTAGGCTAACGGCTGGTCTAGATTAGCAAGGCAGCAGGCAATCGCTACCTGCATTTTCCAGCCTCCACTTTACCACGAATTGGTTGCATCCACGATTTAACACAAATCTTCCCAATCTAGAATTGACAATCCAGGCGTCCAATGGTAAGATTCACCCCGTTAGTCAGTCATGGAGACGTGGTGTAGCGGTTAGCATGCGGCCCTGTCAAGGCCGAGGTCGCGGGTTCAAATCCCGTCGTTTCCGCACGTATTATAGGATTAATTAAAATATCTGTATAACAGGGTCAACAGGAGAAAACTGTTGAC
>JBBQBY010000271.1:0-9022 GCA_038318235.1 Caldilineales bacterium
GGTGGCCTGGCGCGCATCGACGGGCATCTGCGCTTGATCGAAGGGCTAGCCTTGCCGCGCGAAGAAGTGGAGTTTAATCTGACCTATTACAACTCGGCGACCTATTGGGTGGATATCGACCAGCTGTTGGCAGTCTTTGCCCTCAGCCGTACTGACCTGAACAACCCCACCAAAGTGGCCAGCGCCGTGCGCAATTTGGCGGCGCGCATGCCCACCTATATCACACTGAAAGATGTAAAAAAGCGCTGGGGTAAAGGTCAGGAGGATGTCTTTCCGGTTGCCCAATTTGAGAAACTCTGGGGTGATATGACCGCGCTGCCAGAACTGAATTGTCAGTTTGTGGCCGTGGCGCGGCGGCGCGGTCAACAGCTAAAAGAGGTGGATCAACTGGATGGCTGGCTGCGCGATGGTTCAGCCGCCTATGTCGAAGCCTTGTGTGACTGGGACTGATTGCCTTTGCGTGAGTTGCACTCAATCCGGTGATAGTAGGGGCGCTGCTTGCTGCGCCTTCGTATATACAGCAAATAGATGAAATTTATATAGCTTATCGATTAGGTGATCCGACTTTTGGTAGGTCGAAAGCGAAGCGCTGCACGTGCAAAAAACTTTCGCATAATGCTGGGACTGTGATTCCGGCCAGTTGGCTTTGCCAGACAATTTGCATTTGCTGTTGCGCTTGGGCAGCGAGTGCCTGTTTGCCCACGCCGCGGGCAGACTGCGCATACGTGAAAAAGAGTTCCGGCTCCTCTTCAAGCTGCTGTTTTTTGCTACAATACTGCTTTACCGCCTGCTCGATGGCGCAGAACGCCTCGGCATAGCGACCCAATAATTGCTGCGCTTGCGCCAAACGCAACAAACTGCGCACCTGATAGCGCCACTGCTGCCCGTGTGCAGCCTGTTCCTGCATCCGTTGCGCCCAAACCAAACTCGCTTCACCGTCCTGCCCATCGGCATAGAGCAAGGCGATGGTCTCGGCCAAATAGGTAAGCACCCAGGCGTCACCAATCGGCCGCGCCGATGCATAATGCTGCAAGGCAAATAGCAACGCCCGCGCCGTTTCGCCATGCGCATGATACAACTTAGCCACCAGCGCAGCCAGCCACCATTCCGCACCGCGGTCACCAATCCGCTGCGCTAAGGTCAGTGCGCGCGGCAAGTAGTCACCCGCTTGCTCTAACTGGCCTAATTTCAGCCACCCATATCCCCAGTTGCCCAGCACCATTACCTCTACCCTGGGGATGGCGTTCGCAACGAGTAAAGCATGCGCACGTTCCAGCGATTGGATCGCTGGGCAATAATGAGCCAAGGTAAGCTGGGCGGCCGCGACATTATTCAAATTGGCGGGCATGAAAGCGGCCACGTGATGCGCCTCATCGAAGGCTAGCGCTTTGGTGTAATGGTGCAAGCTCGCTTTGAAATTCCCCATCTCTTCAGTGGCAATGCCGAGCAAGCGATGCAGCCAGGCGCGCGACGCGTTTTCCTTTGTTGTATCGCAAAGTTGTAAGCCGATTTGGGCCAGCGCAAGCGATTCGGTGTACGCGCCTTGGCGCGTTGCCAACCAAGCGCGGCGGGCCAGAATGTCAATTTGGGCGGTTGGCGCATTGAGTTGATCGACCAACGCCTGCGCCACCAACAAATTTTCACCCTGACTTTGCCGGTCCGCCATCAGATCATACAGCTCATCATTTTTGCAACAGATTTCCAGTTGGCGCCGTAAGTACTCTGGATGCGCTTGCAGAGACGTTGGTTGAGTTGTGCCAAGCGCCATCACACGATGGATAGCTGCCGCCGGGCCGGTGCGAAAACCAAAACGACTGGCAAGCTGTAGCATAGCCGCCGATAACGGCAAGCACAATTCAGTCCGCCAGCGTTGTTCATACTGTTCAAATTGAGTGCGGGCCGCAACCGGTTGTTCTAACCCCATATATAACTCAATCAAGTGTTGATGGACGCTTTCCCGATCAGGTTCCAGCGCAACCAATTGCTGTGCCTCAGGTAGCGCACGGGCCAGTTCACCACACGTTTGGCAATACTCGACAAATTTTTCCAGCGTATTGATATAACGCTCACGCCACTGCGTGCGGTGCATGAGACACCATTCATCATCAATGCCGGTTAGAAAATCACCCCGGTACAGCGCGAGCGCCTGTTCAAACTCGGCAAGGCAGGCTGGCGTCACCTGTCCCGTTTGTGGCCGATTGGCCGACAGACGGGCGCGGGTCTGGGTGGCTTGATCAAAGGCAACGACATACAGCCAAACATTCGCGGGCAGCGTGAACTGAATCGTCTGTTTGTCACAGACAAAAAAGTGGTCAGCATTGGGTAGCAGTGTGCGCAAACGCCAGAACACATTGTTCAGATTGCGGCGGGCGCGTTCCTCCGCGACATCCGGCCAAAAAGTGCCAGCAACAAGGCTGCGTTGCTGGGGTTGCTGGCGGTGCATGACCAGAAAGGCAAACAGGCGCAGCACAACTGGCGCCTGGGTAAACTCAACAATTGTGCTGTCGGCACTGGAGATAACGGGCGTACCGAGAAATTGGATCTGTAACATACGATGATTCTGCTTTTCCTCTACGGAGAACAATAAAAAACGAACGAGATAGGCTGTGAGGTAGTGGTAAGATAATAGAGTTGGTACAATGGGAAAGGCTATTGAATTTTTGTGTTTCTAGCTCTACGACGCTACAGAAGCCAAGCGAACATCAACGAAAGTTGAGGGGGCATCATGAACAAATCTACGCCATTAGAACAACTGACGAAGCGTGAACACGAAGTGCTAAAGCTGGTGACAACCGGCAAGACCAATCCAGAGATCGCCAAAATGTTATCGATCTCAACCTTCACGGCGCGCAATCATGTGTGCCATGTGCTGGCAAAGTTACATTTGGAGCGGCGGGTTGAGCTAGTCCTTATGGAGAAACGCTTTGAGTGTATCATAAAAAGCCAGTAATCTTCAAAAATAGTACACTTGCACCATGACGACAGTACCTAAAGCTGTTATAGTGGGTATCGGATTGTCATTTAAGATAATCTTAATCCAAGACAAATATAATTGCTCAACCGACAGGAAGCAAATCAGCTTTGGGGTCTTTTTGCTTTGCGTGCCGCGGAAAGGAATGGCCTATCGAGCGTTCACTTGTTGTGTCTTCTTCATTGAATGTCATTACAATCACTATGAAAGGAAAACTGAGCATTATGCAACACAAATCCAAACCTTCCGCTTGTGAGTTATCGATCCGGTTCGGTTTAAACCTGGTCACTGTGCTGGCAATTATGTTGCTGTTTAGTCATCCCATTATCAATGCACAGCAGGTCGCAGATCAACCTGCCACTAGCTCAAATGCGGACGCGGTCTCCGGCATTGAAACCATTGATGAACAAGAAGCGCAAGATGAAGCGAATGAAACCATCGACAGCCGCACCGAGCCATATGTGGTGATGAAATATATTGCTTTGAACCACCAGGTCTTTTTACCCGTTGTGGCGGGTGGGGCAAAAAGCAATATTGATGTTCAGAGTGCAGCAACCATGCCCTGGCCACCTAGTTTGTCACCTGATTTCAAATTGACGCCAGAACAACAAGCAGAACATGCGGCCAGCTTTGCCGATGCCGCGGCCTATGTGCGTTCACTGGTAAACTCACAAGTTTCGGCTGCAGATGTTAGTTCCAGCAATGCGATTTATGCTGTTGTTCGAACAAGTGCTACCCTAGGCAGCATCAACACTACCAAAGAGGTAAATGATGGCAACCACAGGAATTACTGTGGCCCTGCCTCTATTGTCGTAGCGCTCGATGCGACCTTACCTTCAACAGCGCTGCCTTCGCAAGATTCAGTTGCCAATACTTCAGGTACGGTTGCCACCAATCTATATAATCGTTATGTGTGGGTTAATGGACAATTGCTACACGGTTTTACACCAAGTGGAGGAACTTATGCAGACGCCATGTGTCCCTTCTTGCACGACTATTACGTGCAGGATTTAGGTTATCCTGAACGCTATGATTCTGCCTCGTACTATGGTACCACTCAATCAAATTTGTGGAACCAAGTAGTTCGCCACGTGGGGAAAAACTATGCCCCCGTTACTGGAACCTATACCCCATATCTTAAAGACTGGACTGTGCCTGCATACCATATTACCGCCATTCTCGGCTATGACGCTGACTTACAAAATGGTAGCCCTGTGACCATGTATCAGATCCGCTATGCAGAGACTGCCGGAACTGTTGCTGGTTATCAGGGAGGTGGGTTCAAGCTTTGGCATACTGCAGCAGGTTTTTGGAGCGCTGTAAGTAGCAACAACGTTCAGTGCTTCCTGAAAGCGGGTGTCTAGTTTAAAATCAAATGCTGGCTTCCTGATCGAAAGCTAGCAAATAGCATTCGCAATTATTCTCTAAGAGAAGTGGCAGGAAATTCCTGTCACTTCTCTATCTGCATTCAAACACATGCTAACAAACGAGAAAAATTTATGTTGCATAGATATTTAGTTTTTGTTTTCGGTCTGAGTTTAATCTTAGTGCTTACTGCTTGCGAGCAAATTTCTCCACCCGATAAACTAAGATTGACCGATAGTGCAAAGTTACCCTCGCCAACCCGCGCCTTAAGTGTGTCCCCCCCACCTACCGCACTTGCTACGAGATTACCGACAATAACCTACGCGCCTGTACTTACGGCAACTCCGACTTCGGAATCTAGCGTTATAACCAAAGCAATTGCTTTTGCGGAAACCCATCAACTACCTTTTGGGCAATACGACGAGATTAATTACATGATTTCTGATGATAGCTACATTTACTGGATAGCTGCGTTTGGTGGAACAATTTATCGCTATCCACTATCGGGCGGTCAGATTGAAACGGTGACAGTGACACAATATTCGGAAGGTAGCTTAGCCATGGTGCGTCCATTGCGAAGTGGTGATTGGCTGGTATTTGCGGATGTCAAGCGTCAGACGTTGGCAACGCCGTTCACCTTGCGCGCCCGCAACCTGCGGACAAGTAGGGAAGAACAACTTGCGATCAACCAAGCCGAAGATTTCCCGCCCCCAACGTTTAATGTAGCAGGAGACTGGGTGGTATGGACTTTATTAGAAAAGAGCAAAACCATAAATTGCCAAGGTGGCGAGACCGTGGTAGCCATGTACAATTTGCAAACGAAGGAGCATCGCGAACTTGATCGAGCGTGCATTGATAACAAGTATCTGTGGAACGCGAATAGCCCGATTGGCATTTCGAGCAGCCATGTTGTCGTTGATCAGATGTTGCCTGATGCTCAAGGCGCCGGGCGCCGCATTTATCTGTTTGATCTTAATAAGGGTACATCTACTTCCCTGACCGGCGACAAAAATGGTATGTTCCCCGCACTTAGCGAGGATTGGGTAGTCTGGAAAATCATGAAGGATGCTAACGATCCTAGCGGCAATACGATGGTGCTTAACTTGAAGACTGGTGAACGAAAAGAAGTGCCAACCTCCGATCAAGCTGACGAACCCTACATTGCCGATAATCGTTGGTTATACTGGGATGACTTGGGGCGTAATGAGCACACAATTTACGACCTAACAACAGATGAGAGCTTCACATTCACGACAACGACTAATAATGACGCACATACGGGCGGATGGCAAATTGGCGGGAATACCATTGTGTGGAGCGTTATTGTTGTCGATCCTAACAAGCCGCAAAACAGAGATGTATCCCTGGAGTGGAAAATAGGAAAAGACATAAAATCCTTACTGACGCCATTGTCGCGGTAAATCGCAGTAACAGATATCGAATATGAGGCCAAATGCCGAAAAACTGCCAAGCGAGTTTACGATGGTTGGTTTATAGCACTATCATCGGTAACGCAGGACGCAGTGGCAATATGAGCAATACCTATTGGCCTACCTCTCATCTTCACCAAGGCATCTATGTTAATGCCAGCTTGGTCGCAAGCTCTGGCGGCATCTATGCCGGTCAAAGTGTACAGCCGCTTAATGTGACATTTATTGGTAGCGGAGGCGGACATTACACAACCTTCACGCAGTATCAAGTAGTCAGTTATTAGTCTCTGTTTTGTTTGCGTGGCTATATTTCACTAGTGAAATATAGCCACGCAAACAACCATGACGATGACTTCTTTCTATAATAGGATACTTCGTATCCCTCTCCAGGTTATTGCAAAGCACTAGAGATTTATGAACCGATTGATAACTGTCCAATTTCTCAATTTATTACTTGTCACGCTTCTGCTGCTAAGTCATTGCTCTGCAGCGTCGGCTCCTGTCTCACTGGCCCGCCCGACTGCTAGCGCCACAGTTGCAGCCACGAATATACCTACCATTACATCCACCCCGGTGATTGAGCCAGCTATCACGCCCATAACCAGAACTGTATCGGTTTCTTCCACTACGATAAGCACTACTGATTGGATCAATCATCGCCTAACCGATATAGGCTTAGAGCTGCTACTGCCGGCGGGCTGGAAGGTTTTGCGCGGTGAAGGATTCTACTTTGCACGTCCAGCAAGTGTTCAGAGTGAGATTGATCCAGCTGCATTTGCCCTTGTGCTTAGGGGCCTTCCGTCTATTAACTGACGTAAAATTCTATTCTGTCAGGCTAACTTTAGTTCCATGAACAATCAGTTAATTAGGGGAGGGGGCCTTAGTTCCCGCCAAGATGAGTTGCCGCAAGCACTCCCGGCATTGACCGAGATTCTTGCGCCAAGGTTGGGTGAAAACGAACCGCACCCATTAACCAATCAGCCGATCACAGTAGGGGGTCATGCCGGGGTTGCGTTTTTGGGTTTTCAAAATTTGTGTATGGAAATTTTTGTGCCGGCAGACGGCGTTATTCATCAGATTAACGTTGTTGCCTATTTTTGTACAGGGGAACCAGATAAGCGCTACCTAACCCCCGCTGGTCAGGCGGTCCTAGCCTCCATCCACTTTTTCCCACCAGTTTCACGCTAGCATATCGTTGGATGAAAAATTATTAATAATGCATTGCGTTGAGTATGACTAACGAGTATTATCCAACCCAAACCACCCTAGAACAGAGATAGGTAATCAATAGCGCAACAAGTGAAGACGAAGTGCTGATGGTAACCGGCAGGACCAATTCAGCAATTGCACATGTTTTATCAATCTCAACCCTTACGATGCACAATCATGTGTGCAGTGTATTACTCCAATGCGGCGGCAATAACTATACTATATTTGAGGGGAGACAGTAAGACAGTACAAACACTGTCTTACTTGTGTCCAAGTGGGCTAGCAAAGTTAAACTTGGAACTGCGTATCATTGATCATCGTACAAAGAGTCAGTAATCTTCAAAAATAGTACACCTGCACCATGACAAAGGTTGTTGATAGCGCTATAGTGATGATCAATCATCGTCCTAGATGAGTCCAAGCTTTAGCAACCATAACTGATTGTCTCAAAAGTAACAAATTCTATATTTTGCACCCTGTGTTTCTTTCCTCTTGAAAGGAGTTACGCATGCAACGTTATTTGCTATTTGATTCTGCCTGCAACCTCTGCGCTCAGATTGCAGAAGATGTTATCCGCGAATCCGAAGGTAGGCTAGAAGCACGCAGTCTACGTGAACCAGCCATCAGAGAGATGCTAAACAAAGCGCAACCAAATTGGCAGTGGGAGCCAATGGTCGTTGAGATCGAGGCTGAACGAGTACGGGTTTTTACCAGAGCACGCATCGGATTTTACTTGGCACAAAAACTGGGCATACGCCCAGCATGGCGGATCGCACGGCTGGTTCAGCAAGCAGGTGTACCGATCTTCAGTATCAGCCATCAACGTCGTCTCGTCCTAAAAGGCACAGGTGGCTTGCTGGGCGGGTTAGCCTTACTCGGCTCGCGATTCAACAGGAGCAAAGCCCAGGATGCAGTCGCGCAAGGGGAAACTTCCAACCGAATTTTCTTGCCTTTAGTCCAAAGCTCTGTAGAAACTGCACAAGCAGCCGCCGTCAGTGGTGAACTTTATGGGGGCTTTGTCCTCCTCCCAGACGGAGCACCACTTCCGCCTTTTGTCAAGGATTACAAATATGGCATACCCACTATGTGCGGAGTGGGAGAAGCACATGGTGTACAGAGTGACGCTAAGTATATTATCCTAGATAGTATGAACACTCTTGTTGCCGAAACCAAAATGCCGGCCTACATGCTAGTTGGTTTGGATAACATCACTCAGCTCTCAAATATTAGTATTGTCAAACATGGTACAGGAGAGTTATGGGGCAGTTGGGTAACATATGGCTCAGAACATCCAGAATTTAAGCAGCAGTATACATCTATTGCCATCCTAGCTCAGTATGATTTTCCTCAGCCAATGCCACTCTGGTCAAGCACACCCCTAGAAAAAAGTGGCCCATCGGTTTTGCTTGAAAAGATTGAGTTTCTTCCAGATATGCTAGGGGTTTTAATTCGAACACCAGTGGGCTTTGCCTTGCATTGGATTGAGCAAAGCGTGTACTACATGTTATCGGTTGATCATCTTCCTGTAGATGTCACTAGAGTTGCCGCAGCGCTGACTAAAACAGTGCCTTAGATGGTTGGAAATACAAACTGGTAAAATCAAATACGGATCTATTAGGAGAAATAAGTCATGACTGACTACATTATCTATTCCCCTTTCAATGGACAAGTTGTCTCATCCAATTGCTATTGTTATAGACACAGCGATAACTGTAATTCTGCTTGTGCAGGTACAAATACTTTCTGCAAAGATGTAATGGCTTGTCGAAATTGTTCCGGCTGCGCTCCCTGTGGTATTTGCTGTAAACATACAATTATCCGTGAAAGTTATGGATACATTAGACCGCTAGATATCAATGCTGGTTATAATTACTATATCTATATTTATATGAGTACCAACATTGCTACTCACGGTTCGGTCATTTTGGAAACAGATTTTGAGATTTGTCCAAATTTCGCTCCACTTGGGCTACGAAATACAGTCGAATCGCAAGGCTTTCTCCCACTTTATAAAAGGGTTTGATCTCGTTGATTGGCAAGTGGGAGG
>JBBQBY010000272.1:0-9000 GCA_038318235.1 Caldilineales bacterium
GGGTGTAAGTTGGTTTACTAATCGTTAGTCGCCCGCCATTGTTCGGGGGGGCGCCATCCATCCCGCCCCACCGAACTATGCTTACTTTGCCACCTGGCTGGTTGGTATATTCTTTGATTTTAAGAGTGGTTTTAGCAGTAACCACACAACGACGCCAATCACAATAACCCCGAACAACCACGGCCCCAGTGAGCCGATTAATCCGCTGATGTATTCCAATTGATCACCGAAGATGAAGCCCAGATAGACCATAATTGTGACGTAGATGGCCTCGCCGATAATCGCCGCCAAAAAGAAGCCATAGATCGAATAATCCATCATGCCGCAGGTCCAGTTGCAGGGAGCCCCCAAGGGTGTAATGAGCCAGCGGCTGAAGAAGATCGCCCACCAGCCCCAGCGTTGCGTCGAGCCCACCGCGCGCTCAATACTTGCCTCGCCACCCAACATGCGGGCAATGCGCCGAATTAATGGACGACCACCCCACCACCCAATCAAATAGCCCAAGTGATCGCCGATCACCGCGGCCAACAGGCAGATCACCAGCACCCAGGTCATCGAGAGCAGCTCTTGCTGCACCAGCGCGCCCGCCGTTAAGACCACCAGCGTCGCCGGCAAGGGTAGACCAGCCGAAGCGATCAGTACAATCAGAAAAATGAGTGGCAACCCATAGACGACTAAAGAACTCAATAACAGATCGCTTAGATCAGATAACATACCCCACCCTTTTCCCGAATGATTGCAGAGGAGTCGGTGTGGGTAGAGGAGAAGGCGGCGGTTGTGGACCGCGAGGTGGCCTGGGGTAGGTATCAACAAACCGTTGCACCTGTTCCACAAAAATATGCGGCATTAAGCCCTTTTTGCGCGCCAACCGATCCAGTGGGCGCGGATCGGGTTGCTGTGGTTGCACCTCTAAGGCTTGATAAAGCGCTTCTTTGGGAATGTGAAATTGACGGGCCACCCGCGGAATAGTCATCCAGGGTCGCACAATCGGTTGGGTGCCTTCCAGCAACCGGCGTAGGCTATGATAGGCGCGCAAGCCAAAAAATATCACAAAGAACAGGCCGAACCCTAGCGCAATGATGATCAGCAAGCGTCGGTGCCGGTCAATCAAAGAAGGCGTCGCCCCATTTGTCTCGTCGGTTGATACAGTCATTAAATCTCCACTTGCCTAGAATTATCTTATCGCTTACGCGCCGTCTCAGTTTACACGGACTAATCAGCCAGCGTATGCCAAGGTAGACAAAGCAACGTCGCGTTCTTTGTCTACCTTGGCATACGCTGGTCCTAAAACCCTTCTCGCATAAGGGTACGCGGCTAGCCGAGGATATCGGTGACCGCCGCTTTTTCCTCTTGCAATTCGGTGCTGGTGACGGCAAGCATCTGGCGATCATAATCGCTCAACGCTAGCCCTTCGACGACGCTGATTTTGCCATGCTGCACGGTGACAGGATAGCCAAAAATCACGCCTTCTGGGGCGTCGTACGCACCGGTGCTGGGGATCGCCATGCTGATCCAATCACCGGGCGCGGTGCCCTTAGACCAAGTTTGCACATGGTTGATGGCGGCATTGGCCGCGCTGGCTGCGCTGCTTTGCCCGCGCGCTTCGATAATGGCCGCCCCGCGTTTTTGGACGGTGGCAATAAAGGTCTCCTTGATCCAGGCGTCGTCGTTGATCACCTGGGCGGCGGGCTTGCCTTCAATTTCGGCATGATAGGCATCCGGGTATTGCGTGGCGCTGTGGTTGCCCCAAATCGTGACTTTTTTGACAGCGGTGACCGGCACATTGGCCTTTTGCGCTAATTGGCTGACGGCGCGATTGTGGTCCAGGCGGGTCATTGCCGTGAAGCGCTCGGCTGGAATATCCGGGGCATTGCGTTGCGCAATCAAACAATTGGTATTGGCTGGGTTGCCCACGACCAGCACGCGAATATCAGAGGCTGCGCCGCGGTTCAGTGCCTTGCCTTGCACCGAAAAAATTGCGCCATTCGCATCCAATAAATCCTTGCGCTCCATGCCCTTGGAGCGCGGCCGCGCCCCTACCAAAAGCGCCCAGTTGATATCCTTGAACGCTGTGTTGGCATCGTCGGAGAGCACCATGCCTGCCAGCAGTGGGAAAGCGCAGTCATCCAATTCCATAGCCACGCCTTCCAGCGCTTTCAGGGCCGGGGTAATTTCCAACATGTGCAAAATGACCGGCTGGTCCGGCCCAAAGAGATCGCCATTGGCGATGCGATAGAGCAGGGCATAACCAATGTTGCCGGCCGCGCCTGTTACCGCGACTCGAACAGGTGATGGCATAGAGTATCCTCCTGATTTGTAAGATTTAAGAAAAAAGTAACGGCTAACCCCACCCTAACCCTCCCCAAACAGGGAGGGAACTGTCGCAGGACGCGCGCAGTGCATGATCTGTCGCGTGACAGTTCCTCCCCTGTTTGGGGGAGGGTAGGAGGGGGTAGCTTGGTTGTTACCAATAAAAGAAAAATTGGTTTAACCGGATCTCAAGGGGTTGACCATCTTCCAGGAAGCGGCGCAACGGTCTTTCGTCTGTCCCTGATCTGCGCCGCCGCTTCCTGGAAGATTTGAGCGATTTCCCCCTTGCGATCCGGTTGAACCGAAAAATTGCAAGACAGTAAAGCAGTGGCCCTTACTGCTTTACTAACCTACCGCTACCTGAGCAAAGGAACTCGTGCTGCTCTTTTATGGTTATTATCAGCTAGAGCTAGCTTTTGACATGTTGCACTTTGATGTACAATAACGCCACGAAAGACATACGAGTATACTAGTTATAGAATACCGCTATTTGATGGAATGAGCAACGTATTCCCGTGCTGGTTGCAAAGTAATGGTTGGCACAATCCAACCAACAGCATTTGAAACAAGCATACCTTTATAGATGAAGCAACGTATAACCTCAGAGAGCAATCAATGAAATAGCGGATCACAGGCAGAAATTATCCCAGTCGCGTTTGGTTGTTACCCATCAGAAACCTTTTAACATAGCCTGCTAAATCGCTGTGCCAACCTTTTGCGCTGCCATATGAGATTTATTCTGCACCCGCATAAAATTTGCTCGCTCACTAGTCTAACATTGCCGATTTCTTCCCAGTCAAAAAAATTAAGGAGAATAAAAAAATGATGTTTTGGATGAAAAGGCACCCACTAAAACAGCGTAAATCGCTTTTATACTTTGTGCTGATCGTCTTTCTATTGTCAAGCCTGCCCAACCCAACCTTCTATGCCTTGCCGGTGCGTGCAGAGACGAATGAGCCAGATCAGGTGGATGCACCCAGCGCCGATGCTTCACAGGAGATCGTCTATATTGATGCGAACGGTGTCATTCGTGTCTTAGATTGGCAGACAACCGGCGGTCCCTTGGTCGACTGGGCGAGTGATTTGGATAAGAATACCGATGGCTCTGTGCACGGTACGGGGTTTCGCAGTTTTACTTTGGGCGACGTTAACAATGACGGTGATAATGAGATCATCGGGATTCGCGGCGGCAGCACCGATGGCGAACTCGTCGTCTACGATCCGGTCGTCGCACCGGGACAATCGCTTAGCGTTGGGCAGAAGACACCCAATGGGATTCCCTGGGCCAAGCTCTACGACGTAACGCTCAAAGGCAAACCAGTCTTGGTCAACGCTGGCAATTACGACGTCAATGTCCCCGGTGATGAAATTGCCTATCTTTTTGAACTGAATACTGCGGATAAAAAGGATCCAACAGATGTTCAACGCATGGTGATCCTGAAGGCAACCACCGCTACCCCCACCGGTCGCGATTGGCAAGAACATGCCGAAAAAACTTTCTCTAACAATTGGCAGACGCTCGCTTCCGGTAACTTTGACGGTACAGGCGCAGACGAGCTTGTGATGGTTGACGAGGATACCACTGGTGGTGAACTCAATGTCTACCGGGTTGATAGTGGTATTGGGCGCATTGGCCGCGCCAAAGGCAGTGACTCCGCTCCCTGGAAGAATGCAACATTTTTGCAATGGGATGGCAGTGGCAAAAAAGAACTGGTGGCTGTGCGCGAAGGCAACGGCTTGCCAAGTTTCTACGTCTGGCAATGGAACGGTGATAATCAGGAATTCAAAGAATTGCATAATGAAGTCTTCGATCCTGGCCCACGCTTTGTATTTGGCGCCGATATTAATGGCGATAAAAAACAAGAAGCCTTCATGATCCGTAATATCCCTTCGAAACAAGGGCTGGCCCGCTTGATCCCGCGCGGTGATGAGCAGAGTAAGATCCCTTCTGAATTGGAACAGGAGTTGGATTCGGACAATGGCTACGGCGCTGGCGCTGGTGGTGATATTGATGGCGATGGCCGCGAAGAGGTGATCCTCATTCGCAACAACAAGATGTTGGTCTTTGAGCGGCCAGAAAGCACCAAAGCCTCAGCCACGCGCACGGTCACGACCAATCGCCGCAGTATCGAGATCGGTGATCTTGATAAGAATGGCTTTGCCTCTGGCCCCCAATTCTGTGCTACGAAGAGCAAAATCGATGGACAATTGCCGGTCGGCATTGTTGGGCCTTCGGTCTTCGATTTGCAATTGACGAACTGTGGTTCCACCGACGCAACACCTTTCTCGATTACGGGCCTGCCTTCTTGGTTCCAGGTAACCGCGGCGACGGGTCAAACCCCGAGCACGATTGGCTATAACTTCAATGCGCAAAGTTTAGCGCCGGGCGTCTATACAACCACGATCAGCATTGATAGCAGCGCTGCCGTGGTTAATAAACCATTTAAAATTACGATCTCGTTGACGGTGACCGGCGCCCAAGTGACGCCCAATCCGGCAAGTGTGCTTTTCAACGTCTTTGGTGAATGTATCAGCACAACGACCACCATTATGACCCAGACCGTCAATATGGTTGGTTCGCCAGGGGTCAAGTATACGGCGGCAGTTGTTAACTCGCCTGATATGGCGGCTGCGCAGGCGGCATTAAGCGGCCCGATCGATCGGGGTTACATCAATGAGCAGGGCCAACTGGTCGTGCGCGACGCGGCTGGCCATGATGCTACGGTGGCCTCAGTCGGCCCGATGGAAGTTTCGGCCAGTGGGTTGCAAAGTGTATGGCCTTCCGGCACAGAGTGGCTGACGGCTACCTCGAAGTCAGACATTATCCCTGATACGCTGACGTTGAATGCCAATCCGCAAGTTCACCCTGAAGTAGACCGCAAGCAAGCGTTGGTGGTGATTGTGGCCGACGCCCGGGCTGGTGTACCACCAGATAACATTCGGATCATTCCTGTGACGCTGTTGTGCACGCGTAGTCAACTGCGATTGCCGTATGTTGCGCGCTAAGCAGTAGTTGTAGAAAGCGAATATGCTTTGCTTGTGCGCGTGCTTGGCCTCAAAATTTGAGGCCAAGCACGCGCACAATTTATTTTGGTTAGCGTGGACCAGTCTGCGCTAAGGCCATCGTCTAGCGCCAAACCGGGCTGCGCCCTTTGGCGTTTGTTGACTATCATACCGTCAACGTGTAAGATACCACTGTACGAAATATTTGGCCCATGCGGCAAGTCGAGCGCATAATAGCTAATTTCTATTGGCTAGCTCGATGTTTTGCCGATGAGCCTAATATTTATTCAGCTAAGCAAAGTGTGGAAAGCGGCAAATGAGCCTAGACTTCGCTGTTGTTTTGGACGTTGCTATTTTGGACGTTGCTATTTTGGACGTTGCTATTTTGTAGACTGTCGCTGATGAGTGGTGGCGATGGTATTGATTCGACTTATTTGCAAATTCGGGGGATTCTAACCATGTTATCTAAATATGGGCGCCAATTTTTTGCCAGACCCCTTAGTCGCCTGGTTGAGTGGATCCGCGATACGGGGATTACACCTAATCAGGTCACCTTTACAGGTTTTATGTTGACCGGTGTAAGCGCAATTATTCTATCTAATGGTAATTTTCGCTTGGGTGGCTGGCTGCTTTTTGGGGCGGCCTTGTTTGATATGCTCGATGGAGCATTGGCACGGATTACCGATCAATCGAGTACGTTTGGTGCATTTCTCGATAGCACACTGGATCGTTATAGCGAAAGCGTCACCTTTTTCGCCCTCGCCTATTTCTATTCGAGTACACCTGCCGCACGCACGGAATTAGTCTTAATTTTTGCGATCTTGGTTGGTTCATTGATGGTCAGCTATGTAAAAGCCCGTGCGGAAGCCTTAAAAGTAGAGTGCAAAGCAGGCTGGCTGCAACGCCCAGAACGACTTTTTCTGCTGATTGTGGGCTTGATCTTCGGTTGGATCGTGCCGATGCTCTGGATCTTAGCTGTGCTTACCAATTTCACAGCCTTGCAACGAATTTACGAAGTTTATTGGCGGCTGCACCTGAATCGGCCAGCGCCCAAGAATCTCGTCAAAACGAACGACAATTCTCCAGTCGTCTAGCATTTATTTTGTTCGAATTTTTTACCTTGTTCCCATTGATCGGCAAGGATTGCGCGTGTTGACAACAGGCGACGGACCATAAACGACAAACTCGTGTCTGTCGTTTATGGTCCGTCGCCTGTGATCTGTCTCCATTTTTTATTGTTGTATATTCACCGTAATTTTTTCGTCTTCTTTACGTCATCATGGATAGTAGGCCTGTAAACGTTGCTCGTGACCCCGGATCAACATTGATTACGGAATATAGCGAAGACCAATTGCTGACGACAGCTATTCATTATGATGAGGCTGCGCTCGGCGAACTCTATGATCGGTACGAAGTGAAGATCTACAGCTATATCTTTCGCCGTACAGGTGAACAGTCGTTGGCTGAAGATCTGACTGCGCAGGTATTTTTAAAAATGCTGGAAGCAATTCGCAACCGTAGAGCCTGGAACAGCTCGTTTTCGGGCTGGCTATATCGCATTGCCCACAATCTGGTTATCGACTATTACCGCCAGCGCAGCCACCACACGCATGTATCACTGGATGATGAACCGCTGTTGCCCGCGGATGATCAAAACCTGGTTCAAGGCCTTGAAATGAAGCTGGATGCAGAGCGTCTGCGCGCCGCGATCAGTCGGTTGACCGATGAACAGGCCGAGGTGATCAGTTTACGTTTTCTAGAGGGCTATAGCATTAGCGAAGTGGCAGACATGATGAACAAAACAGAAGGTTCAATCAAGGCGCTGCAATATCGGGCCGTGGCCACACTTCGCCAATTCTTGCAATATGAACAGTTAGATTGAAGGCCAGGGATCTTATTCTAATGACTTTTCTATAGAATGATAGCACCTTTATAGGCGTGAGATATTTGATTGTCGTACTGTATTTTTTACAATAGCGGCGAGTTTATTAGACGAATTTATCGAGTACGAATTTATGGATAGTGGAAGTAATTTACCGAAAAGAGAACCAGAAGACGTTTTTGCTGAGGCGATCACGCGGGTCGAATCCGGCGAGCTGGTTGAAGCCGTGGCCACCTCCTACCCGGCTGAAGTTCAGGCTGAGTTGCGCGATTTATTGCAAATCGTCGCTGTTGCCGTCCAGATTCAGCATGTGCCTGTGCCGCGCCCGGCGTTAGACCGTCGTGAGGCGCGCAAGCAGGCATTTTTACAAACGGCGTCTCAATTGCGCGTCGAGAATGCGGTTGTCGCACCTGTGGTCGCGCCCTCGACTTTCGTTGCTGGGCCCACGCTGGCAGATCGCTTGCAGGCGATCTGGTCTGCTGTGCAGGCTGCCTTTACCATCCGCACCATGCGGCTTGCCCCCTTGATCCTGGTCTTAGCCTTCATTTATCTCAGTTCATTCAGCCTGGCGACCTTTGCCCAGGGGTCTCTGCCGGGCGATATAGCCTATCCCATGAAAGAATGGATTCGCTATCAGAAGTTAAACCTAAGTTCACCAGCGCAACAGCCACAAGTGCTGGCTGCCAATGAACGCGAAACCCAAAACGACATCAAAAAGGTGACAGAAAAGATTAAGCAAAACTCTGGCGCCAATCAAGATTTGAATAAAGTGGTTGTCAAAGCGAGCGGCACCATGATTTTTCACGGTGATGAGGGGCGCTATTTTGTAATCGGCGGGTTGCAAGTTTTGAAAAAGTATCAGCCAGATGCCAATCAAAATCATAATTTCACGGATATGACAATTGTCGGACAACTGGCACCGGGTAAACAAGTGATCCTAGAATATCAAATTTTGCCGATCCAGAGCAATGAGGGAGACGCGCCAATTGTTCAAGGCATTGCGCTGCGAGTTTTGGAAGAAGCCCCGGTCTTGCCCACGCCTGTGCCAAGCAATACACCTGTGCCTATGTATACAGTTACGCCGACCGTTGATGCCAATTGTGAGGCCAAACCCCTTCCTGGGTGGGTGCCCTATCCGGTTCAGCCGGGCGATACGTTGTCAATGATTGCCCAGCGCACCAACACGAGTGTATCAAGTTTAATGCTGGCCAACTGTCTGGCGTCGGATGCAATTCGGACGGGTGGTCCCTTATTGGCGCCGCCATTAGCCCCAACGGCTACGCCTTTTGTACCGCCAACGCCGCTGCCTACTGTAACGCCTGTTGAAACGATCACGCCCAGTGAGACAATTACGCCTGTGGCCATGCTTGATGCGACCGCTACGGCGGTTTTCACAACAACTGAGCCCGCCATTGAATTAACGTTGACGGCAATTGCCTTTACGCCCACATCGGCTGCGACTGAAACCGTGCCAACGGCAACAACCGAGATGACGGCTGAACCAGCTACGGCTGAACCAACAACGGCTGAACCAACAACGGCAGCAACGCCGGGTACATCTACCCCTATTGCGACGCCTGACGCCACAACATCACCAACCGAGACGGATTTCCCAACCGTGACACCGACAGAGGTGTCCGCTACGGCACCGGCTACACCAACGGCTATGGCTACCAACAGTTCATCGGCCACACCAGAGCCTGTGATCACACCAGCATCAGCCGGCACACCAACGGCCATCAGTCCAACTGACGTGTCAGACGCGGCGACATCAACGGCAATGCCAGTAAGCGAACCAACGTTCA
>JBBQBY010000273.1:0-8990 GCA_038318235.1 Caldilineales bacterium
AGACTGTAAGCGAATTGTTATTGTTAATTCCACCAAACTGTGCTACAATTACACCTGTCAGACAACTGAATATTGGGCGTTTTGGTAGGAAATCCACTACCAAGTAAAATGTTCATGGTCATGTGGTGCATTGGAGCAGTAGGGTTAACTCTCCTGAAAGGCGTAGAGCCAAGTGCAGTTGTATAGGCCACACCTCAACTATAATGGCGTTAGGGCGGTAACGCATCGGTGCGAGACCGTAGAAGCCCACAGCTTTAGCGGTGGGAGCCGTCACTGTTAATAACAAATCCAGACTTCCGGGGATCCAACTCAGTGCAACGCACTGGGCAGTCAATTGTTTGTAGGTGTGAGATGGTGACGCCCAGTGCAATGCACTATTCATTTCCCGGAAGAACCTACGTTGGGCGGTCGGAAAGCGGCTGAATGGTGGGCATCCGCCTTCCAGGAAGGGTATTTTCGACCGGTTACTGAACGAATCAAGCCTTCCTGGAAGGTTGTTAGTCGCACCGTTTGACTCACCACACCACAGACAAATCTGCGGTCCAATATCCGTGCCCTTTACCCGCAGTATAAATAAGGCATACTAAAATAAGCCGATGTTTTAGGAAATAGCGCCTCGATGATAGTACGGCTGGCTGGCTTCACCACAATATCTGGCCAAGCATCAGTTAACTCATCCAAACTGCGGTAGCCGCAGACGAGCCGCACAAAGGCGTCGGGCGGTATACATAGATCGCCGCCGTCGGCCCCCATTGAGGCATCGACAAAGCCTGCGGCAGTTACGTCGCGCAATTTTCCCGCCACGAAATGTAACACGAAGGCTTGACGAAAAAGGTTGATGCATAAATCAACCGTCAGATTGGCGCAAGGGGAAGCTGCCAACCGACGCTCCAATACGGGGCCGATCTTGGTGAGAAAACTAGCGACATCACGAATGCGTAACAACCATTGGTCGCCTGGGATCGGCACACTGCCCAAACTACGAGCAATCTGCACCAGCGGATTGCTCTGCGGCCAACCTAATTGGATTTCTCCATGCGTTTCTTGTTTGAACTGCTGCAAGACAGCCAGGCTGGCGGCATAATCCAGCAGACCGCTCTCTAGCACTTTGATTCCCCGTTTGCTCGCCAAGGCGTAGACATAACCGACGACGGTTTGCGTGCGCAGATCCTCCACCATCTGCACGGGATACTGTGCCCATTGCAGCAAAAACTGCCAATAATCTGGACTGCGTAGGGTGGCGAGGCTCAGGTTTTTTATACTTTTCTGATAAAGTTCAGTCAGGATCGGTATATCATCCGAGACGGCTGGCCGTAATTGATAGAGGGGTGGTTGATTCGCTGGTGGCGCAGGAATCTGCCACGCTGGCAGCGAATCACTGCGCGCGTGATCGGTGGCATAGGCATAGCCATATTGGCGATAATAGTAGGGAATCCCTTCAATGATGCTCAGGTCAAAACGCCGCTCGTTGACCACTTGGTGGAAACGTCCAATCTGTGTGCGTACCAACCCGCGATGCCGATAGTCGGGATGGGTGACCACCATCTCCAACATGGCTACATTCAGGGTAATGTCCTCGTACAAACAGCGCCAAGGGATCAGACAGATCGTAGAAACTACTTCCCCGCTCTGTTCGTCCTCGACAAACATAAAATCATCATAGTGGATCGCCGGGTGATGACGCAGCAAATTGGCGCACGTCGCCCCCTGCGCTGCATCGTTGATTTTTGTGTTGAAGTCCGCAAAACGGTCGATATCGTGTTCGTCACGCACTGTGCGCAGGATTAAATCGGGGGCTAAACGTTCTTCGTAGGCGGCCATCACATATCTCATTTGCTAGGTTATTGTAGGTCATCCCTTTTAGGGTGACAATGGTCGCTATCCGAACGATTGTCACCCTAAAAGGGATGACCTACGATCTATAGGGAAACTACTCGCCCTTGCTGGGCTGAGTCACGCGCCGCCAACGCAATCTCGGTGATTTCTTTGGCCGTGGCTGCCGAAAGTGCCGGTGCGCGCCCATTCAGAAAATCATCGACCCAAAACATTTCCCAGCCGGGTGTCTGATCGGGTAAGGGCAAAAGCTCATAGCCAGTGGTGCTGTCCAGGCTGACCACAGTCTTGCGCGCATCGCCTTCTACGCGGTGAATGCTGACCACGCCCTGCGGTCCTACGATCTCCAATTGCCAGGACGGATAGGCAAATCGATTGCAAAAATACATATCAAACGCGGCCATGCTCCCACCCACCATGCGCAACTCAATCCGTCCACAATCCATGAATGGACTGTCCGGGCTGGTAAAATTGCCATATTGGGCAAAAACGGTTTTTGCCTGATCTGCCAACAAATAGAGCGCGAGATCAATGCCATACCAGCCCAGTGAAAGTTCGGGGCCACCCTCGGCTGGATCACGATACCAATCCTGCTGGTTAAAGACATCAATCACGCCGTGATGATGACAAATACGCACGGCAAACGGCTTGCCAATGCGATTTTGCGCAATCGCTTGTTTGGCGGCCATCATCGGCGGCAGAAAGCGGGGACTCGGTCCCACGGCAATCTGCACGCCATAACGTTTTTGCGCTTGGACAACGCGTTCGGCGTCTTCGCTTGTGGTTGTAAAGGTTTTGGGAATAAAAATGTTGACACCCAAGGCCGCCATGCGTTCCGCCCACATGGCATGTTCTGTATGGCGCGCGATGATCACCACTGTATCCAACTGTTCACTGGCCACCATCTCTGTGGCATCAGTATAAAGTTTGACCTGAAAGCGCTCGGCATAGGCGGCTGGCGTCATGCCCAAGGTTGCCTCGATCGCTGCGTCGCTGACGCCAAGGGTCGCCGCGCTCAGGAATTGAACGCCATCGCGATTTTGCAGACCATTGCCCATTGCCAGCGGCCAATACAATGCCGCCAGACCAACCATGCCAACCCTCATCTTGCCTCCTGCCAACATTATTGTTTTAAAAATCAGTCTGGACCTTGACCACACCGCCCTGGCGAATCGATGCCCAGGCTGCGGCGCAGACGGCGATCGATTTGGCGCCATCGCGCACACTGGGCGACGGCGCCAAGTCCTCGGTGAGACACTGCTCAAAGTGCTGGAGATAACGCATGACCCCTTGTCCATGGCCCAATGTGCCTTCGGTTTCCGCCGGGAAAACGGTATTGGCTAAGGTGTGTTGCGTTTGTTGGTCATAAACTACCTTGAGATGGCCATCCTGTTGGTCGGTAAAATCGGCGTGCAGACTGGCTTTGGCGCCATACAACCCCAGGCCCATCATGGGCATGGGCGGCTCGACCAGACCATAGGCGGCTAGCACGCGCGCGATCACACCGTTTTTGAATTTGAGATTGATCAGATAATTATCCTCGTATGGATAATCCGGCGTCAGATTGCCCTTACGTCCATAGGCATGTACCTCTTCTACGTCGCCCAGAAACCAGCGTAACAGATCAATTGGGTGCGACGCGCCGCCAAACATCAAATCCTGCGGTGCTTGCAACCGCCAGGGTGTCAGGGGAAAGAAGCCGCGCGCGTCGTGGACATAATGGGCTTCGGCGAAGATAATCTCGCCCAAATCGCCATCATCGAACAAGCGTTTCGCACCGGAAAATTCGGGGTCAAAGCGCATGGTCTGGCCGACCAGGAATTTGAGTCCAGTCTGCTCGACCAATTTTATCAGTTCGGCCGCCTCTTCTACGCTGGTACACATCGGCTTGGTGCAAATTACATGTTTACCAGCGGTCAAGGCGGCGCTGGCATGCTCCGTGTGTAGATGATCGGGCGAGTAAATCGCCACTACGTCGATGTCTGGGCGTGCAATTAGCGCTTGATATTCAGTGGTCCAGAAAGGCAGTTGCCAGGCTTCCGCCACATTTTTGGCCCGTTCTGCCGTCTGCGCGCAGACGGCGCGCACTTCTAAGCGCGAGTTGGGGTCGTGGTTGATCGGCAAGACATTCGCGCCCATGCCAACACCAATCACGCCGATGCCGATATCCTTTACGGCCATACATTCCTCCTTTAAAAACCTTACGCACGCAAAGGCGCAAAGAACGCAAAGGTTATGAAACGCTCTTTGCGTTCTTTGCGCCTTTGCGTGCGATTATATGTGTATTTTAAAATTTATCCGCGTTCGGTGATGCTAATGGCTTGGTGCAACAGATCGGCGCGACGTTTGACATCGTCGGGTGGCACTTCCACCAAACTCGATGAAATAATGCGCGGCATCAGATCTTCGGCCACGGGACAGAGCCCGGTGTGATAGCGGTAATCGCTGGTGCTGGTGTAGAGCGGGCAACGGACTGGACAATCGGCATGGTTATAGGCGGTTGAACCGTTGAATAGATCAAACTGGTAGGCGGGCTTGCCGATAAAGCCAAAACGTAAGTTGATACCAAGCTCTTTGATCGTTTGTTTGAAGCGTTCAAGCTCCAGATTATGTTGCTCGCCGGCCCAAGTGCAGGCCCAAATATAACCGGTCTGTCCGGCATCGGCGGGGACATGGCGCGGCCGCAACCAGGCGCAATTTTCGATGGCGGCATTGAAAGTGTGTAGATTGCTGGTGTATTCGGCCAGATAATCGTCAATCCGTTGCAACTGGGCCAAACCGACCGCACCGGTCACTTCGTTCATCCGGAAATTGAGCGTCATAAACGAAGGTGATTCACCGAAGGACCATTCATCAAAGAGCCGCTCGTATAGATCTTGCCGGTTGGTGGTCATCATGCCGCCGTCGCCGGTGGTCATATGTTTGCCCTGTTGGAAGCTAAAACAACTCATGTCGCCATACGTGCCCGAGTGTTTGCCCTGCCAGGTGGCGCCAATGCTGTGGGCGCAATCTTCGATCATAAAGATCTTGTGCTCGTCACAAATCCGCCGAATTTCATCGAGCTCGGCGCACATGCCCCACAAATTGGTGACAATCACCGCCCGCGTCTTGTTGGTAATGTTGGCACGCAACGAGGCGGGGTCCATTAAATACGTGTCCGGTTTTACATCGGCAAAGCGCGGCACCGCGTTGAAATAGATCGTGGCAATCGCGCCAAATTGCACCATCGGGTCGCAGATCACTTCGGTAGCTGTCCCCGCGCCGCTGATGCTGACTGCCTCGGCCAAGGCTGACATCGCTGAGTTGCGGGCGATGGCATAACTGGAGCCCACTTTCTGCGCAAACGCCTGTTCAAAGCGGGTTACCAGTCCGCCTTCGCGCCAGCCGAGCTGACCGCTCGCCAGCACTTCACTAAAATACTGCATCTCTGTTTCACCAAATACACGCGCCATTGTTTGTTATCTCCATTGTCAATAAATGTAAAAATACCCCAGGCCTGACCCCTCCCGCGCCCAAGGGGCTCCAGCTCCTCTACTGGTAGGGAACTGATGAGGGACAGCCGAAGTCACTTGTTTTGTCCCGTGACAGGCTCCCTCCCAGCAGGGGAGGGCGGGGGGAGAGGTCTAGGGAGGGGTCATTTTAGCCTTTCAAACCAGTGCGGGCCAACCCTTGGATAAAATAACGTTGCCCAAAGCCATACAGCAGCAGCATGGGGATACTGACAAGCATCGAGCCGGCCATGATGATGCCGATTGTGCCGACGCCGGTGCCTGCCCGCCCGCGTAAATAGGCCAACCCCAGCGCGACCGTCATCTTCTCTTGCGTGCTTAAATAGATCAGCGGACTGAAGAGATCGTTCCAGGAACCCAGAAAAGCAAAGATCGCAATCGTCACCAAGGCGGCCATGCCCAGCGGGACAAAAATTTGCCAGTAGATGCGAAAGAAACCAGCGCCATCCGCCGTCGCGGCATCAAAGAGATCCTGGGGGATCGATTTGTAGGCTTGGCGCAACAGAAAAACGTTAAAGGCACTGCCAAAAAAAGCTGGGACAAAGAGTGGATAATGGGTGTCGAGCCAGCCCAACTGGCGCATCACGGTAAAGGTGGGGATCACCGTGACGGCATAGGGTAGCATCATCGTGCCGAGCAAAATGAAAAAGAGCGCATTGCTACCGCGAAAGCGCATGCGGGCAAAGGCAAAGGCCGCCAGTGACGATGAAAAGCAGGTGCCGATCACCGAGAGAATGGTCACCTTAAAACTGTTGTAGAGATATAATTCCATCGGCGCGATCACAAAAAGTTGGACATAATTTTGCGGATAGAGCGGACTAGGGATGATCTGTGGCGGCCAGATCATCTGTTTGCTCGGTTCTTTGAGCGAGGTCGAGACCAGCCAAAGCAGCGGAAAGATCATCAAGATTGCCATCAGCAGCAAAATACCATGCGTCAAGGTGCTGGTAAGAAACTTTTTAGCTTTGAGTTGGGTATCAAAACTAGTTTGGCTCTGGCGTGCGGGCGCAAGCGCCACGGTTTGTTCACTCATACGTTCTCCTCATAAAAGACCCAGCGGCGGGCGAGCATAAAGTTTAGGGCCGTCAAGCTGACAATGATCAGAAAGACGACGTACGCCACCGCCGAGGCCGTGCCCATATTCTGCAGCCGGAAAGCGAGCCCATAGAGATACATCACCACCAACTGCGTCGCGCCGGCTGGTCCACCGCCAGTCATAATAAAGGGCACGGTAAAGTCTTGAAACGAGCCGATTACGCTGGTCACCAGGATAAAAAAGGTGACGGGCGACAGCAGCGGGAGGGTGATCGAATAGAATTGACGGAAGAACCCCGCCCCGTCAATCGACGCTGCTTCATAATATTCGCGCCCAATGCCCTGAAGCCCCGCCAGGAAAATCACAATCGTAAACCCCAACCCCGCCCAAATCGACTCGATGATCACCGCCGTCATTGCCCATTTGGTGTTGCCTAGCCAGGCTGGACCCTTGATGCCGACCACACGCAGCGCCGAGTTGATCAGACCAAAATTCGGCTCATAGAGCCAACCCCAAAGCAACGCAACGGCCACCGCGGGCGCAATCACGGGGATGAAATAGATGGCGCGGTATAGATATTTGCCGCGGATCTCCTGATTCAGCAGGATCGCAAAGACCAAGGCCAGAATCATGGCCGGGACAACGACGCCAAGGGTATAGACGCCCGTGTTGCGCATGGTCTGGAAAAAGAAACGGTCGGTCGTAAACAGTTCGACATAGTTGCGCATTCCCACCCAGCGCGGCGGAGTAAGTAGATTCCATTGGGTTAGGCTGGCGTACAGCGAAAACACCGTTGGATAGACCTGAAAGATCGCAATCCCCAGGGCAACCGGCAAAACAAACAACCAGGCCAGCCTTTCTTCATAGCGCTGGCGCGTGCTAAAGGTTGATTTTTTCATGGTCATGCGCTTCCTCATTAGAGCGATCAAGGCGGCTAGCGGGTTTGGTTGCGAATGGTAAATGGTAAGTAGTGACTAGGGTATCGTGGCTGGTCACCATGCACCAATTACTACTTACTATTTACCATTTACTGCCTTTACGCCTGGCTAAACTTTGCCCACGACTTTGTCAATTCTTCGGTGTGAATTTGCGCCGCTTCCGTCATCGCCGCTTCGATGGGTGTGCCATCGGCATAAGCTTTTTCGATCGACGGACGGTAGGCATCAAAGGTGTTGAAGAAGTCAAAATAGGTGTAATCCACCTTGGCCGAATCCTGCAGGATGTTCTCCAGCGCCTTCGGGCGGCTGGCGGGCGGCGCTTGGTTGTACCACGCCTTCGCTACATCCCCATAGGAGCTGGGAATGATATAATTTAGATCACTAAAGCGTTTCTGGCCAGCCTCGTCAACCAGGTATTTCATCAAGCTCCACGCCATATCTGGGTTTTGGGTATTTTTAAAGATCCACCAGCCGTCAGATTCCAAACTGGTTGTGCGCTTGCCGGTCTTGGGGTGTTTGGGGAACAAGGCAATGTCCCATTCAAAATCTTTAATCGTCGCAAAGTCGGAGATCCACCAAACGCCGTCCACGACCATCGCCACTTGACCTGACATGAAAGGATTGGTCTGGGCTAGGGCGCCAGGCGCTGGAGCAATTTTGTGCGTATAGGCCAGATCCCAATTCCACTTGAACACTTCGACCGACTCAGGCGCATCCAGCATGGACTTTTTGAAATCGGCGCTGTGACTGGCGCCTCCAGCCGAAAAGAGAAAATTGCCTTTGGTCAAAATGCCTGGGTCGATCATCCGCATGCCCCAGATGTTTTGATCGGCTTTGGTGATCGTTTTGCCGGCCTCAACTAAATTGTCCCACGTCCAGTCATCGGTGGGATAGGCCACGCCTGCGGCGTCGAACATCTTCTTGTTATAGGCGATGATCTGGCATTGAGCATCGCTGGGCAAACCGTACATCTTGCCACCCTTGCCACCGCTGTCAAAATCGCCCTCTTGCCAGCGATACTGCGCCACTGCGGCAGGCAACATCTTTTCTACCGAAAATTTGTCGACTTGGAGGTAGTCATCGATCGACAACAAAATTCCACTTTTCGCATAGGTGAGCAACCGGCCATAATCTGCAATGCCGACATCTGGTGGCGTGCCACCGGCCACTTGGGTCTGCAACTTTGTCCAGTAGTCTTCGGGGATAAATTGCCCTTCTACTTCGACATCAGGATGCTCTTTTTGCCACAGATCGATGACACTCTTCATGGCTGCTTCATAGCCCGACCAGGTGTAACTGGAGAAGATCAACTTTGACTTAGCACCGGCCGGGGCAGCGCCTGCCCCAGCCGGTGCGCCTGGCGCGGTGGTGGCTGTACAGGCGGCGATGAAAGCCCCAACTGTGCCGATACCGGCCATTTTCAAAAGCGTTCTACGTGATAGCTGAGTAGACATCTTATGCTCCTTACGGGTGAATTGATTAGAGATCGTGTTGTCCGAAAAGCTTAAAAAGGAATTTTGTCTGCTTGTCGCTCACCTCCCGTTCCCCAACGAACTAATCCGCCGCGCCCTAGGGCTCCCGAAACGGGTTGATACTGGGAACTAACGTGCTTTAACATGGTTTATAAAGCAGGCCGTGAATTTATGCATAGCTGCTCTAAAGAATATGATAGGT
>JBBQBY010000274.1:0-8970 GCA_038318235.1 Caldilineales bacterium
CAGAGAGTAAAGATTCGTCAATAGGGATCTGTGAATGGAATCTCTATGCTCTAGCTGCTTTGAAAAACCCACCGCCCACACCAAAATCAGCCCCGGCAGCGCGATCATCACATAACGAGCATTAAATTTGGGGGCGAACGAAGCTAATATAAGGACGGCGATGACGGGCAGAATCAGCCAGGGCAATGCGTAGGTTAACGTGCGGAATGTGCGCTCGCTGCGTGCTTGCCAGATCAGCGAGAGCAACGCCAGCAGGGTCACAAACGCATAGGGAATAAGCAGCGGAATGGCCTGCGTCTCCTGGACGGTTTGGCCGCTGGTAAAGCTGATGGCGACACTGCGCAGGGCTTCCCATAGCTTTAATTGTCCTTGCCAATAGCTGGCATCTACGGCCAGACGCGTAAAGAGCGCAGTGAACCAGGGCAGATAAAGCACGAGCACCAACAGGTTGGCCAGCAGAAAACCGCGTGTGGCTGGCAGCATATGGCGACCGTAGGTACGCCATTGCGCAAAGAGAAAAGTCCCACCGAACCCAGCGAGCAGAAAGAAAGCAAAATAATGGGTATAGATGGCGGCAACTGCGGTCAAGCTATAAAGCAGATAAAAGCGCCGGTCTTTTGTGTTATCAGCCAGCCGCAATCCACAATAACCGACCAGTACGCCCAATGTCGTCAGCAGTGCGTACATGCGTGCTTCTTGGCTATAGTAGAGCAACAGTGGATGGAATGTGGTCAACAACGCAGCAAGCAGCGCCCCATTCATACGCCGGCTTAGGCGCAAGGCGAACATGACCAGCAACGGGACAGTCAACGTGCCAAAAAAGGCCGAAGGAAAACGCAAACTCCATTCGCTCCAGCCCGCCAGCCGCCCCCAGCCAGCCACCACATAGTAATAGAGCGGCGGTTGAATATCATTCGCCGTCCACTGCGTAAGCTCGCCGATACCGCGCTGCGCCACATCCGCGGTCACGCCTTCATCATACCAAAGACTCTGGGCATCGAGTTTGTAGATGCGCAGGGCAAATGCGATTAGGATCAGGCCGATCAGGCCCAAGTTGCGGAGGCGTGCTCCCGCTGTGGAAGCGTTAAGTTGGTTCACCGCGCAGGGTTCCTTCAACGGCTTCTCGCGGCCAGAAACGGCCAACGATGGCACTCAATAAAGCCATGATGCCTTCGCCAAACATCGTCCAGAGCCGCATCGCCAGGGCAGCGACGGTCACGACCCCGCCATCCATCAACGGCACGAGCAACAGGTAGAAAGCCCCTTCGCGCACGCCCAAACCGCTGGGCGTAATAAAGCTGATAAAGCCAATCGCATACGCAATCGCATAGACGGCGATCAGATGCGGCGTCAGAGCGAGCATTTGTCCACGAGTATAATCACCCAAAGCAAAGGTGATCGCCGCAAAAGATGCGCCCCACAGCACCCAGTTGAACGCGGTGATAAAAAGCAAACGGAGTAGTTCACCACTGCCCAGGCGCGTCGTCAAGGGTTGGCGGCCAGCTTTATGCAGCACCCAATTGATACAGGCCATCAGCCAGCCAGGGCGCGCCAAGAAGAGAATGACAGGCAGCAATCCCACACCAATCAACCAGGGGGCAAAGGCACTGAGCAAATTTGTCAACAGGCCCCAATTGCCGGTCAAGGGAAAATAGAGGGCGGCAATTGGTGCCACGGCCAGCAGATTGACGGCCTGGTAAAGCGCCACACTGGTAAAGCTGGCTTCGGGACGAATATTGTAGCTCTGGCAATAGATTGTCATACTCAGCGGCTGCCAGATATTGCCGGGAATATATCGGACAATTGCGCTTAGAAACCAGATGCGCAGTGCGGCCAGATAAGGCAGACGCCCACCCACCAGACGGAGCAAATGTTGCCAAATGCCAACTTCCAGGCTCCAACTCGCCAGCATAAACAGGCCGGATAGCAGTAGCCAACCGCCGTGCAAGCGCCAACTATGGTTGCGCAGCGTAGCCCATTGACTGCGCAGCAAAAACCCGATAAAAATGACGGCAACGCCTAGAAAGAGTGGCTGAGCGCGGATCAAAAGCCGTTTCGCCATCGGGTCAGGCCCTTCCCAAGTGACGGGCAAAATGACGCCCGCTTGCCCCTGATAAACATAGCTGTATGGCACAGACGGCGCCGAAAATCGTGGAACAGGTCAATGGCATGAAGATCCTAACGAACGTGATGATTGATTCCAGAGCAAGCAATGTGCGCGTGCAATTTATCATAGAGTGCGAGATCTTGCGAAATCTGGTGTTTGTCTCACGGCACTGGGTGTGGTAATTTTTGGCTAAAAACGTGATAATTGGGTGCATCCCAGATTTTAGGATAGTACCGATCTTCCGGGAAGCGGTCAAAGCCTGGTTCGTTAACCAGCGGGGTCATGACCGCTTCCCGGAAGATCCTACGGTGAATGGTAACGACCAAGCCACCCCCTCCGCGCCCAAAGGGCACCCGCCCCCAAACAGGGGAGGAACTGTTACGGGATAGATTATGCACTGCGCGCGTCCTGCGCCAGTTCCCTCCCTTACCAGGGGAGCGGGAGCCCCTAGGGCGCGGGTAGGGTTAGCCGTTACGATGAATGGCTGATTGGTGGTCATCCGCCTTCCGGGAAGGCTTGATTCGTTCAGTGCCTGGTCGGGCATTTCCTGCCCGGAAGCGTTGTTCGTCGTACTGTTTGACTTACCACTCCACAGACAAGATTTCCCCCTAGAGTCTGGGCTGCATCCTGATAATTTTTGTCAGTTGACGAACGATTTTGCCCATGTTACCATTTCAGAGTGACCAGTAGCGAGGAGCGTTAAAATCACGCGCGATACGAGAAGCTTGATCGTGCTTACTTGCCTAATCACTCAAGTTTGTAATGCCTATTTTATAACATACAGCCAAATCATCTTCCACCCACTTTTGACAGGAACAACTTCATGGACGAAATTCGTATTGCCGTCGTTGGTTTGGGCGCACGCGCCAGACATGGTTGGATCCCATTGCTCCAGCGCATGAAAGGCTATCGCATCACAGCCATCTGTGACCCAATCGAGGCATTACATGCATCGGCCCTGGCCCAGGTAAAAGACCCGCAGGGCGTCAAAACGTACAGTGACTATGCCGCCGTGCTGGCCGACCCCAACGTGGATGCGATTGCGTTAACCGTGCGCTGCCAGGAGCAGGGGGCGTTGGCAGCCCAGGCGCTGGAAGCAGGCAAACATGTCAATTCTGAAGTGCCGGCGGCGCACAGCATGGAGGATTGCTGGCGAATCGTCGTGGCCCAGGAACGATCGGGGAAAGTCTATCAACTAGCTGAACAGGTGCGCTATGCCGGTTATGTGGATGGCTGGACCCAATTAGTCACCGAAGGCCAGTTAGGTCAGATTACCTACTGCGAAGGCCAATATTTGCATTATTATGTCGAAAAGTCCTTCCAAGATCCGCAAACCGGCGAGTTTTATCTACCCGATGAGCTGGCCGCCCATCCCGAGGCGCAACCTACGTGGCTCTATCACATGCCGCCCATTCATTATATGGTGCATGACCTAAGCCCCATGCTCAAGGTACTAGATGATCGCGTCGTCGAGGTGGTCGCCATGAGCACGGCTTCCCCCAGCTATGCGCATCCAGAATTGAGCTCGCCCGACGTGCAGGTGGCGCTGCTGAAAACGGCCAAAGGGACAGTGATGCGCATGCTGTGCAGTTTTGCCCAGCCGCACCCCGGCCATGATCTACATTGGTTGCAAGTGATCGGCACACGGGGTGCGCTAGAATGGCGGCGTGCGGGCCAAGACAAACCCAAGCTCTGGCTTGACCATGTGCAAATGCACGATAAGACAGATGTGGACTGGCGTTATGAGCGCACGGACGCTCCACCAGAAGCCCGCGGCAGTGGGCACAGTGACATGGATTATTATGTACACGCCGCCTTTCGCGACGCCGTGCTTGGCGTCACGCCGTTGGCATTTGATGTGTATAAAGCCATGGACATCGCGGCGCCCGCGATTTTGGCCGCCGAGTCGATTGCACGCGGCAGCCGCCTGCTCCAGGTGCCCGACTTCCGCCCGTCGGCAGAACGCCCAGTCGGCCAACTGCCCAAAGGGTAGAACAAGACAAACAAAAGAGCGTCTCACGCAAAGACCGCAAAGTGGATGAAGCTTCTCTGGTTTTTCTTTGCGCCCTTTGACGTTCGACGAGACTTCGGCGTGAGCCGGGTGCCCATTGGGCGCGAACGCTCAGTCGAGTCGCGCCTTTGCGTGCATAACAACCCTTGAAACCAAAAGAAAAAGAGAAAGAGAAAGAGGAAATGACGATGTTTGAGAAACGCCAGATTGGTAAAACCACAGCGCAGGTGACCCAACTTGGGCTTGGCGGCGCTCCGTTCGGTGATCTATTTGAAGCCATCAGTGAGGAACAGGCGCAACAGGCCTTACAAGCCGCCTGGGACGCCGGTGTCCGCTATTTCGACACGGCCCCCTATTATGGTTATGGAAAAAGTGAACATCGGGTGGGGCATTTTTTGCGCCAGCAGCCGCGCCAAGACTTTGTGATCTCGACCAAAGTGGGTCGAGTTTTCCGTGCGCCGCGCAACCTAGCTACCTTCGACAAAGCAGGTTGGGTCGGTGGGCTGCCCTTCGAATTTGACTATGATTACAGCTACGACGGCATCATGCGCTCGTATGAAGACAGTTTACAGCGCCTCGGTTTACCGTCGGTTGATCTGTTGGTGATTCACGATCTGGACTTCTACTTCCACAAAAACGAAGCGCGGGTCAACGCCTACCTGAGCCAACTCTTCACCAGTGGCTGGCGCGCATTGGAAGAATTGCGCGCCACCAAACAGATCAAAGGCGTCGGCGCGGGTATTAACGAACTGGGCATGATCCCGCGCTTTCTCGATCTGATCGATCTGGATTTCTTTCTCGTCGCCTTTGGGTATAATTTACTGACACAGGGCATGTTGGAAAGCGAGTTTGGGTTATGTGCTGTGCGCAACGTCAGCGTCATTATTGGCGCAGTCTTCGCCTCAGGCATCTTGGCGACGGGTGCTGTCCCCGGTGCGCGCTACTTCTATGCGCCAGCCTCGGACGAAATCATGGAAAAGACTCGCCAGATCGAAGCGATTTGCCAACGCCACCAGACGCCGCTGCCAGCCGCGGCCTTGCAATTTTTGCTCGCCCACCCCGTAGTGGCCGCGCTCATTCCAGGGGCGTTGGGGCCAGCCCACGTCCAGTCGAATGTCGCGCTGCTGCAACAGCCAATCCCCGCCGCGCTCTGGTCAGACCTAAAGCAAGCCGGTCTTTTGCGCGAGGACGCCCCGACACCGTGAAAGCGAATGCGATATACAGCAAATAATCTGAAATTGTAGCATAAATAGAGGTAGCGAAAGCCGCGGGAAGAAGCGGTTACACAGAGTGCGCAGAGACAATACAGAGGACACAAAAGAAAAGCCAGCCGTTATTGCCGTTTCTCTGCGTGCTCTGTGCCATCTCTGTGTGCTCTGTGTAACCGCTTTTCTTGCGTAAGAAGGTTCGGACGATCGGCTTTTTACATTGCAATGATCTTTCGAATGGAGGCGGCGGTCTCTGCAAAAGAGGCGAGGTCGGGTGGCACTTCGCTGATCATCGGCCCATCGTAATTGATCGCCCGCAGTTCCCGGTTCATGGCCACATAGTCCACCTCGCCGGCCAGCAACGCGGGCCAACCACCGTTCAAAGCGCGGCCGCGCCAATCTTTCAAGTGCACCATTTTGATGTGGCTACCAACAATACGCACCCAGTGGTGGGGATATTGGAAGACGGCCATATTGCCGGGATCGAAATAGAAACCAATATACGCACTATTCACTTCGTCGAGGAAATGTTTCATCTCCAGCGGGCTGAAGAGGAAGCCGTTCCAGACAAATTCCACCGCTAGGGTCACCTTCAGTTGCTCGGCAGTTTCGGCGATCTGTTTCAGTGCCTGCACCGCGTTGCGATAAGCGTCATCATAATAGAGATCAGAACGCAGGGAGCCAAGCGTGTGCAACGTACAGCCGATGCCCATCGCCGCGGCGGCGCGTAGGCCAACTTCGGTCTCGCGAATGCTGGTCTGCTGTGGCACCCCGGAATCTAGCAAGTTGCCCGTGCAATGGCTATGGGTCATCGAGACCAGCGCCAAGCCATTCGCGTGCGCGTCCGTGACAATCTGCGCCAGTTGGTCAGGTTGGCTGGCAGGCGTCAAGTCGCCTTGGCGCCGCATACATAATTCCACCACTTCGTAACCCGCGGCGGCGGATTGTTGTAAAAAATCGCTGAGCGGCATGTCGCCGGCAATCAATTGGCTGATACCTACTTGCATAATGGTTAATTTCCTTGCTGATGAGATTTTGTCTAAGAAGCGGTCTGAAATGATAGATCGGTGATTGCGTAGGTGCGGTTACAAACCGCACAAGCCTGTAATCTACCCAAGAACGTGCGGTTACAAACCGCACCTACGCTACTTTTCAGACAGCTTCCAAGGGATTAGAGATTGGAGATTAGGAAGATTGGAAGCCTAGAAAAGCCTAATCGCCTAATCTCTCAATCTCACCAATTACCACGAAATAGCCCGCGCCTTCCCCTCTGGCCCGGCCTGGAGAATCGCCTCGGCCACGGCCACAGCTTTGATCGCTTGGGTGCCAGGGGACTCACAGGTGGCTTCGCCTCGCACACAGGCGAGGAAGTGCTCGGCCTGGTTGGTATACATATCCGGCTTGGCGGGCGCTTTAATCAACGTTTGTTGACCGTCCTTATCGGTAAAGCAGCAGTATTGATAGAGACCTTTTTCTTCCTCTGGCACGGACAGGCCGCCGGTGCCAAACTGAATAAAGCCCTGGGGGCCCAGGATATCGTGCAAGGTGGTGCCCTTGACCGACCAACTCCAGGATAGGAGCAGTTGGTGGCCGGCCTTGTAGCGGATCACGGCAGAACCGGTGTCAATCGCGCTGACGTTGGGATCCATTTTGATCGAGCTGGAGAGGATGCTTTCAGGTTCGCCAAAGATCCAGTTGGCGAAATCATAGTTGTGGACAGCCCCATCGATCAACGGCCCGCCGCCTAGCTCCTCGTCCATAAACCAACTGCCGGGTGCGTGACCGGCGCGTACATCGCGCCAGAGCACCGGGCTGCCTAGTTTGCCCGTCGTTACATATTCACCCCAAGACTTCCAATAGGCATCAAAGCGGCGACAGTGCGCGACCATCAATAAGGTATTGGCTTTTTCCGCATCATCGATCAAACGCTGACACTGTGCCACCGTGCGCGCCATCGGCTTTTCCAATAAGACAGGAATGCGCGCCGCCAACATGGCCGAAGCCACGGTTTGATGATGGCCGGTCGGCACGGCAATCACCACCGCGTCGATCACCGGCTGCGCCAATAGTGCTTCCGGTGAATCATAGACTTTGGCGTCGGGAAAAGCCTCGGCAAAGCGGGCGCGCATTTGCGGGGATGGATCCACCCCCGCCGCCACCTGACACCCAGCCACCCCAACAAACGTTTTGACCTGGTGAAACCCCATGCCACCAAGCCCAATAAAGCCAACTCGTATCATGCTCGCATTCCTTTCATCAATAAGGCGATCGTTAGAACAGCGTTGTCGAAAGTAGAATCGTTTAAATATTTTACGTTGCGCATGGCGAATGGTGAACCATCTGGATTGCCACCCGCCATGCGCAACGCTTTGCTGATTTGGCGACAAGTCAGCATTTAGCCCGACGCTTGGATCAGCTGGCCGGCGCGCACTGTGTGCAGTGGTTCCCAGCAGCCACCGGGACGTTCAACCCCATTAACATCGCGCAAGGGTAGCGCGGTCGGGTTCCAATGCAGCACGGCCAGATCCGCACACGCACCGGGCGCCAGCGTGCCAATTTCGTCGGCCAGGCCAAGCACTTGGGCCGGACTGTGCGTGACGCGCGCCCAGACCTCATGTTCAGGCATGCCAATCGCCAAAAATTTGGAGAGCGTGCGCGCCAAGTCATGTTGTGGAATGGAACCAACATGGCGCGCATATTGGTCAGTTGAAATCGTGTCGGGCAAGAAACCTTGGGCGATGGCAACTTCGGCGATAGGAAAGCTAAACGACTGCATCCCGTGCCCCACATCAAAAAGAATGCCCCGATCACGCGCCGCCCACACCTCTTCACGCACGACGCCATTGCGCACGAGCGCGTCCAGTTGATCATTAAAATCGTTGAAACAATAGGTCAATACATCGCCGGGACGCAGCCAGGCCAATTGCTCGGCCAGGGTCAGATCAGGGGTGCGTCGGCTGCCAAAGAGCAAAGGCCGCTGCGTCCGTTCTGCCACTTCCAGGGCGCGCGCCATAATCAAACGCGGGTCGGTGTCACCACAGGCGATGGCGCTGATATTAACTGCGATCCCCCAGATCAGATCGCCACCGTCGGCAATCGCAGCCACACAAGCTTCAACGTCGATATCATTGACATCGCCCAGGCAAGCACCGGGCATCGCTTCCCCACGCGCAGACAAATTGATCGCCAGGCGAACGCGGGTGGCCGAGGCATCAATGGTGGTCGCACGATAGCGCGGCCAATTAGTTGCGCCAGCATCACCTTGCGAAAGCACCGTGGTCACGCCGCGCGGCAACAGATGAAGATCCGGGGCGATGCCATACTTGGAGCCCTCAACCGCCGGGTGGGCGTGGAGATCGATCAAGCCAGGTAAGAGCAAAGCATCAGGAAAATCTAATGTCTGCCTGGCGTCTACCGTGACGTGTGGACCAGCAGCCACAATCCTGTCACCTTGGATAGCCACCGCGCCCGGCCCATCAAGTCCGGTGGCGGCACAAAAGACGCGTCCGGCGCGGATGAGCAGATCGGCGGTGGGGGCTTGGGATACGGATGTTGCGTTCATAAATTCGTCGTCCGATCAGGGTGTATATCTATCAGAAAGGCGCCGTGCTCAGTCGGTGGGGTGATTAAGTTAATCATCCCAC
>JBBQBY010000275.1:0-8970 GCA_038318235.1 Caldilineales bacterium
CTGATCGCTTGCTGAACTTGATCCACCTGTTTGAGCGCAACATCATTGTTCGATTCATCGTCCAAGGCGCGCACGACAATTTTGTAGCCTAATAGCCCGCCGGTGCGGTTAAGCTCTTCGGCGGCCAGCTTGACACCACCAGCCACGGCCTGGCCTGCATTGGCTTGGACCCCGCTGAGGGGTACGGCGACAAAGACAATCACTTCGCCTTTGGTGGGCGTTTTGCTGCCGCCACCACCGCACGCGGCGATCAGCAGACTGATGATGAGCAACGTTGTAAGCAGAATTTGTTTACGCATTCGTTTCCTCACGCGGGCATGGGTAAGTAGTAAATAGTAAGTAAGTGTGTTGGTAAATCAGCATTGGCAACCGACAAACTCGATTTACCACTTACCATTTACCATTTACACCTTATTCCTACGTACCAATCCCTTTGGTATTGTAATCGTATACTTCGTTGATACTGCTGACCAGATCGTTTAACCGATCCACCTGTTCGCGAATATCGGCTTGGAGGCGTTCGGTGCGACCGCTCTCGATCCCTTGGGCGTCAACCAGTTGTATTTGGCTGTAAATTGTGGCCAGGGAGGTCAAACTCTGGTCCATTTGCAGCGCAGCTTGTTGCATGCGCGTGTCCAGATCGCGCATGCTCTGCCAATGCTTGCCTTTGCTCGCCAGCACATCTTGCAGTTGTTGTTTCACGGCTGGGTTGCTTTCCAGTCGCTGTTGCGCGGTGAGCTGTTCGATCTCTTTGGGGACCGCGCCGCGTTCGCGTAGCAAGAGATCGTCTGAGCGATACGCATCCAAACGGACGGCTAACTGGTAGATATTGCTCAACCAATCGGTGAGTTGATTGGCCGTCTCTTCCAACTTATCGCGAATCATCCCCGGTCGCTGCTTGCGCACTTGCATCTCGATGCGTCGCTGATACTCCAGGCCATTTTCAACTTGTTGGCGCAAACCTTTGTCTTTGATCGTGCCTGGATTAAACTGTTCCTGAAATTGATTGAGTAACACGCGCGCATTGGTGTCGGCGTCAATCAGGCTGGAATAGACGAGGGCCACCACGCCAATCACGCCGATCAGCGGCCAACCAAAGCCCGGCCACCAACTGAAAGGTCTAGGCAAGAGAAACGTTAATAAAATCGTCACAGCGACGACAATCGCACTTTCCCAGCGGAAAATTGCGTATTGTAAAATAACACTTTGCGCTTTATTTTGAAGCTCAGTGCGAATAGTAGCCATAGGAATCGGTTTGCGATTTTTGATTTACGATTTTTGATTTACGAGGCTTCATCGTCGGCGAAGTATCTTCGTAAATCAAAAATCGTAAATCGTAGATTGTAGCTCGTCAATTAAAAATAGGTTGAAATAATCCGGTATAGCTCTTCAATGTCCGTCTCATCGGCACGCCGGAATTGGCCGTTGCCGATCTTTGCCATGTTCCCTAAAACGTCTTCGTCGGCGTCGCTGCCAAAGCCGATGGTGAAAATCACCAAACGTGTATTGGGCTGACTATTGATCAGTGTGCGCAAGTCGTCTAAATTGTAACGGCTTTCATTCTCGATGCCGTCGGTCATGACGACGATCGCGTTGATCGCTTTGCTGTCACTTTGCGCCTGCAAATCCGCGACGGCATTGTAAACGGCGTCGATCAAAGCCGTGCCACCCTCAGCCCGCATCTGGTCAATCTGATTGAGGGTGTCGGCGCGGGTGCTGTCGTCGATCACGCGCAGCGGGGTGAAATTTTTGGTGCCGCTGCCAAATTCGACGATCCCAACACGGTCACGGTTGCCTTTGATCTGGCCCACGAACGATTTAAGTGCCTCCTGCGCTCGGCTTAATTTGCTGCCTTCCATGCTGCCGCTGGTATCGACAACCAGGTAGACATTGGTGGGGCGTTTGGCGTAATACCAGAAATTTTGTACGACATCGATGACCGCTGGCGAAGGCATTTGTAAGGTTGTCTGGGGCTGATGCCAGTCAACGGCGTCGGTGTTCGCAAAGGGACTGCCTGCTGCATCCAGTTTAATATCCAAATTGGCCGGACGATAACCCGCCGTCAGTAATGCCTGCTGCGCATCGGAACCGGTCAGGAATTGCACAAACGCTTGAAAGGTTAACTGTTGATTGTTGGTCACCGCGCGCTCGCCGGGGCGATTGCTGTCGAGTTCGAGCAGTGCCAGCGGATGATCCGTCCACAATGTACCTTCGGCGGGATAAATCGCGACCAATCGTTCACCCTTACCGGCACGATTCCACTCAATTACGGTGCGTTCCTGGGCCACAAAGGCATCTAAAAAGTTGCGCCCTTCACTGGCCAGGCGCTGCGTGATCACCTCTTCGCCTTCGCCATAGAAGCGCACCGTCGATTCAACCGCCTGCACATAATCCAGGGTCTTTTGCGCGGTGGCGGCCTCTTCGGTCAGCCCACGCGTCAAGCCCGCGCCGGCATAAAACTCCGCCAAGGTGGCGAGCAAGCCGCTGGCGTTATTCGTGCTCGGATGGTTCCATTTGAAATTAGGATCTTGCGTGGCCTTGCGCTGAATATCTTGCCAACCAATCGGTTTATTCGGCCAGCCTAACTCTTTGGCTACGCTCTCCCAGGTGGCGATCACGACTGGGCTGACGGCAAAGCGAACTGATGTACTGGTACGCCGTTCGCCAATCGGGAGCGCCTGGCTATCCTTGGTTTCGCCCAACTGTGTCGTCCACGCTTGTTCGAGTCGGTCGAGCCATAAACTGCTGTCGGGTGCGATTGCTTGAAAGTTTGGCGTTTTGAGTGCAGCTTGTACCATCTTTTCTGGTTCAAGCGCCGTAACATGGACCACCATTGTTTTGCTGTCCGGCGTCTGCTGTTTCTGATCGTTATAACGATTGGCTAAACTTTCCAGCACAGGCGCCATCACTGGCGACACTGCAATCGTAAGTTCAGCGCTGTCGGCGGCCCATGCTGGCGCATTAGGCACGGCTGTTGCGCTGGTATCATTGCCTGTAAATTTCCCAAGCACCCAGGTGGCTGCCCCGATCACCCCGGAACCGCAGACGATCATGCTGAGCACGAGTGCCCCGATTACCACCCAGATGATCGTACGTCGGTTGGCCGGTGTTGGCGGTCGCTTGGGCGAACGTGCATTCTGCTGCGACTTTTGGCTCATGATAATTACCTCTTGGCGACGTTTAGATCAAACCAGCGTAACAAGGTCAGCAGGGCGTCCCGATCTGGGCTACGCATCGCCGTTGTGCGCGGCACCACCGGTTGTACACCGCGATCCTTCCACTTGATAAACAAGCTATCGGGCGTGGCGTCAACCGCGATGTTAGAGTTGGCCGGGCGTAAACCATAGACTAAGGCTGCCTTTTGTTGATCTTCGCTCAAAAGAAAACGCTCAAAAGCAAGCGCAGCGTTCTTTTTCAACGCACTGGTTTCCGGTCCCACCCAGACGGTGAATGGGAAATCAAACCAGGTGACATATTTCGGATAATAGATGTTCAACGGGTCGGCCCAACGCGTCAGAATGCCCTGCATATTTTGCAGCAAGTCGCTCTCAAGCAATTGACCGCCATCACCCACACTGTAACCGAACAGTGCAAAATCTTCTGACGTGTACGCGCTAGCGCTACTAAAATCAGTGACGGCGCCCATCAGTTGGCCCAACCAGGCCTGAAATTCTGGCTTGGTAATATCTTCTACCGTGATATCTGTGCGATTGTAATATTCGCCAGCCATCGCGATCATGGCGGCCAGACCGCCCACATTTTTGCTGGGATTCGGGACGACTAACTTGAAATAACCCCACTTGGGGTCGCCGCCCAATTCCGGCCAGCCACCTTTGGCCGTGGCGGCATCATGAATAGTTGACCAGTCAATCGCACCAAATTTCTTCTCTAACACTTTGCTGCGGCTATCATAAAGCCCCCACACAAAGAGACTGATCGCAATCGGCCGGGCGCGATATTCGCCGTCGGTCAGAAAGACGTCGCGGCCCAGTTTTTCCTTGTAAGAAGCGTTCGCCAATTCGACCAGATAGCGGCTATCAGGGATCCACGCCGTTGGGAACTCCTCTAGTTTGGCGCGGTCGGCTGCGCTGAGCGTCGCTGGATCAGTATCGGCGGGCAAAGCGCCGTAATCGTTGCGGTCCCAATGGCTCAATGCCGTCAGACCGTCGGCGGCGACAATATCGACCTTGACGGGGACACCGTCAACGGTGTTGTTGCCCTTGTTAAAAGTATCAGCCGCGTTGCGCACCCACGGTTCCACCGGCAAGGCCACCAGAATGCGTACCGTCACGCTTGCTGGTTTGTCGACGGTGAGTCCCACATCGGTGCTTTGGGGATTGGCGGCGCGAATGGCGAGCGAAATGCCGACAATCAAAATGGCAATGCCCACAATGGCGCCAAAAATAATACGTGTGCGGTTCATGGAATGGCTCGCTCACTAGACGTTATTCGCAGAAGGCGTGAGGTCTGCGGAGAAATAGTAAATAGTTATTCGTAAGCGGCGATCAGCCGGGACTGCGCCACAATCTGATCACCGCTTACGAATAACCGAACACGGCTGACGAGGACGGATTAACGTCCGCATAGACTGGGCTGTTACTGCGTCAAGCCCAACTTCTGCTTGCGCTCGGCCAGTTGATTGTCGATGGCGCTGCGGTTCAGCACATCGTCCATCTGCTGGTCGAGGCTGGCCGTGCGCATTTCGCTGGCGGTATTGGCCTTGTCCAAGCGGGCGTAGATGCCATCGGCAATGCGTTTGATGTCGCTGTCGCCGGAGCCCATCAAGTCGTCCAGGCTTTTCATGGCCTTGACCGTGGTCTCTTTGCTCTTGGCCAGGTCGAGCAACGCTTGCAATTGTTCACGTTCCTGCTTCATGGTCGCCAAGCGGGCTTCCAACTTGACCTTGGCACCGAGCAAGCTTTGGTATTCCGTCGCCTGCTGCTTGGCCTGGGTTTGATAAGTGTCGACCAACTTATTGGTGCTGTTCAACTGGCTTTGCGCTGCGACTGCCGCACTTTCGTTGCCAGTTTTTAAGAACGCATCAATCGCTCGATCCAGTTCGCTGGCCTTGGCCTGTTGTTCCACCAAACGGCGGTTGATGCTCTTCACTTCACCGCCCACGGTCGAAGCTGCATCCTCTAATTCGGCCAGATTGCTTTCTACATTGCGAATATATTGCTCGATCACCGCCGTGCTGTTGCTCTGTAAGGCCTTATCAATCATCGAATGTAAATTGGCCGAAATCAGGGTGGAAACTTTTTCTAAAAGGGATGCCATGGTTATTTTTCTCCTAAGAATGGTAGCGTAAATTTTGTTGGTTCAAAAATATTTTATCTATCTAATCGCCAACTTATACGTATGGGTCTAGATTTTGTTTCAAGCTCAAGCTTCTGTTTTCACTGCTTGAGATGTGATCATTATAGCAGGCGGATCGGCTTACGGCAATGACATGAGGCTGACAATTAGCCAGTGAAACGCTGACATTCCCGATTGGCGAGGATAAATCCCGCGGCTGTATGGAGAGAAGGGATCGAATATGCGGGGGATGACGACAAAATTTTGTCCCGTCCCCCGCATATTGTCGACGAATTATGTAAGTTTGCCGTAGGATTGTATCGGTCGGCTATCGTGGGCGTGAACTAATCCCTAGCCGCGGGCCTCTATAATAAACGCTAGAATCTTTTCCGCTTCATCCTTAAAGCCGCTGGTGCGGAAACCAAGAATTTTTTCCAGCTCGTCACGCGTCGCCGGGGCAGTCTGCGCGATCGATTTGATCAGTGTATTGCCGGCGACCAGATAAGGTTTGGAGCGCTCGGTAATCGCCTTCTTCTGGCGAAATTCTTGTAACTTTAAGAAGATGCGCCGTTCTACCTGCGGCGTTACCGACGGTAACTTTTCTTGGATTCGCTGTTTAATCTCATCGGCTGTATGGGCTTGGTTTTCGCGTTGGGTGCTCAACAACGCCGTGTCCCCAGCCTGTTCTGGATTCAGCTTGATCAGGTCCAAAATAGTTGGCCCATAATATTGCATCCGCTGCGCCCCCATGCCTGGTAAAGCCGCCAATTCATCAATCGTCTGTGGCCGCGTTTCGGCAATGCGCAACATCAGTTCATTGCTCATAATAACATAAGGTGGCTGACCTAGCTCCTCGGCGCTACGCCGCCGCCAGAGCCAAAGCGTTTTTTGGAGCGGAGTATATTTATCGCCTTCTTCCGGTGTATCGATGGCATCAACCACCGGCGTTTCTGGTGCATCACCCATCTGCTTCAATTCTGGGTGATCGACCAGCCAGATTTCGCCTTCCGTCCGGCCACGCGTGGTCGGCGCCAACACCATATAACCCTGGCGTTCATATTGGCGCAGACGATTATCAGCCAGCAGATCGTCAATGTAATTGAGGAGCGTTTCTTCGCCCAGCCCTTTAAGCCGGCCATGATGGCGCGCCTTGTCGGGCGTCACCGGCGCCCGCAAACTGCCGGCCAAGATGCGCGCCAGTCCACCGCGTCCCACAGGTTTAGGCAAACTGATCAGGCAATCGATGATCATCGGTTCAATATCGGCATCATCGGGTACATGGAGCGGCGCTTGATTGGCGGCGGGCAACTCAGGTCGAATCCCCGTGCAATTATCGCACACTTCACAATGGTTGCGCGGCGGGCTGCCAAAGTGGGCGCTGATGTAGCCGTGGCGACAGGTTTCGGCAGTCGCATAGCCAATCATCTCGTCGATCCGCCGTTGCGCAACCGCATTGGATTGGGTGAGCAAGCGCTCCAGCCGTTGACGCAGATCGGCGGGGCGCGGTGGTAAATCGATCAACATGGCGCGTTTGCCACTCTTGAGGGTCAGATAACCAGCCGCTTCCCAGTCTAACAAAATGCCTTCGATTTCGTGGAGCGAGCAATCTAGGAAATTCGCAATGTCAACAATTTTGAAGACGGCATTCTGCCCCGGCCCCAAAGCCAATCCTTTGAGCAGATAGATAAATTCTTTATCATTTTTGGCGGCGTCGGATAACTTGCGTCCAATCGCAATTTCGACCTCTTGGGGAATATCAAAGCTGCGACTGAGCAGCTCGGCGCGCTCCAACATGCTGACGGAGACGCGCACGATAGTTTCGTCGGCGTTGAGCACCTGTTGCAAGCGCCGTGCGTCAACGGGACCAATCGCGGTTTGTGTGTTGGGAATGACGGTTAGCGGCTGCGATATTACCGCTAGACTGGTCTGATCGTCTGTTTCTTGCTCGCTTGGTTGTTGGGCTGGCTCGGCATGAACTTCTACACCTAGTTGGGTGGCGATGGCGGCATAGACTTTTTCTAAAAATTCTACGCCATATTCATCCGCTTTGGCCCAACGGCGCAGATTAGCCCAGTCATTATTGCTGTAGAAGAGCAGCCCTTGACTCGGCTGACCGTTACGACCGGCGCGGCCAACTTCTTGATAATAGGCGGCTAGACTGCGCGACGGGTGAAAATGCACAATAAAGCGAATATCGGCCTTGTCAATCCCCATGCCAAAAGCCACGGTAGCCACGACGACGCGCGTCCGATCTGACATGAAGCGATCTTGGACCGCCCCACGCTCAGCGAGGCCAGCATGATAGGCCTCGGCGGCGACCCCCACCTGGCGTAACTCGAAGGCGAGCGACTCACTTTTGTGACGGCTGTTGACATAGACAATCCCGCTGCCGGGCGTTTCGGCGACGAATTTGAGCAACGCAGCTAGTTTGTCCTCTTCGTTCTGGAAACGTAACGATGATAGATGGAGGTTATTGCGGAAAATATCCAGCAGTAACACGCGCGGTCGCTGGATCGGGTTCTCTTGCAGATCCTTGGTGAGCAATTTATCGTTGCTCATGTAATCCACGATCTCGTCGCGCACGCGCGGTGGTGCGGTGGCCGTCATCGCTAGCGCAGTTGGATTGCCCAACTCGCGGCGCGCCTCTTGGATGAAGAGATAATCAGGGCGAAAATCATGCCCCCATAAACTGACACAATGCGCTTCGTCCACGACAAAGAGGGTCAGGCCCGCCTCGCGTAAGGCCCGTAGGAATTTGCGTTGGCGCAGCCGTTCGGGCGCAGCGTAGATCAATTTATAATCGCCGCGCGCGACGCCGGCCATCCGTTCGACTAATTCTTCTTCGGTCAATGTACTGTTGATAAAGGTGGCGCGGTTGCGGGCCGCGGTGGGCAGGCTTTCCACCTGGTCTTTCATCAAGGCAATCAACGGGCTGATCACCAATGTCGCTTTGGGCAGGGTGAGGGCTGGCAACTGGTAACAGAGCGATTTACCCGCACCAGTGGGCATCACGGTTAACATGGATTCGCCACGCAAGATCGTCGCCATGACTTCAACCTGGCCGCTGCGCAATTTCATAAAGCCAAAATGACGCACCGCTTCTAATTGAATCGTCCGTAGTTCCTGGCGATCCACTTTGATCGACTCAGGCCCGCTGAGCTGATTGTACAATTGAGCCGGATCGATGGCGGTGACGCTGGTATCGGTAAAGGGGGCCAGAGCTTGTTGCAAGGCGCGCAGATCTACGTCGTGGCGGCGCGCTAATTCTAATTGCACCGCCTTAACACTTTCCAAGTTGCCCAAGGCTTCGAGCAGCGTTTGCAGCTTTTGCAACTGCCGGCTGTCTAGCTCCGTGGGAATGCCAGTGCCGAGGCGCTGAACGTACTCGTCAGCCAGCGCGGCGTTGCCTGCTTGGTGGGCCAACTGCGCTAATCTCAAAATCGCCTGTTGGTCACTGGGTCGGCGCACTAAATAGGTGTCAAGCAGCAACTGGGCCTGCTCAAACCGACCCAAGCCAGTATAAATTTCGGCTGCACCGGCTAAAGCCAGGATATTTTGCGGATAGGCTTGACTGATATCATCCGCCACATTTTGGGCGTGCGCTTCATGGCCGGTGGCGAGCAGGGCGCGCGCCTCTAAAACTTGGCTGGCCACCGTGGTGCTGCGCCGTTGGCG
>JBBQBY010000276.1:0-8939 GCA_038318235.1 Caldilineales bacterium
CGCAAGGCTTTCTCCCACTTTATAAAAGGGTTTGATCTCGTTGATTGGCAAGTGGGAGGCAACCCCTAAATTCATTCTGTTTTAAGCCACTAAGTGGGACATAAATTTCAAAAGCCCGACAAAAAATGACCGAACCGTGAGTTGCTAGTGTCAGAATTACATTTGGTGATGTATGTAGTCCTTCTGGTCCGCCTACAGGCGAGATCGATCAGGGAAATTTTATTGAAGTATTTACAGGTGCCAATGCCAGTGGCACGAAGTTAGGAACTCTCTTTTATGGACATATTGCCGCCCAGGTGTATCCATATGGCACCACCAAAGTACTCAATAAAGGTGGTGGCAGCATCTGGTCTGTAGGGTTAGGTGTCGTACCTCAAGTTCCACAAAATCAATTATGCTATCTGAGTCCACATGGACATTTTGACATTCGTGCTGAACCAGGGGTTATTGCTTCGCGTGCTAGCCTTGATTGTGGTGTAAATGTAAGTCAATCAGCTTCCCCACTTTATTGGTGGACATTCTGATCCTAGCATCGAAGGAGCTCATCTGGAAGATTACATAGTTTGTGTCAGGCAATGATCAGCGCAATTCTTGATTGTTGCCTGACGTCTGCAAGCAATTTCGAATAAAAATTAAACAAATCCGACAGGTGATTGAAATATGATTTGTATTTCTGTAAATTTACTTATTGCGTTTGGGTTCATTACTTGCATGATTATGGGTCCATCAATAAATCAAAGAGAAAAGTCATTGATACTACCTAAATCTGCTATTCTAGCACCTATAACCCCGACACTACAACCCGGCCAAAGTGTAAGTCAAACTAGCCTAATATCAATCACCTCAGCTGCATTTATTAACAATTCTCATTTAACACCAATACTCACAGCTCCACGCATTTGGCTAGATAGTTGGTCACCTAGTAGTAACATGCTGGCTTATCGTACATTCACTGCCGAAGAGTTGAAAAATGACTTTAAACTACCGCCTGGCACGTTACATTTTTTGAACTTGAACACTAATCAAACCTGCGCCTATCCGTATGGCGTTGGCTATTTTCGTTCGTTTGTTTGGCTGGCGATGGGACAAATTCTTAGTGCCACTGACACTCGTGCATCGCCGCCCAATCAGGTGGTCATCCTCAGCAATCCTTGTGCCAACCGAGTTACTAACTTGACAATGCTATTTCCGGATCGAGTATCCACTATTATTAGCGCTAAATCAGACCACTCCACATTCGTAGTGGGCGGTGAACGAACGCAGTGGCTGTATACACCCCAAGCCCATGCAGTGCGCCCACTGGCAACATCGCTACAAAATTTGGGAGCAGCCGTTGCCTGGTCGCCACTAGGTAACTATCTTACGGCAACAATGCTGCGCTTTAAAGATCAGATGACGCTGGCGACAACCTATGCTATCAACCTAAATACCGGCCAGATCGAGTCAACTGTTCAATGGCAAGCCCATCTCTACGAGGGCAATGAGTTTCTCACACCCCTTTGGTTAAATGAGCGCCAATTCTTGATCCCAGAAACGATGGACCAGGGGCCATTGCTCATCACCGTTGGACAGAAACCTGTGCCAATTGCGCCAAAATGGTTCGGTGTATCGCCCCATCGTTTTCAGTGGGCAAATGCGGCACTCATTGCCAACAGTCAGCACTACCATCTTGTCTTCTCCACCCCTACCACTGACGAAGAGCCTTATACCTATCTGCCCCTGCGCTTATATCACTCCGAAACCGGCAAAGTTGACGAACTACCCTTTCAACACCTAATCAGCACACCTGGGTCAGAGCCTTTCCAACACATGCTCGGTTTTTCGCCGGATGGCAGGTGGCTGCTTGGCTTTAATGACAGCCCATCCAACGTCTGGCTATGGCCGGTGGATGGATCGTCCGGGCAAGGGATCCAACTGCCTATCCATGGCGCCAGTAGCCCGATGGTGTGGAAACCGGATTCGACGCAGCTCGCCGTGGGCGGGTATGGCGGCGTTATACTTTTTGCCGTGCCGGGCGGTGCACAGGTTGGCTTTGTGAAGATTAGTGATTACAACGCCGAACCGTTCGGCTGGTCACCCGATGGAAAGTTTTTGGCAATTCGAGGGGTGGGTTATGGACAAGAAGCATTGTTCATACGGCAAACTCAATCACCACAATCGAAGCAATAGACCTTGAATATGATCCCCGATGACTAATGCCGGATCACTCGCACGAGGCGTGCTTTCTCCTCCATTGCATGGAACCTTGCGCTGTAATACTAAAGATTAGGCAAATTTGTGAAAATGTAATTTAGCTATGTTTCGACTTCTTATAATTTTATTCCTTGCGGTTGGGTTTGCGGCTTGCGCCTCTATCATTCAGTCAACCAATAGATAGAAGGTTCACCTGGATCACCTACTGGCACAGTGACGATAACGCGCTCGTTGCGCGCAACTGGGGTTGTCAGCCCAGCGGGTCAATTGATGACCATGCCTACATCGCGTTTGATCGCCGCCAATCATGTGGTTTTAACACCAATAATCACATCACCAACCATCGTTCCCTATAGTTGGTCGCCCGATAGCAACATGCTGGCTTATTGGACTTTTACGGCAGCAGAAGCCAAAGAGTGGTTTAAACGACCACCCGGTACATTGCATTTCCTGAATCCACACACTGGTCGGGCTTGTATCTCACCCTATCCGATTGGCTATAGGAATTCGCCGCTTGTCTGGTTGTCGAACGGGAAAATACTCACCGTGACCGACGCACGTGCAGCAAACCCTAACCAAGTGTTCCTGGGTACGCCTTGCACGAATGATTTCACAAACCTCTCACAGCATTTCCCCGACCGCGTTTATGGCATCGCGCCCTACAAACCCGACGATTCCCAGTTTGTGCTGAGCAACAAGCAAGGCTACTGGCTTTACACGCCCCAAACCCAAACAGTGCGCAGAATGGCGGCCACCGTACCGAACGTGCGGGGGATTATCTCCGGGTCACCATCAGGGGAGCACTTCACCTTGACATCAACGCGGTCTAAAAACAATACGACGACATCAACCACCTACGTTATCGAGTTAAGCACTGACTAGGTGCAAGCAACCGTTCAATGGCAAACCCAGATCTATGAAGGCCATGAGTTTGCCACACCGCTTTGGCTGAATGAACGCCAATTCTTGATCCCAGAGACAGTCGATCAGGGACCATTGCTCGTCACTGTGGGAGAGAAACCTGTGCCGATTGCGCCGCAACTGTTCGCCGTGCCGCCCCGCCCTTTTCAACAGGCAAGTGCCGCGCCCCTCGCCCACACTGCGTACTACCATCTTGTCTTCGCCTCGCCCGCAACCGATCAAGACCGGTATCCGTACTTGCCCCTGCGTTTGTATCATTCCGCAACCGGCAAAGTTGACGAACTGCCTTTTCAACATCTGATCAGCATGCCTGGAACAGAGCCGTTTCAACAGTGGTTAGGCTTTTCGCCAGATGGTAAATGGTTGCTCGGCTTTCGGGAGGGTTCAACCAACGTCTGGTTGTGGCCGGTGGATGGACTGGTGGAGCAAAGAGTGCAGATGCCATTGCAAGGCGCCAATAGCTCCATAGTGTGGAAACCCGATTCGACGCAGCTTGCCGTTGGTGGATACGGCGGTGTTACGCTTTTTGGTGTGCCCGGTGGCGTACGGGTGGGTTTTGTGAAAATCGACGATTACACCACTACACCATTTGGCTGGTCGCCGGATGGAAAATTTTTAGCGGTCGTGGGTAGAGGTGATGGTCAAGAAGCCTTGTTTATGGTGCAAACCCAATCGCCACAATCGAAGTAACAGATTTTGAATACGATTCCCGATGATTAAGCAACATTCTATCATTTCCTATTTCTTCATTTGTCTGTGCTTGTGCAGTTTGCTCACGACTTGTACAAGTATGCCTTCGTCTATGAGTAAACCACTTCACCTCCTCTTTCAAAGCGCCGATCAAAGTCTCTGGCTTGTCTCCTTGAACGGCGGTGCGGGCCGTCAATTGACCGCTTCCTTATCGCCTGCCGACGATGTGGTCACCTGGTCATTGTCACCGGATCAACAATGGCTGGCGTATATTCAAGTAAAAAGCTGGCGCAAAGGGACGTTTGCTGACCGGAGGACAGTGTGGCTCTTGAATGTATGGACAGGTGAAAAAAGAGCTTTATTGGAGGTGAGCAAAAACAACCTTTTCTGGTGACAGAAACAATTCAAGTTAGCAGTAAACGATTATGGATCAGATGAGGAGTTTTACGATGTCAAAAAAATCTTGATCGTAACAATCTTTGTCAGCTTTGGCGATGCGAGGGATTGGCTATGGACAAGCAGCCTTGTTCATCGTGCGAGTGTAATCTAAAAGATAAAACGATTATTGTCACAAACGATTGATGACAGATGCACCAATTCGTAGCAGCAAACTCAGCTAAAAATCTCATGTAATGGGATGCGCACATTCACCACAGTGTCCACCACCTCATCCTGAGCAAAAAGCTTAAATTCATCCGGCGCATGGTAAACTGCAATCGCCTTTGCATAAGGATAAACCAACCAACAGGATTGAACGCCTAGGGCAAAGTAGACTTTGAATTTATCTACCAATGTTTTGACGCCTTGCAGGGGAGACAAAATTTCAATGGCTAACACAGGCATTTGCTGGGCCTTGATGACATCGTTCTGAAAGTCAACCGGCCATTGTTCATAGACTGCAATATCGGGTTTTAGTACCTCAATTGACTCAACCAACGTTAATTCAGCAAGCACAGAAAGATCAAGACTTAATTCAGAGGAAGGTGTAAAGTTAGGCAGTTTTAAAAAACATGCACCGATTTTAAGCTGCAAATAGCCATGATTAAACGAACCCATTTCAGCGAATTCCTCTGGTGTAACTTCTTCGTCAACCGGTTCAATTAATAAAGTCATATGTAACCTCCAGTGCATCTGATCGCATTGTACAGGCACTATACCATTTTGCTTCAAGTACGGTTGCCGATCCAGTATACCACACCAACACGTTTACAGTGACCTACCCAGCCATTCTTCACCTTGATCACAGACAACTCAGCGCAACACGCCAATCACAATCGCCTCCGTCAAATAAAAGACAATATCATCCTCGATCTGCCGTGGCTGCAAGAAATCCGCGGCGGCCTCTGGTGCGTGTAAGAGCAATTCCCGCGGTTGCGCAACCGTTTCCGCCGTTGCCCCCATGCGCAGCGCCCAATCGTTGAAGGTTATTTCCTTCCATCACAGCATTCAGTGGCGGATGGCTGAATCGCGTGTAGAAATATCTGCGCTTGATTGGGACGTAATCCTCTTGTGAAATGGTGTTTTAGTATGGTAAAATTGTATTCAATGCAAAATTTACGGACAATAGGAGACAACTATGCCTAATCCCATACCCCAAACCGTGCCAATTAGCGAGTTACGGCACCAGCAAGACAAAATCCTCAAAATGGCCGAAGCGGCGCCCGTTGTACTGATGAACCGGAGTGAACCCGCCGGTGTGCTTGTCTCGCCCCAAGAATGGAACCTGATTGTCAACCGACTCAAGCAACTCGAAGCACTACATGAGGCTTTGCACAATATTACCCAAAACAATGCCAACCACAGTTGGGTCTCTAGCACAGAAATGCGTGAGCGAATGCAAAAAAGAGGCGTAAATGTGGGAAGTCTGGTACGGTCTTGAAGCAGCCAATTATTTAGATGACAACGGCGCGCTCGTTGCCGATCTTTTTTTCGCCATGGAGGCGCTGGCTGAAAGCGCGGGTTGGCCCTCAAACGGCGATTACCAGCAGATAGATGAACTAGTCTTCTGGCAAATCTTGAGCCATCTTGTAATCTACCAACGCCTCGCAAGGGAGCAAATCGTTCAAATTGCTGCCATCAAACCCAACTAAACTGCGTTGTATATTCTCCTCAACCTAGCGTGCTCACGCTAGGTTTTTCTTTCTCTCCTCTCTAATTCACCGAAGCTCGCCAATCACAATCGCCTCCGTCAAATAAAAGACAATATCATCCTCGATCTGCCGTGGCTGCAAGAAATCCGCGGCGGCCTCTGGTGCGTGCAAGAGCAATTCCCGCAGTTGCGCAACCGTTTCCGCCGTTGCCCCCATACGTGCGGCCCAGTCATTGAAGGTGATTTCTTTCAAGGCCGTTTCCTGGTTTGACACTGTGAAACCTGCCGCTTGAAAGCCGTCCACCCATTCCTCTAACGCCAGACAACGATAATGGCTGGGGTCGCGCAACTTCTCGAAATCATTTACATATTTTCCCGCCTCACCATCCGGCACAATATTGTCCACCACGGCCAGGATGCCACCAGGGCGCAAGACGCGTGCTGCCTCTTGTAGAAAACGGTCGATATTTGGGAAATGATGCGGCGCAATTCGACAGGTCACCAGATCAAAGCTGGCGTCGGCAAAGGGCAGGGCTTCGGCGTCGGCCTCCTTAAAAGTGACATTCGTAATGCCCTTCTCTTGCGCCACCTTGGCAGCCACTAGCAACATTTCAGGGGTCAGATCCGAGGCAATCACCTGCGCCACATGCGGGGCGAAGACAAAGGCGGTATGGCCCGCAGCGGTCGCTACATCAAGTACCTGCCACTGCGGTTGCGGCTTCACAAGTTCTACCAAGCGCGCCAGACTAGCGCCTTGCGCATGGACTTTGCTGGTGGCATAAGCCGCAGCATTAGCGCCGAATTGTTGACGGACTTGTTGCTTGGTCACGGAATGCTCCTTTTCTTTCTGACATCCATTTATGGCCGAAGATATGATACAATAAGACCAGTGATTCTGGCAGTTTTACTCCAAGTGAAGGTGAAGATCATGAACATATACTTAAAAACCAAGCCGCCTATCATGGGTGCGGTGGATTACCCTGAAGGAGATGGAAAGCCGATGGCCGAATCTGACTTGCATCGCGAAATTATGTTTTACATCATTCATCTCTTACAACGCTTTTTTGCCGGCCAGCAGGTCTATGTCAGTGGCAATTTGCTCGTCTATTTTGAAAAGGGCAACCCGCGTAAATCCGTCGCGCCGGATTGTTTTGTCGTGCGCGCGATTGAACCGCATCGTCGCCCGATCTACAAAATTTGGGAAGAGACCAAAGGCCCTGAAGTTGTTTTTGAAATTTCTTCCAAAACCACCCAGCGCGAGGACCTCAATCCCAAAATGCGCCTCTACGCCCAACTCGGCGTGCAGGAGTATTTTATCTATGACCCCACTAGCGATTATCTGGACCCGCCGCTGGTTGGCTTTGTCCTAACGAGCGCTGGCTATACACCGATGCAACCGCTCACAGGGCCATATTCAACCAATCCAGCGCCGCAATATGTCAGTCAAGTCTTAGGTTTACAACTCGTATTGGATGACGAAAAGCGTCTGCAATTCTTCCAGCTAGCCACAGGCGAACGTTTGTTAACTGACGATGAAGCCCGTCAACGGGCCGATGATGCTCGTCAACAAGCCCAGGAAGCGTATCAACAGGCTGATGATGCGCGTCTGCAAGCCCAGGAAGCGTATCATCAGGCCGATAATGCGCGTCTGCAAGCCCAAGAAGCGCGTCATCAGGCCGATAATGCGCGTCAACAAGCAGAGCAGTTAGCGAGTCAAGCTGTCATGCGCGCCACGGACGCCGAAAGCCGCGCCGCAGAAGCGGAAGCGGAGAATACGCGTTTACGGGCAGAATTGGCTCGCCTGCGTGGCGAAAATTGACCTACTTGACGCGCTACTGCACCCGATTTAACCCATTGAGCGCCGCCACGCGATACGCTTCAGCCATGGTCGGATAGTTAAAGGTGGTGTTGACAAAATACATCAACGTGTTCGCCTTGCCCTTCTGCGCCATGATCGCTTGACCAATGTGGATAATCTCCGACGCCTGCGAGCCAAAGCAGTGGATGCCCAGGATCTCTAACGTTTCGCGATGAAAGAGAATCTTGAGCATGCCCGTCGTGCGCCCAGTAATCTGGGCGCGGGCCAAGCTGCGGAAGTAGGCGTGACCGACCTCGTAGGGCACTTTGTGGGCGGTCAATTCGCGTTCGGTCTTACCCAGCGAACTGATCTCAGGAATCGTGTAAATGCCGGTCGGAATTTGCTCGACGAGCTTCACTTCAGATTTGCCGGTCATCAGATGGGTCGCAGCAAAACGACCTTGGTCATAGGCGGCGCTGGCTAGGCTGGGGAAACCAATCACATCGCCCACGGCGTAGATGTGCGGCTGGGCGGATTGGTAATTTTCGTTGATCACAATATTGCCGCGGCTGTCCAGCCCAATCCCAAGCGCCTCTAGCCCCATGTTGTCTGAATTGCCCGTGCGGCCTTGCGCCCATAACAGGTAATCGCTGCGAATTTGCTTGTTCGATTTCAAGTGCAACGTCACGCCATTGTCGTCGGCTTCGACTCTGGCATACTCTTCATTGTGACGAATCAAGACCCCGTTTACGCTCAGGTGATAACTAAGCGCATCGATAATCTCATCATCCAAATAGCTGAGCAAACGGTCACGCATGTTGACCAGATTCACCTTCATGCGCAAACCGCGGAAGATCGAGGCATATTCGCAACCCACGACGCCGGCACCATAAATCGTCAATGAGCGCGGGTTTACTTGTAAATTCAAGACCGTATCGCTATCCAAGATGCGCGGGTGCGAAAAGTCTACATCCGGTGGATGATAGGGGCGCGCCCCGGTCGCAATCACAAACGCGTCGGCCACAAAGTGCCGCTTGGCGCCAGTGGCGGAGGTGACTTCGATCGTATGCTCATCAAGAAAAACAGCCCGCCCGGACAAAATGTCAACCAGATTGCGCTCGTAGAACGTCGTGCGCAAATCCACCTGTTTGGTAATCACCGATTCGGCTGACTTGAGCAATGACTGAAAGCTGGCGTCATGATAATTGCCGCCCTCTTCCAATTGTTGCACAGCCTGGCGCAAGGCTT
>JBBQBY010000277.1:0-8932 GCA_038318235.1 Caldilineales bacterium
GGCAAAACTGGGGTTGGTCAACACCTTTTGGCCGTTGATCATACCGGAATGGCTGACCAATGGCTACAATGTTTTTCTGCTGCGCCAGTTTTTTATGAGCATCAGCACCGAACTAGACGACGCCGCCCGCATTGATGGCGCTGGCTGGTTCACGATCTATTGGCGCATTTTGATCCCGCTGGCTAAGCCCGCAATTGGCGTGATCGCAATTCAAGCTTTTGCCTGGAACTGGAATAACTATTTCGACCCGTTGATCTATCTCAACGAACCGAGCAAGTTGACGGTCGCGGTCGCGTTGCGCCTCTTCCAAACTCAACAATCAGATCATATTCCCGAAACAATGGCGATGACCGTGGTCGCCTTGATTCCGATCCTGCTGGTCTTTTACGTCGCCCAGGCCAAATTTATCCAGGGCATCGTGATTTCGGGTGTCAAAGGCTAAATAATGGTTAATGCTAAATGGTTAACGGCGAACGATTAATGGTTGGTCGTTACCTGGTGTTCATTCAGCATTACCCATTAGAAAGGTTTTTATGAAAATCGGCCTCAATTCCGGCATCTTTCCCGCCACTTGGTCGCCGGCTGAAAAAGTTGCGGCAACGGCGCGTGTAGGGGCAACAGGACTGGAACTAAACATAGACGGCAATCAATTGTGGACACAACGCTTAGATGGTGCGGCACGACGTGCTTTACGACAGCAGGCCCAAGCTGCCAATGTTGCGATTACTTCTCTCTGCATGAACGCCCACTGGATTTTCAACTTGACCAGCCCAAATGCGCGTATTCGTGAACTGGGGGTCAGTTTGATGCTTGACGTAATTGGCATGGCGCATGACTTGGGCGCCCATGCGGTCTTGATCCCCGGCTGTGATCAGGATGAATCGCCGGCAAACAAGTGGGAACTCTTCCGCGATGGCCTGTGCCAGGGTATTGATCGCGCTGAACAGACGGGGATCAAGTTAGCGCTTGAAGGTGTCGGCAAGCCATTTCTCTTGGATACGGCCAAACTGCTGCAGATGATCAATGATTGTGGCGGCTCAGAGAGTTTAGGCATCTATTTGGACATTGGCAATTCCACGAGCAGTGGGTTAGACTCAGCGGCAGAGGTGCGCGCCGCCAAGGATCGCGCGGTATTAACCCATGTGAAAGATTGGAACCCGGCTAACCCTAGCGAACGCTATTTGGGGGCGGGCGCAGTCGATTTTGTCACATCGTTCGCCGCCTTGCGAGAGATTGGCTATAACGATTATGTGCTGGTCGAGCTTGCGCCTGATCCGGCTGACCCCGACGCCGTTGCGCGCGAGTCTGTGGAATTTTTAAACAGGTTCGTCACTTGACCCAAATACATTGACGAAGCGAATTGACCACAAAGTTGATCTCTAGAACAACGGCTGCAAAGGATGTCCCTTTGCGGCCGTTGTTTTTTCTGCACTAAAACAAACTGGACGCGGATAAACGCGGATGCACGCGGATAAAAAGCGATTAAATCCGCGTGCATCCGCGTCCAGTTATGGCAACCCTTCAAACTCAACGGTCGTCTCTACGGTTTGGCTGCGCCCATCTTGGGCATGGACCGTGGCAACGAGCCTATATGGCCCATTGCGTATCTGCGGCCCGTTGTCTGGCCAGCGATAGCCGTTATCGCCAAAGCGAAATACGGTGCAATCGGGCTCACCGCCACCGAAGGCGCAGTAGTGGGCGGTGGTCTCCGCGCGGTGATAAACCTGTCGGCCATCTGGGGCAAAGATATCTAGATCAATATGGTCAATGCCATCACCGTCGTTATTGCCCACACTAGGATCATAGGCTTCGACCTGGAAGACCAAAGTCCCGGTTACATCTTCATTAGTGTTGCCTGCACCCGTTTGGACAATCTCGACAAACAGGTCTGTCGTCGTTGTCGGCCGTTGTTTGGCGCCAGCCAGCGAGAAGTTGAAATTCCAGGTGGCATCTTCGCCATATTGCGGGTGGATCACGATCCGCGCCGTGTAATTGCCGTCATAAATAGGATTGCCATTCGGCCAGCGAAAGTTGTTTTGGGCGAAGATCAGCAACGCGCAGAGCGGATCGTTGCTGCCAAACAGGCAGTATGGCGCGGCCGCTTCCTGGTTTTGGTAGACGACATCGTTGGTTTCATTATCGATAATCGAGAAAGTGACACTTTGAATACCATCGCCATCCTTCTCCCCACGCTGGGGATCAAACACTTCGACGCGTAAGGCAATCCGCCCCCGAAAAACCATCGGATTGGTCACCTGATCATGGGCGATCTGTGGCAGTAAGACATACCTACCTTCCTTCGTATCGCGGTCGCCGCGCAAGCTCAGATTGCCATTTTCACCATCGACCGGTAAATCATCAATCACAATTGGTGTAGGCGTGGGCGGCACTGAAGTTGCCGTAGGCGGCGCTGGCGCAGGCGTGTCGGTTGGGCGTTGGGCCGCCGTCGTACTGGTCGCTGGCACGGGTGCAATGGCGGTAAGCGTCGCCGCCACCGCACTGGCCACAACATCCGGCGTTGGGGCACCGCTTGAGCCACACGCGGTCAACACGAACCCCAGAAATAGCATACTGCCTACGTTGAGCCACGGTATTCGCTTCACGTTCCGCCTCCTTCTAACTGCTGCAACGCTTTTTCGACATCCGCCTGCCGGGGTTGACAGTTCTTGGCAATCAGATCTTCGTGTAAAATTTGGTCCAAGGGCGCTTTATCGCCCTGTGCCATACAACTGGCAAAGGCCGCCTTTGCTTGTTCAAAATGCTCTTTTTGCCGCGCCTTGTCGTTCCGTTCGCGATAAATATCGGCCTGTTGAAAATGGGCGGCGCCCAAAGCCAGATAAGCTTGACCGAGCAGCCGATATTGCTGGCCGGTTTCCAGTACTGGGAGCACTGCTTGAATCGTGGTGGTGGCTTTGTCGAAAGCGGCAGTGGCTTGATCAAAATTTTTATTCAGGTAATAAGTTTGGCCGGCTGTGCGCAGCGCCAAGGCCAGGGCCAGGCGGGCGATACTTTGCACGAGCGGATCTTGGGTCTGTTCGGCTTGAGCCACGCCTTGTGCATAATTGGTCAGCGCAATGTCCAGCGCGCTCGGTTGCAAGAGTCGATTCGCCGGTGGTAGACGTTGGGCTCGCCGGTAAAAGACCCCACCCAACAAGAGTTGAGCGCGCGCATAATCCGGCTCGATTGCCAATGCTTGGCGCGCCGCCGCTTCTGCTGCTTTATCATCATCCAAAAAGAGCGCCTCACGCCCGATAAAAAAGTAAAGGATTTCCTTGCCGTCTTCCGCTTGCCAAGTTGTCAGGTTAGTTTCGGCCTGGCGGAAGATCTTCAAGGCATCTTGGGAGCGGCCCAGCAGATCAAAGGTAAGCCCAGCGGTTAAATAAAAGAGCGCGCTAGTGCGGGTCTTCAAGTTATCACCAATCGCAATGTTGCTTAAGGGCCCACTGGTCGGGCCGGACAGCGGGACGGGGATTGGTCTGCCGAGCAAATAGCGCCCGATAATGGCGCTGGTCTCTGGCTTGAGATCGGGGGTAATATAAAATTCCAGCGCCAGGCCCGCCGGGGCTGCGGAGCTCACATTGCCATAGATGACCATGTGCGCACCGACCTTGGCGGCCAGTGCAGTGGCCGCCTGTTCGCGCGTTTGCGGGGTATCGCCTTTGATCACCCCAAACTTGACATTTTTGCCGGGAATATCCGGGCTATCCTGCCAGATCTGCACCTCGCCCAACTTGCCCAAATCGGGATTCTTGGCATATTCGTCTTTCAGCGTCGTATAGACCCACGTACTGAGCAGATGGCCGTTATCGGTGGCCTGGACATGGCCGTTGGCGGCTAGTTCGCCAAAATCGGCCACGGCAATATTAAACTGGCCAGTCATGCGCACTGGCTTGGCAAAGTAACGCCCAAAGGCCAGCGCACTCACACTGATCGCGATCACGACCAAGCCGGCCGCGATCAACAGCGCTAAAAATAGCGGAATTTGCAGCGTGCCAATTTGGATGACGTTTTTGCCAACGACAATATTACGCCCATCTTCGCCGATCTGCGCGGCGATGATATCACCTGCTTTGTGCGGACCGAAACGCTGGCGTTGACGTTGTAGCCAATTGGTCTGTTGATTCTCGGTTGGTCGTTTATCGCTTGGTTCTGACATGCCGCTTGCGGTATCGCTTACTGAATTTTAATTTGCGTCTTCACTTCTTTACGCTGGCCATCTTTTGTATACACCAGCGCCCGTAAAGTGTAAGTTGCCCCATGGCGAATTTGTGGTCCACGATTGGGCCAACGGTTGCCGTGCTCGGCGAAATCAAAGACCGTGCAGTCTGGTTCACCGCCACCAAAGGCGCAGTAATGGACGTCTCTTTCGGTGCGGCTATAGACCTGCCGGCCATTCGGTCCCAGAACCTGGAACGTTACGTGGTCGATGCCGTCGCCGTCCTGGTTGCCCACTGCTGTGTTATAGGCTTCCACCTGGAAGACGAGGGCGTCAGAAACGGTTGTGTCCGTATGGCCAGAACCTGTCTGCACAATCTTGGCCACCAACGTTGCCTGCGCGCTTTGCGTGGAACGTTGGATCGCAAAGAAATATTGATTCCAGTTGGTGAATTTTTTACCACCTTCTGGATCGTCTGCTGTGCCTTGCATCTGCACCGTCATTTCGTAAATCCCATCCGGCCAGGTGTCATCGGGGATCAGCGCTGGATTACAACTCGGATCATCGCCGGCAAAGGCGCAAAAACTTGGCGTGTCATCGGGTGGATAATCATGGGTAGGATTGTCGCTCTGTACAGGGTTCCCCTGCTCATCCAGCGTGTAGGGCCGGAAATTGAACTCGACATATTGAATGCCATCGCCATCCTGCGTGCCCTGCGTTCGATCATAGACTTTGACGCGGAAGGAGAGGGCATCGTGAAAGACCGGAATATTTTGCAACTGACCAAATGTTTTCACGTCAAAAGGCGCAGTGTAGAGCTCGGCGACAAAATCCGGATTATTTACCCCGCCATCCGGCGACCGCGATTTACGCGTGGTCACCTTTTTGCCGTTTTGGTTGTCTGGGTTTTTTACCGTGGTATCAACCGGCAACTCACTAATTTTAACATCACATTGCAGCAGCGCCGCCGCACTCCAACCGTCCGTATCCACATCAACCATCTTGACGTGTACCCACTTGCTGGTCTTATCGCGCGCAATGGCGTTGACCACAACATCCCCATCGATTCTGCCGACGTTGGTGTATTGGGGACCAGGGCCAGTCCGCATGTAGAACTCAGTGCCAGATTTGCTGGTGCATGAAACAGTCGGTTGTGCCAGTGGCATAGCCTGCACCAACGAGGTCATCTGGCTGAAGAGGAGGATCAGGCAACCCAGCGTAACCCATAAAATACGAATTTTGAGCATAGGGGTGTTCATCAGACCAGCGCTCCTTTTGAACTAAACTAATGCGAAGATTGCACCTGTTTGGCATAATCCTGACAGAGTTTTGCCGTCGACTGTAAAACGATATCAGTGGATAAAGCGCCCGCTTGTTTAGCACAAGCGCCATAATCCGCCAAAGCCTTTGCCACTAAATCCTGTTGCACGGTGGTCTCGGTCGCCATTTCGGCCTGATGTTCATAGACAATGCCGCGCGTGAGATACGTATGCGTGAGCAAGCGATATTGCTCCTGTGGCTTTAGCGCCGTAACCGTGGCATTGAGCCATTCCAGCGCTTGGACATAGGCCTGCGTAGCTTCCGCTATTTGTTGATTGTCGGCATAGGCATCGCCCTGGATTTGATAGACTTGCCCCAGGCCAAGTTGTGCCCGATTGAGCAGCGCAGGTTCATTTTGGGCCTTGGCTAGTTGTAACGCTTGTTGATAGTTTGTCAGCGCCGATGCCAACGCGTCGGACTCAAAACGCACCTCAGGCGGGAGACACTGTGCATAGCCAAAATATACGCCACCAAGACCAATCAAGGGCCGAATATAGTCTTTGGCACTCGCTAGGGTAAATTCAGAACGGGCAATGGCGAGATGTTGATAAACGGCATCCGAACATTCTTGATCATTCGGATCTTGCGCTTGGTCACTCAAAATTAATGCTTCGCGACCCATAAAAAAGTGAAAAAGTTTTTGGCCACTAGGCAGATCCGTGGGCATGTGCGCCTTGAGCAGATCGAAGGCCTTTTGCGGTCTGTTCTGAATTTCATAGCTCAGCGCCAACGTCAGCCAGAAAAGCGCATCGGCGCGCAGGCTCATTTCACTGTTGATATACCCTGTCTGCCCCAGATCGGTCGGGTTGAGTGGCAGTTGCAGCGGGATCGCATCGCCCAATTGATAATTGCCGCTGCCTTCATCTAAATCGCCGCGTAATAATTCGTGGTTGGCGTAGAGCTTGATCAGCAATCCCTGTGACGGATCATATTCGCCATAGATGATCACGTGCGCATGAATTTTCTGGGCGAGCGCTTTGGCCTGCGCTTCAGTTTCGATGTCGCCAATCCGGCTACGTTTCTGCGTGAAGGGCAAACTGTCATGCCAAACGGCCACGTTCGTGTCACCCAGCAAACTTTTATTGGCCGCATATTGGTCTTTGAGATTGGTATAGACCCAGCCGCTTAACAGTAGACCATCCGGTAGACCTTGGAACTTGCCGTCGGCCTGGCGCTCGCCAAACTCGGCCACGGCAATGTTATACGAACCAGCCATCTGCGCCGGCACAAAATAGAACCAAGCCCCCACACCGCCCGCCACCATCAACAGCAATAGCCCCAGGATAAAACGAATGGGCAGCACAAACTGACCAATTTGGATGACGTTTTTGCCAACGACAACGTTACGCGCATCTTCACCGATCTGTGCCGCAATCGTATCGCCACTTTTTTGCTCACGCCCAAATTGCAGCCAGCGGCGTAGCCAATTTGGGTTGTCCTTGTTCGGCTCGGGTGCTTGTGTCATAATTTCTACAAGTGACTAAAATATTCTTCTACACTAAACGTTACACAAAGTGATTTTTCCACCATTGCGCCGCCGCTTCGCCGGCCTTAGCCACAACCCGCCCCACCGCAGGTGTTGTAAATAGCCCAGTGATGGCACCGGCAAGTTCGGGCAAATTTTGCATTAACCAATCGCCCATTTTGGTAATCGTGCCCGCATCGGGCGTCTCGTCTTGTCCGGTTTTGGTCAATTCTTCTTGTAGAATATCCAAACGGGCTTCGGCGGCCGATAATCGTTTTGCGTCCAGTTGGGCGGCGGCTAAGGCTGCTGCCACTTTACCCAACGCCGCCTCGATCATAGGTTTATCATCTGGCGTGGGCGGACCATAGGGATCTGTGATCGTCTGCGTGATGTTCTTGCCCACGGCCACATTCTTGGCTCCCGCGCCAATCGTGGCCGTGATCACGTCCCCCGTGTTTTTGTTCCCAGCGACTTTATCACCAGCTATTTTGTCGCCATGCACATTGTCACCATGGATAATCTTATTCCGGCCAATGAAATCCCCCCCGCCGGTGTTGACGCCCCCATCAATGTAGTTGCCGCCGCCCGTGTTTATATGCACATTGCCACCAGGCTTCTTCTCACTCATTTGCTCCTCCAGTTCACTTTGCGTTTGAAAAAGCATGCCATCCGGTGCGCGCATAAAGAGCACCGGCGTTCCCCATTCTAATGGATTGTTTTCGACATATAGCGTTTTGCGTGCTTCGGCCAGCGCTGCATCGACCGGATAACGATTGGCGATGGCTTGATAAAAACTGGCCGCCAGATCGATCGCTGCGCTATCGGTCACGGTGTATTGCATGGCGATCACGGCGGGCAGGCGCTTTTGCACCAACGTCTGCGCGACACCGGCAAAAAGATCCGTTGCATCACCGCGCGCGCCTTCACAGGCGTTGAGAAAGGCTAGTCGCAAAGATTGATGATCATACAAGAGGGTGGCTAGGCGGTCGGCGCTGACCATTTGCCCCTGACTAGTGCCTGTCTCTAACAGTAGCCCACCTTCCTGGCTTTTGGCATCAAAGGCCCCGTGCCCAATAAAATGCAAGATGTGAATTGGCATTGCCGGTTGCTGTAAGCGTTGTTGTAGTACTTCTAAGCGCGCGACTAACCGTTCCACGACAATCAAATTCTGAGCCTGTAAGGGAGCTAATACCGCTTGCAAACGTTGCCATTCGCGTTCTACATTCAAGCGGGGTGTAATGTCGCTCGGATCGGAGATAAGCACAAGGACGCGCAACGGCGGTGTCACGGGTGGCAAGGTCGCGCTTTGCAACAATTCCAGGTAACGTACGATTGGCGTCTGTTCGGAGAGGGCGAAAAAATTGTAGGGGGCTGGACCACACAGATACTCCCAGGGCAGCGGTGCAAGCTCACGCGCGTCGTTCAGGCGCAGCCGAATGCGTAGCCCTGTACCTGACGCTTGACTACTCGTCAAACTGTTCGTCAGACAGGTCCACACATCATCATGGAAGACCGCGGCAAAGAGCCGTGAACCAAAAGTTTTGGCATCTAGCGCGAGCGTTGCGGGAGTAGCCGTAGCGCTGAGTTTAAATCCACGCGCCGCACTAGTTGACCAATTAGCGGCGACAATCGCTGCTTGTTCTGCGGCAGAGAAGGGGAGCGTAAATTCGGTAGTCGCCTGGCCAGCTGGAGAAGCCAAGACGCGGGCGCGATAAGCAGTGGCGGTGCGCTCAATCTGCAGATCAAAATTCGCATAGTTCTGAATGGGCATGCGGGTAGCTCCTACAGAGGCAAAAGGGCAAGGTTGGCTGCTCCAGCATAGCGCATTTTGCCTAAGTTAGCAATCCTATCTTTTTTCTCCTTTAGTATAGGACTAGGGCATTGGTAACAGGTTAAGCATGATGAGAATTTGTCAAATTGAATAAGGTGCCGATAAAGTTAAGGAATGAACAAAAGAAAAAAGCATCCGGACCATGTGCGACGGCGCAATC
>JBBQBY010000278.1:0-8914 GCA_038318235.1 Caldilineales bacterium
AGCCCAATGACTATCAGTTATTGGGTGTTAGAGCCAACCCGTGATGCGTAATACCCCAAGACCTACAAGTAACCCGGCAATTGCAAAACCAATTGTGCCAATACGAAATTTGGCGGCGTCTAGCGTGCTCTTTTTGACGCGTGACCAGGTAATGTGCGCAGCGATAATCGCCAGCACCATTGTCCCGAAATGCTCAGAAACGCCAATCTTTGGGCTCAAAAACCAAGCAGAAGGCGCCATGAGATAGAGCACGAGTCCTAATAACAGTTGGATATCCATAACAATTGGCAATGCCATCCCGAGCCGTTGGTCCAACTGGCCCCACTTACCGTTGCTGACCCAGCCAATTAAAAGTTTGACAATCGTCACTACGGCTACCAAAATCACAATATAGCGCCAGCCAGAATGCGCTTGGAACAGAATAGTTTGCATATCAGTTTACCCCCGAGAATGACTCCGCACCTTGGCGAAGTAAGCTTATTTGTAAAGAAAACTACATTGTCAGTGTATTGTGCAATAAATCACGATTCCAACTTAATCTTACGCCAAAAACCCAGGAAAGACCAACTTGCTGTCTGGTTGCGCGAAACTTGCCGGAATAGTAGCCCTATTGCATACTGCATCGTGCGTGATCCACTGCTTGCCACGACCACCCCTGTTGCGCGATTGATGCTATATGTACGCACTTGTCTATCTTGCAGACATTGCTCAGCTAGTGGAAAATTGTCTGCACTGTAGAAGTCTTGGATTGATTTGTCTTGCCTTAATTTATGTTCCGAGTCATTTTTTATGTCAGAATCTGGATCACTAAACCTGAACTCATCGACGGCTTCGAGCACGAATACGCAGCTTGTTCAACGCTGTTTACAGGGCGATGCATCCGCCTGGCAACAATTAGTGGCACGTTATGCGCGGCTCGTGCATTCAATCCCGGCGCGTTATCATTTGACCGGGGCCGAGGTCGAAGATATCGGCCAAGAGGTCTTTCTCGCTTTGGCGCAAAACTTAGCCCAGATTGAAGACCCGGAACGCCTACCTGCTTGGTTGATCACGACCGCACGCCGCCTGAGCTGGCGCGTATGGCAAAAGCATAAACAGGAGCAACCAGCGGTTGATGGCGATCTGACCGATCTGGAATGGGCGCATACAGCCCAGACTGTCAGCCAACGTGCCCCCACCATGGCTGATTTGTTGGCCGGTTGGCAACGTGCGGAGACCTTGACCCAGGGCATGACGCGCTTGCAGGAACGTTGTCGGGCCTTGTTGACCTTGATTTTTCTTGACCCAGACGAACCTTCGTATGATGAGATCAGCGAACGGCTGGGGATTCCGAAAGGCAGCATCGGCCCCACGCGCAATCGCTGTTTACAGCAACTGCGTACAATTTTGGATGGGCTGGAATCTGGAAATGCGGCGTAAGATTGGGCAGTGAATGCTAGCCTTGTAGCCCTTCAATGACTAGTTGTGTCTGATGCGCGAAAATGGATGTATTTTTTCATGGTTGGATTGGCTCTTTTGAAGAGAAGTAGTAGGTAATCAGTATTCAAGATGTAGCGAACCCGTAGCCGTAACGTATCAATGTAAAATGGAAGAATCAGCCATGGACCACCTGTCCGATGACCAACTTTACAATCTTGTCTTCGATCCGGTCAGGCCTACGCGTGAAGCGACAACCCATTTAGAAGCGTGCGCCCAATGTCGCGAACAGTTAGTTGTTTTGCAACAGTTGCGCAATGAACTGCTGTTGGCCCACCATAGCCAGCCCACCGCCGCAGCGCTGGAGCGGTATGGTCAACTCTTTAACCAGGTTCAGCAACCGCCATCAACCTTGACGCGCGTCATCCAAAAAATACGGGCGACATTAGCTTGGGACAGTCGCCAACAACCGGCATTGCAAGGGTTGCGTAGCGCGGCTGTCACGCAGTATCGTCAACTTTACACCACCGAGCGCGCCGAAATTGAACTGCTGGTGATCGCGCGCACACCGCAGCGCCGTGAGTTGGAAGGTGATATTATTACCCTGGCCGGCCAGGAGCCAGTGACGCCGGCTTTGCTCCAATTACAAACGTTGGACGCTGCTTCGACCACGTACGAAGCGCTGAGTGATGCGCAGGGGCGTTTCCACCTTGCCGATGTGCCGCCAGGCAACTATCAATTGTTAATTACACCAATCCAGGGGGCGTTGTTAGAGCTTGCCAATCTGGAGCTTACATGAGTGATGCACCACCCCCACATGACGCGCTATTGGACGCTGAATTGCTGCGCCGGCTTGGCGCGCTAGATACGGCGGCGGCATTGGTGGTTTTGGCCCAAGCCGGGTTCAACGTCGCGCCCACGGTGGCGCAATTGGCGCAAGCCGCGTTACAGCAGGCCGAAACTGATCCGCGCCTGGCGGCCCACTGGCTTACGATTGCCACCGCCCTCAATGCCATCACGGGTGATGATGCCACGTTGTTGGCCCAAGTGGAGTATGCCCAGGCCCGGCTCTACGCACATACCGGGGATCTGGTGGCTGCCGAAGCGGCCTTGCGGTGCGCCCAAGTTCGTTGGCAAGCCGCCGACGATCAGGCCGCATTGACCCGCAGTTATCTAGGGTTAACCGGCATTTTGGCGCGCCAAGGGCGTTATGCAGAGGCCGAAATGGTCATTCGTCAGGCGATCGACGCTCTGACCGCGCGGCCTACGGCAGACGCGGCTTTTTTGCAATTGATCCGGGCGCGTGATAACTTGGCCACATTGCTGAGTTACCAGGATCGGCATCCCGAAGCGTTAGAAGAATATACGCACGTCCAGCAAAGTTTGGAAGCCTATCGTCAGCAACTGCATGACCCAAATGCAGAAATGGATGCGGCCCATACCGAGGTGGCAGCGTTATTGGCGTTGAATGAACTCAACCGCTCGACTTCACTCACGCATCTAGATCGCCACGATGCCGCCGAACTGGCTTTACAGCGGGCGATTGCGGCCTTTAGCCAATTAAAAGATCAAATTAATCGGGCGCGCGCCTATATTAATCTGGGGATCCTCTATCTGCGCACAGGGCGTTACGCCGCAGCCTTGACCCAATTCGATCTGGCTGCTGCTGATCTAGCGCATAAAACGTCAGCGACGGATGCAAGCGGCCCGATTGCGGACGACGATGCTGAACTGCACCAGGCCGATACCTTGCTCTTAGAATTAGAGCGCGCAACAGCCTATATCGCGCTCAACCTGGTGCCAGAGGCGACTGTTGCCCTGGAACATTGTGTTTTGCTCTATCAAAATTCAAACCAACCCTACGAATTAGGTCAGGCGCTCTTTGCCTTGGGTATGGTCCATCTGCGCACAAAAAATTATCGCGAGGCTGCCAAAGCCCTGAACGCCTCTGCGCAGACATTTGTCACCTTGCAAAATGCCTACTGGATCAAGCGCACCACGATTGCGTTGGCTTACCTTGCTTATCAACAAGGGGATATAGGGCAAACAAGCCAGCATCTGCGCAATTTGCCGGCCATGATCATGGCTCCAGATCCGATTGGTGTTGTCGCAGACGTCACGCCCACTGGCGGCTGGGACATTGGCACCCTGGTGGACGGTTATTTGTTGCAACTACGGTTGCAACTCGACCAGCATGAAAGCCTGGCGGCGCGGCAAACAGCCAGTTATATTCAGCAGTTGTTGGGTAGCCAGGCGGCAGACGAAACATTACCCACCGCCGAAATCATGCAACAACCGCTGCCGCATTTGCAATTGCGTTTGCGCCATGCCCTCGGCCGCATCGAATGGCTGGCTGGCAATCACGCCCAGGCGCAGCTTCATTTCGTAGCGGCGCTCGCTCTGCTCGAGGCGCAACGGATTACTTTGCCGCTTGAAGAAATTCGTACGGCCTTTGTCGATGACAAGACGGATATTTACAACGATCTGATGCTTGTGCAATTGGCTGAACCGGGGGCAACCGCGGTGGCCGCTGCTTTTGCCACGCTAGAGCGTGCGCGTTCACGTACCTTGCTCGAACGGTTATTGGCCACTGGCGAAGTGGCGGCGAGCATCGGCGGCGATGTCCAATTGATTGCCCAACGCGAGGCCGTGCGCCAAGAATTACATTGGTTCTATAACCGTTTATTCGGTGATACCGAAGGACGTCGTGCGGATCCTGATTTAAAGCAGGCGATTCAAGCGCGCGAGGCCCAGTTACAACAACTGGAGTGGCGCACCTCGCCTTTGTTGCTCCAATCGCAACCAATTGATCTGGCGATGCTGCAAGCGGCGCTTGATCCAGACCAACATGCGCTCTGTTATACCATGACCGGTGACGAAGTCTTCGCCTTTCTCGTTGATTGTCGGCATGCGCAAGTGTTTCGCCGACTTTGCACGCTGGCTGAATTACAAGCGGCGCAAGCGGAACTGGATTTCCAACTGGGCCGGGCCGAACTGGGCAGCGCCCATTTGGCGCGGCATGCCGTGCGTTTGCAGGCCGCGCTACAGGCTGCTTTGTGGCAACTTTATCGCTTACTCGTTGCCCCCATGGCTGCCCAACTTGTGCAGCCACGTCTGTTGTTGATCCCCTATGGATCGTTGCATCTCCTGCCGTTCCATGCCCTGTGGGATGGCCAATGTTACCTGATTGAGCGTTTTGAGTGTACCTATGCACCGAGCGCTGGGGTGGCGGTTCACTGTCAAACGGTGACCCAACCGACCCGTCAATTTAGCTCTTTCGCAGGATTGGCCGTGGGTGATGCGAGCATTCCGCAATCAGTTGCGGAAGTTGAGACCGCGGCGCATTATTTTGACGCCGCCTGGGTCTATCTGGGCGGGGCTGCCAACCAGGCTGGTTTGCAACAGGCTGCCCAACAGGCCGATATTTTACATCTAGCCACGCATGGACTTTTTCGCCCGGATAACCCTTTCTTTTCCGCCTTGAAGTTGGCCGACGGTTGGATCGATGTGCGACAACTGTATCGATTGTCGTTGGCCGCGCGCTTGGTGGTGCTCAGTGCCTGCCAGAGCGGGGCTGGCCGCGTGCAAGGGGGCGATGAAGTGATCGGCCTGGTGCGCGGCTTCCTGAGCGCGGGCGCCCACACCTTGCTGGTGAGTTTATGGAACGTCCATGATGAAAGCGCCGTTCATCTGATGGCTGATTTTTATCGCCATTTAACGGCGCCGGGATCCGCGCCCACTCAGCCGGCAGCGGCCTTACGGGCCGCCCAACTGGCCGCGATTGAGCAAGACCAGCATCCCTATTTTTGGGCACCATTCTTGGTGATCGGGTTATCCTCGGCCAGGTTATGAAAGAAGGAGCAGAAATGTTTTTCCCGACAACGGGCCATTGGGCTCGCATGTATGTACGCCTGACCGCGCTGGCTTTAGGCATCATCGGCCTGCTGTTATTTAGCCTGCCACATATTTCGGCCAGCGCTGCCGCACAAATTAAATTTACGGGTAAGGTTCTGACGGCGCCGGCCCAGCCGGATGGGATTAGCACCTGGACGATTCAGCAGAACAATCAAGATGGCGGCACCATTTACACAGTGGTTACCAATGCGAATACACAATTTGACAGCGGTGTGCCAACCGTTGGCAAACAGGTCGAAGTGCGCGGCGAACTGGACCAATCGGGCAGCGTTTTGGCTGAGCGCATTCGTCTATCGGGTGGCAATGGGCAACAAGAGCGCGAATTTAAGGGCATCGTGCTTGTCGCGCCCGCCAACCAAATTGGTCAATGGATCTTTCAGAATGGCCAAGGTATAACGCAAACGATCACAGCTGACGCGTATACCATTTTTGATCATGGCCTCCCTGTGGTCGGCCAGTGGGCAGAAACCCAGTCTACGCCCCAACAGGATGGTACATTATTGGCAAAGCTCATTCGCCCGGATGACTTTGAAACGCGCGAACTTGTGGCCCGCTTATCGACCGGCGTGCTGTCCAGCACGATTGCCAGCCGTTACGATCTGGTCCCCAAATCCACCTTGTTGGCTTCGGGCAATATTTATCTCTTTACGACTCCAGACAGTGTGGAAGAAGATCGCACACGCCAAATGGCGGCCGATCCCGATGTGATCTGGGCGGAACTCAATTTTGTGGGCCGAATTCCCACGGGCAACCCGGCGCGGGTCTTTCACTGGGGTGGCACCGATGCGAGTGGTTATGTGAATCAAAGCGCATTTACCCAAGTCGATTTGGCGGCTGGCCTCGCCCACTATCAGGGTAACGGGAGCATTGTGGCCGTGCTCGATACCGGTGTCGATTTAACGCATCCGAGCCTGGTGGATCATCTTGTCAGTGGCCGCGATATGGTCGCTGATGATGATGTTCCGCAGGATGAAGGCGACGGTGTGGGGTGGGGGCATGGGACGCATATTGCCGGCGTGATTGCCCAAATTGCCCCGGCCAGCCAGATTATGCCGGTGCGCGTCTTGGATAGCAACGGACGCGGCAATACCTTCACGTTGGCCTACGCCGTGGAGTGGGCAGTCAATCATGGCGCCAATGTGATTAATCTCAGCCTTGGTACCGATGCTGATTCGCGCGTGTTACACGAGGCGATTGACAATGCCATCGCACACGGTGTGGTGGTGGTGGCGGCGGCGGGCAATGATAACAGTAGCGCCAAACGTTATCCCGTTGGCTATGCCGGTGTGATCGGTGTCACGGCGGTGGACGGCGCAAATGTCAAGGCCGATTTTGCCAACTATAGCTCGGCCTGGGTAGACATCGCCGCACCGGGCGTGGGGATTACTTCAACGATCATTACGTTGCAAGGGAGTGGTTATGCCAGTTGGAGCGGCACCTCCATGGCAACTTCCTTTGTCAGTGGCGCCGCGGCTTTGGCGCATCAGAAATTTCCCCAGGCCAGCCCGCTGACGATTGCCCAAGTATTGCATGCCAGCGCGCGCAATATTGATACGCTGAACCCAGCCTACGTCGGCCAATTAGGGGGGATTTTGGATATTGGCGCCGCGTTGGCGGCAACGGTGAATGCGACAGGCACACCAACACCCTTAGCCACACCTACCCTTTCCCCGACGGCTCCCCCATCCTTGACAGCAACCCAAACGCCAGTGCCAAGCGTGCAAGGAGCGGACAAGCTGTACTTGCCCTTCGTAAGAAAACCCAATCGGTGATTGGCTGGCACGAATAAATTTGCACCCTGAGGACACTTCTTATTGTCAACCGCGGGATTTACCCCTGCTGCTTATTGAAATTGTTTGCGCACGACGGCTTTGCTGGTTGGGCCGGGGCTACCCTTGGCTGGTTCCGTGGTGATGCCCATGGCCTGCAACGTATCCAAGGGTTGGGTAACGGGGAAGATCAGCAGGCCGGCGCCATTCGGATCTACGGTAAAAAGCCCACCACTGGCCCGTTTTCCATCACGCAGCAACCAAAGTTGATAGGCTTTATCCGGTGGGATCACTGGAAAGGCGCGCGCATATAAAACCGCGACGCCGGCTTCCGCATTCCATAATACATCGGCCTGCGCTTCACTGTCTGGTTGGGCTGGCGGCAGGGTCAACTCACTCATCTTTTCGGTCTCTAATAAGAGCAACAAAGCGCGATTTAATTCATCTTGCTTGGTCGTCAACTGCGTTTGAGTGGCTTGCAACTTGCGGTTTTGGGTAATGCCATAGACGTTCAACACTAACAACAATAGAATCACTGCTGTGGCGGCGAGTTGATTATAGGGCCCTTGCCACAACAAATGGCGTAATCGAGTCCACCAAGTGATCGGTTCGGGCGCGCTTTCTGGTCGGCGCAATGCCATTTGCAACCGGTTGCCCAGATGCGCCGGCGCTTGCACCAGCGGCGCGCTGTAGAGCAAGGCATCGGCTAGCAGTGTGTAATCAGCTAGATCGGCAAGGGCATTGGGGCAAGTGGCTAATTGCGCCTGCACCAGCAGGCGCTCTTCCACATCCACCACCCCCAGGCTATAGGCAGGTACAAGCGCTTCTATCTCTTCACACAAGGATAGTGTGGAATCGCTCTGGTCAGAATTATTTGACTCTGGTAGCTCCTGTTCGCCAGGAGAAAATCGATCACTGTTCATTAATTGTTATTAGTAGTAAGAATTTTATAAATCACTTTTGCTCTGTACACTTACTTCGCATCGCAGAATTACTCGGTCGTTGCCCCCCAGCTATCTACCGCTGCGCTAAAGTTCAAAGAGCATATACTAAATATTTGGTATCGTGAACTTGGTATAATAGACAACGCTGATCTATTGCTTATTAGATTTATTTAGCTTTAGATTGGCAATGCTGCTTTAGCGATTTTCCTCCCAAAGTTGTCTTAACTTCTGCAAGCCCATGCGTAAACGAGTTTTGACCGTGCCTAAGGGCAAGTTCAGCGTTTGGGCTAGCTCACTATGGGTGTAGCCTTGATAAAAGGCTAATTCAATCAAATGACGTTGTTCGACTGGCATTTGTGCGATTAGGCGCGCCAGCAACTGCCCATCATACCAGTGCGGGTCGTCGAATAACGGCATCTGCCCACTGGTTTCGCTGATCGCATCCAACTGCTCTGTGCGCGCGGGCGTATGGCGTTGCTCTTTGCGCAGGCGATCGATCGCGGCATTGCGCGTAATTGCCAATAGCCAACTGTTGAAGTGGCCCAAAGCGGGATTCCAACGCGTTGGCTGCTGCCAAATTTTTAAAAAGATATCTTGGGTTACTTCCTCCGCCAGCCCTGGGTTTTGCACCACGCGCAGAGCTAGGCTATAGACAAGACTGCCGTAAGCCTCGTAAAGTTCCATGAGGGCGCGCTCGTCTTGGCGAGCGATGCGTTGAATGAGATGAAGAGCGCCAGGGGCGGTGGCAATAGAATGCACAGGTGCAATTGAACTGGATGATAGCAAGATTGACTCGCGGTTGGTTAGTTCTGGCTTGACAATGGTAGAAAAGTTTGGAACTCAACCGAGTATAGGCGAACTAAACACTAA
>JBBQBY010000279.1:0-8907 GCA_038318235.1 Caldilineales bacterium
ACTGGCCGCATCACCGAGCTTTTCGAGCAGGCGGCGCTGGTAGAGTGGATAATCTTCAATCGGCAGAAAACAGGCCGCGTGCGACCAGTATTCAAAGAGCTTACCTTCGGCCAGCAATTCGTCTAGCCATTGTGATTCATACGCGCCCAGGCGACTCCACAACACCAGATACGGGCTGCGCGCCACCACATGGATCGTATCAATTTGCAACGCGCCCATGCGTTGAATCGTTGCCAACACATCGGCTTTTGTGACCGGATGGTCAGGGCGACGATCTAAACCTTGGGCGGCCAAAAGCAGCGTACGGGCTTCGGTTTGTGAGAGTTGAATGGTCATAAGGCTACTCTAAATTAACTTATGGTTGTGGAAAATAATAAAATCTTTGTGCCTTTACGCCTTTGCGTGCGATAATGCTGCTATTGTACTGTGCAATAACTGATAGCCCAAATGTTCTGTGTGTAGGTAAAGAGATTGGCCCTCCTATGATCGAAAAAGAAGCACGACTGCTCCGCATCGGTGTGCTTGGTGCGGGGCCGATAGCCCAGGCCGCCCACTTTGATGCGTGTCGCAAGGCGCGCAACGCCGAACTGTATGCGATCTGCGATGCTGCCGAAGATCTATTGGCGCGTATGGCGGCGATTCATCAGCCGCGGGTGACCTATCGCGATTATGCCGCGATGCTGGCTGATCCCCAAGTAGAAGCTGTGATCATTGGCGTGGCTGACCAGTTCCATGTGCCGTTGGCGCGGCAGGCGCTTGCGGCTGGCAAACATGTATTGATCGAGAAGCCGCTGGGCGTCAATGTGGAAGAGTGCGCAGCGCTGCGCACTGAGTTACAGCAGACAAATTTGGTCTTGCAAATTGGCAATAACAAACGTTTTGACCCCGGCATCAGTTTTGCGCAAAATTTTATCAAAGAGCAAATGGGTCAGGTGTTGGCGCTGAAGGCCTGGTACTACGACTCCGTCTACCGCTATACAATGACGGACAATTTGCAGCCGCTGCCCGTCGCGAGCGCCCAGGTTGTGCGACCGGCAGGCAATCCCAAGGCGGATAAACAGCGTTATTTTATGCTCACGCACGGCAGCCATCTCGTAGACACGGCGCGTTTTCTGGGTGGCGAGATCGTGGCGGTCCAGGCCCGTTTTGTCCAGAAATTCGAGGCTTACGCTTGGTATATCGCGGTGGACTTCGCCGATGGGAGCCTGGGCCATCTCGATTTAATTATTCCGATTCGCGGTGATTTCGAAGAGGGTTTCCAGGTCTTTGGCGAGCATGGCAGCGTGCAAGGTAAACTTTATCTGCCCTGGTATCACAAAGCCAGTGTCGTCGAATGTTTTTCGACCGCGGATCGCCAGTATCATCGCCCATTGGGTGAGGATGCCCACAGCTACAAGCGCCAGATCGAAGGGTTTGCCGATACAATTTTGCACCAGTCGCCCGTGCAGGGTGCTACGATTGATGACGGATTGGCCGCCGTGCGCACCTTGGTGGCGATTGCGCGGTCTGCCGAAAGTGGGCAACGAGTGCTTTTAGCTGATGCCACCGGCAGCGTGTAGATCACTTTTACCAGGTGACAAAGATTGATACTAAGGAGATAAATATGGAAATCGGCATTTTTTCCAAAACGTTTGAACGTCCTACCCTCACCGAGAAGCTGGACGCGATTGCCGCGCACGGGCTGCATGCGATCCAATTTAACATGGACTGTGCCGGTCTGGCGAGCATGCCGGATGAAATTGATCCGGCGCTGAGCGCGACGATTCGCCAGGCGATGGCGGCCCGCCAGATCAAGATGGCGACCGTTTCCGGCACTTATAATATGATCGATCCAGATCTGGCGCAGCGCCGGATTGGCCTACAGCGCCTGCGAACGTTAATCGCGGCTTGTCACGATATGGGCACGTCGATCATCACCCTCTGCACCGGTACCCGCGACCGGACGAGCATGTGGCGGCGTCATCCAGACAATGATCTGCCCGATGCCATGCGCGATCTGGTCACGGAGTTGCGGCAAGCCATCATCTTTGCCGAAGAACATAAAGTGACGCTGGCCTTTGAGCCAGAAGTCAACAACGTGATTGACTCGGCGTGCAAAGCCCGCCAACTCTTAGATGAGATCAACTCCCCCTATTTAAAGGTGGTGATGGATGGTGCCAACATCTTCCACAAAGGCGAGCTGCCGCGCATGCGTGAGATTCTGAACGAAGCCTTTGTCTTGCTAGGCAACGACATTGCCCTGGCGCATGCCAAAGACCTCGATCATGATGGTGACGCGGGACATCTGGCGGCGGGGCATGGCTTGTTGGATTATGATCACTATCTGCGTTTGTTACAGAAGAGTGGCTATAACGGGACGCTGATCCTGCACGGCTTGGATGAGAGTCAGGTGGATGGTTGCGTGGCATTTTTGCAGGGAAAACTGGCGAAGAGTATATGAGGTTGATCCTAATGCGACCGGCACTCACGTAGCAACTGAGCCTAAATCCGTCGATCTTGACTCGCTGCAACGGGAGATGCCGGTCGCATTAGGACCAACCATTATATCAACCATGATAGGGTGATTGGACTGGCTTGCCAATTGGTTAAAAATTTTGGCGCACAGGCGCACAACGGAACTTAGGGTAACCAATTCAACTCTAGGATCTGCTCCGTTGTCCAGGGACAGCGCACGGGCAAAACACCACCGTCCAGGTCATCAAGCGCCAGGTCGTCCATGGCCAGGTCGCTTGCTTCAGTGTAGATGTCGCTGAGGATTTCTGGTACCAAAGGGTGTAGGCTAGGATTTTTGGCCAGCAAGCGGTCAATCCGGTAGCGCTGCTCTTTGACTGTAGAACGCCAACCGCGTGCGGGATTGCTGTTGGGCAGACAACTGAGCTTCAACAAGTGGCGCAAAAGAATGGTTAACCGATTGTCTAATTCCCGTTGCTCACTTCTGCCCATATCTTCGATCTCCTCGGCAAGGTTGGGTAGATCTAATTTTTCGAGCGCTTCGGTACGCAGCCAGTTGGCCTGCTCTTGCGCCCAGGCATAGAAGTCGGTTTCGTGTGTGGCGGTAGTCAAGGTGAATGCTCCCTGAAATTAACATGTCATCATGGATACCATTGTAAAGGATTGTATGGCAAACTTCAAGCGATGGATCGCAAAAAGGAAAAAGGTTTCTTAAGCGCGGAACCGTGAAAATGAGGCATACATCGACATTCTAGGAAAGCGCGGATATGGAGATGGATGGTCATAGGTTTATTCGCGTTTATTTATGCACTGCGCAACCGCTGCGTCCACGTAGCCAAGCTTTCTAACAACTGCCGAATTTGTTGATGGACTGCTTCATCAATTAAGTTGCCGTGTTCGTCAAACTTGTCGCGCGCCCGCGCCAGCATAAATTGTGGGCTGTTTAGCGGGTGCATATTCGAGTGCAATGACATCTGCCGCAAATGCATTTGGGCGTGTACCGTGCCAAACTGACCACCCACGCCCATAATCGCAAAAGGTTTCTCGTTAAGCGGCGTGGGTGCGTCACGGGTGGCGCGCGAGGCCCAGTCGATCGCATTTTGCAGCGCGCCGGTCACGGAATAGTTATATTCGGGGCAGGCGATCAAAAGGGCATCCGCCGCAGCAATCCGCGCCCGGAAATCTTGCACGGGTTCGGGCATGCCCAGCGCTTCGACGTCACTGTTATAGAAAGGCAGCGGCGTCAGATCAAAAATTTCGAACGTCATGCCCGCCGGCAAAATTTTCGCGGTGGCGCGCAGCATGCCTGTGTTGTGCGAAGCCTTGCGCAGACTACCCGGGAAGCCGAGTACATGAAGCGGTGTTGTCATAATGTTCCTGTCAATTTACTCGTTGGTTTGGCGCGCATTGGGCGCCAATAAATTGGGAATGATAAAATAGATGGGAATGATCACCAAAAGTACAAGCGCCGCATAGACATAAAGCAAGGCCAGAATGGTGGCAATGCCATAGCTAACTGTGCCAGCCAGCGAGCGCCTAAATTCCTGATGTTGATCGGCCTGACCAATACTGTCTGGCAACAAGCGCTCAGCCGAAAAGACATGGTTTTCCATCAGTGAAAAAGCCGCCGACGCTAGACACATGTTGAGGGCATAGAGTGCAACCACTGCGGGTGTTGTTGGATGTTCGCCAATAAACGAAGTGGTAAACGGAACGACGGCCAGCCAAAAGAGCAGCAAGTTGTTATACCAAAGCAGTCGCCAGTCCGTGCGTTTAATGGTGGCAAAAAAGTGAGGGTGGTTCACCCAAAAAATCGCCACACTGAAAAAACTGAAGGCAAAGCTAATAAAGTGCGGCAGGATTGGCACCAACGCCTGAAGCACGGCGCGCGTGGATAAGTCTTTGAGCGCGGGGACTTTTAGATTCAAAACCAGCAACGTAACGATAATCGCTAATACGCCGTCACTAAAAGCCTCTATGCGCCCTGTACCGGGGACTGTGGCCGACGCGTGCGAATCCTGCTTGGTTTTGCTCACGTTTAAACCATTCTAGAAGGGTGAAAGACTTAACCGCGTTGTGTACTCCATGGCTGCTTCATAATCTCGCGCAAGCCAGCCTCATCAATTTCAATCCCCAAGCCCGACCCCTGCGGCACCGCGACGCAACCGTCCGCATCCAAGACAAAAGGCGTTTTGAGGAAGCCTTGGCCGATCAAGGTCTGCCCGTGCTCGCGCCAATCGTTGACTTCGTTGTGTTCTTGCACCAGGAAATTGGGCAGACAGGCATCTAGCTGGATCGACGCCGCCAGCGCCACCGGGCTGAGCGGGGCATGCAGCGCGACTTTGGCAAAGCCCGCTTCGGCAATTGCCGCAATCTTTTTGCACTCGGTGATGCCGCCGGCGTGCGCGAGATCGGGTTGTACGACCGCTAGCGCACCGCGGCTGATCGCATCAAAGAAGATCCACTTGCCCATCCACCGTTCACCCGCGGCCAGCGGCGCGCGGCATTGCTTGGCGATCTGGTCGAGCATATCCACGCGCTCGATCGGCATTGGTTCTTCAATGAACAGTGGTCGGTGGGGTTCGAGGGCTTCGATCAATTGCATGGCGATGCGCGGGTGCGGGTTGTGAATATCGACGGCCACGTCTACGCCAGGTCCCGCGCCCTCACAGACGGCGGCAAAACATTCGGCAACGTGATTGACGTGGCGAGTTGCTTCCAACCCTTCGCCAGGACCAAAGTGAACCTTCAAGGCGCGAAACCCCCACTCCTGCACCAGGACGCGTGCCCCCTCGGCCCACGCCTGTGGGTCTCTATCCGTATAGGGTTGTTTGGCGGGTCTACCGGCGCGATAAGGTTGGCCTGGCTCAATAAAATGGGGCATGGCCGCGCCTGTGGCCCGATACAGCTTAATCCGCTCATGGCATGCACCGCCCAGCATCTGATGTACTGGTTGGCCCGCGGCCTTACCAGCGATATCCCATAAGGCCATGTCAATCCCGCTGATCGCACTCATGGTTACTGGGCCACCTTTGTAGCCGAGGCCAGCGTTATACATCATTTCCCACAACGCTTCGATGCGCCGCGGGTCTTTGCCGAGCAGGAACGGTTCCAGACGCTTAACTTCGGCAATCACACTTTCGGGATGATTTTCTAGATAAGGTTCGCCAATGCCTGTGACGCCGTCATCGGTATGGATCAGCAGCCAGACCCAACTGGGCGGCACTTTTAGGAGCTCAAATTCGGTAATTTTCATGTTGTTTACAGCTTCCCTAACTCTTCTTGAAACTGGGTGGGCGTTAACTCGATTTCGCGTAAAATTTCGCGAATTAAAGGGCGCGCCAGATCGCGTCCACCATGATTGGGCACCGTAGTTGTCCGCCCATCTGGGTGACGATAAAAAACATGGCTGCCTTTTTGACGGACAGCCACAAAACCGAGACGGAAGAGAATTTCTCCATCATCTTAAAGTCTATGCTTGGTAAACGACTCATCCTGCTAGTTCAACTTGCTGTAAGCCTACAAAACGTGGTAAGCCGTCAAGCCCTTCCTCCCACTCTTCTAGGCATAGCTCTAGCACTTCTTTGAGATTTTCGTGAAGCTCGTCGAGCGTCGCACCCTGGGTATGGGCGCCTGGTATGCCTGGTATAGTGCCAACATACAAACTAGTTTCTGGGTCAAATTCGATATAAGCGGTGAAAGTTCTCATCTGCTTATCCCTTTCTCGCTTTATTTGGATAGTGTTGCGGCCTCATCAAACTAACGCTCATTTTACCATACAGAAATCGCTTAATAGCGGTCTGGCGCACCATTCGCAAATTTTGGATAGGTGTCGCCAGCTGTGCGCGCTGCACCGGTGGTGTTTTGCAATGTCTTTGGCGCGCGCGGATTGGCCGTGGTGGGGATGGCGTAAAGCGTATCATTCGCATCGTCAACTAACAGGATCAGGGCGCGTTCTTCGGGCGAAAGATATTCCAACTCGGCGCGATAACGCTTGATCGCTTCTAGATCGTCCAAGCCCAAGCCATGCACTGTGCGGACAAAGGTGATGCTAAACGGGTTGTCGGTGGGGAGCAAGCTGAGGTTAAATTCGTCCAGCATCGCCCGCGTCAGATCGCTGCCGGCATCACCAGAGACGGCGGCAAAATCAATGGTCGTGCCATAGACGGCCAAGCGGTCGGCTACATCATAGTTGCCTGCTGGCTTGGCGCGATTCCAGGCCACTTCTACATAACGCCGGTGCGGCAGCGATTCCTTGGGATCGTTGAGCAGCGACTGGCGATTGCCCCGTTCCAAGGCGCGCAAGCGGCGCGCCATTTCAGCTTCAGCTTCCGTGTTGCGCCATAACAAGTGCTCAATGCTAAAGTCTTGGGCTAGATTGCGGATCAATTCGGCGCGCACGCGGGAGCCCTCTGGGCCCGGCTGTTCAATGCTCACCGGCGCCACGGATTGGCGGACGGTATTGCGGATGAATTGAGCAATCGTGCGGGCAGGTGATTGGCCGTTGGCCGGCGCATTGCCACTGAGAATACGCTTCATATCGTTGCGCCAGGCGGTCGTCCCCCACATGCGACCCAGGCGTTCTTCACTGCGTTGCCCCTGGGTGTCTTGCTGGGTGCGCAGATAATCCATACAGCGATCCCAGAGCGCCTGGCTCAAATGGGGCTGATAGAGCGTAATTGGTGGCACCCCTGGCGGCGGCACAACAGGGATCGCCGGTGGCGTGCTCAGCGCGTTTAATTCGCCAATCGCTTCCGTCAACATCTGCGACCAGGTATTTAGCAATTGGGCCAGCCGATCATAACCACGCACCAGACCATCAACTACCTTTTCTTGAAGCTGCGCCGTCAGCTCGATCTGCGCTAATCCTACCCGTTCGCGCCGCAGCGCGCGGATACGATTGCGTGTTGTCCGATAGATCACCAGCCCGATCAGCAAGATACCCACGGCAAAACCGAGGAGCGACAGGCCGTCCGTCACGGGATTCCAGGCCCGTTGCATCACCAAAAGATAGCCCAGTGAAAAGATCGTGACCACAAGAATTGCAATGCCGGTGCGCAACATAATCGCCAAAAAGGTCGGCGTGTTGAGCACGGCTTGGGTGTAGTTGGCTGTCCATTGGCGCAAAGCCAGTTGCCGTTGCGCATTCGCTAACTGACGGGCGTTGGGGGTGGCAATTGACCAGACCTTCTGGCGCGCTTGCTCGGTCTCTTGGATCCAACGTTTGACCTGGGTTTGGGCGCTGGTCAACCCGGTCGGTGAAGCGGCCAAAATTTCCAGCACCCGCTCGTGCATGCGTGTCACGGTGCGCGGCAACAAACGGTCGTCATCTTCGTGGAGGATCCATTCGTGGCCGGTGGTCACCGCCTGCGTGCCCCACGCTTCGGCAACAGCTTCTGTGCCCACGGCTAATTTAATATACTCAAGTAATTCGGCAAAGTGGGCCTGAAAAGCCTCGCCCCAGTGTAGTGCCGGCACGCGGCGGAGATCCAATGCAATTGGTTTGGGCAACACAAAGGCTTCCTGGATCGCCAATTCTTCGACCACTTTGGGCGCGGTCTTGGCTTGGAAATCGGGCATACGCAACGTCAATTGGTTGAGTGCCTCGGCTTGGGTCAGGCCAAGTTCGCCGAGCGTCGGGTTATGGGGTTGGGCCGGTTCGCTATGAACGGGCGTTCGCGTCAACGGGTTGGGCACGCTCGCTTCTTCGTCGGTGTTGCGCAGCACCCAATCGCGCACCAAACGGCTCTCTTCCTGGCGATTGACCGCGTGCATCAGTTGCGCCAGCGGCACATAATCGCTCGCCGCCCCGATTAGACTATAGGGCCGTACCTCGCCGCGGTGTAAGCCATAGCCCAACTGCTCTTGGATCAACAAATTGCCGCTGGCCACCGTCAATGCTTCCAAGGCGTTAGCGGCCATCACAGCTAATTCGTGGCTGTCTTGGGCCAGGCCCTGGTTGCTTTTTTCGCGATCAAGCAGATAGACCGTGTCAAAGAGGGATTGGCCGACTAGATCCGCCATCTGGGGCGCGGCGCTGTTGACCAAGGTACGCAACACCGCTTGCCCACGCGCATCGGCGGTGCCCCGTACGCCGGTCAAAATTTCCAATTCGGCCAGCGCGGCGAAGGCGGCGGCATCTTCTACCGAGCGGGTCAAATCGCTGGCATAACTGCCTGTGCCGAGCAATGCCACCACCTGCGCCACCTGTCGATGGCCCACGCGCGCCATCAACTGGCTGACCAATGGCCAGATCAGCGCGGCCGCCAACGGTTCAAAGAGCGGTGCAATCACATAAAGCGTCGTCTGCACAAAAGGATCATCTTCGACCAAATTATCCTGGCGGATTGGGTCGAGCAGGTGGATTTCCAGCAGACGCGCAATATGCTCGGCATGCTTCAAACCCGTGCGAAACTGATCAACCCGCGTCGCGCGGCGGACCACATTGGGTTGGGG
>JBBQBY010000280.1:0-8883 GCA_038318235.1 Caldilineales bacterium
CCGCGATTGAGCAGGCGCTCGACACCTTTGTCGGCAGCCATCGGCCCATTCTCGACTATTTTGTGAACGAAGTGCTCAATACGCTGCCTCCGCCGCAGCAACACTTTCTACTCCAAATCAGCGTGCTGGGTCGGCTGACCGCTTCGCTCTGTGATGCTGTCACCGGGCAAACCAATAGCGACGAATTGCTGGCGGCGTTGGATCAGGCCGGGTTATTTTTGGAGCCGCTGGGCGGCCCGGCAGCGTGGTATCGCTTTCACACGCTCTTTGCCGAGGCGATGCAACATGAGGCGCGGCGGCGTTTGGGCAATGCAAGGCTGAGCGCGCTGGCCTATAAAGCCAGCCTCTGGTACGAGCAACAAGACCTGTTGGCCGAAGCCGTTGAAGCGGCGTTGCGGGCGGGCGATTTTGACCGCGCCGCCCACCTCATCAAACAGCTTGGCAATGACCAGCGCTTTTACGGTAAATTCCAACATACGGGGTTGCCCAACGAATTTTATACGTTGCAACGCTGGTTGGAGCAATTGCCGCCCGCGCTGCTCCACCAAGACCCGGAACTATGTCTGGAGTATGCGACAGCGTTGCTCATGATCCATTTTTCCGAGCGCCACCCAGAGCAGGTGATGGCGCGCATTGATGCGGCGCTTAACGCGGCGGAGGCTGGCTTCCGCACCGTGGGCAATACGGCCAAACTGGGCGAGGTTTTTGCTTTTCGGGCGCTGCTCACCCGGCAACATGGGCAGCTTCAGCAGGCGATGACGTGGGCGCAACAGGCGCTGGCCTGGTTGCCGACCGATGAACTCGCCTGGCGCAGCGTGAGCTATGGCGTCGTTGGGCTGGGCGAAATGCTGACTGGTCGGCTCGACGTAGCCACCCAACAGATGCAGACGGCGCTTACGTTGATCCAGACGATTGGCAACCCGCATTTTCTGCGCGCCACGCTTGGGCAGCTTAGTTCCTTCAGCTTTGAGGCGGGCGATCTGCACCAAACCGCGGCCTATCTGCGCCCCGTGCTGACCGAAGCGCGCGCCGTAGGCGATGCCGATGATATTGGTCACGCCCAACTGGGACTGGCCCAAGTTGCCTATGAATGGAACGCGTTGGCCGACGCGCAAACCGCAGCCACCGAGGCGCTGGACGCCATCCGGCGTACGGACAATGAGGCGTTGTTTGCGCTGGCGGAGTTGCTGCTGGCGCGCATCCAAGCCGCGCAGGGAGCACGAGAAGCAGCGCAACAGCAACTGGCGCGCGTGCTTGTCCAAATGCAACCACATCGTTCGCTCCGCCATACCTATTTTTATCGCGAAATCTGCCTGGCGCAGGCGCGGTTTGACCTCGCCGCCGGTGACCTGGCGGCGGTCCAGCGCTGGTGGACGGCGCGTACCCAAGAAGAGCGCCCTTTGCCGATCTATGCCGAGCGTGAAGATCTGCTGATGGGGCGCTTGCTGTTGGCCCAAGGCCAACCCGATGCCGCGGTGGCGTGGCTGACCCGCTTGCTAACCCAGGCGCAACAGGCGCAACGGACGCGTAACACGCTGGAAATTCAAGTGGTATTGGCGCTGGCCCAGGCGGCTGCCAAGGCGTTGGCCCAGGCCAAAGCAACACTACAAGCCGTGCTGGCATTTACGGTGACGCAGGGCCATCTGCGGCTCTTTCTCGATGAGGGCAATGAGATGGCAGCGCTGTTGCGCACGCTGCTGCCCAGTTTACAAACGCCACAGCTGCGCGCCCATGGCCAAACAATTTTACGCGCCTTTATGCACGAGCCGAATAGGCCCACCGAGGCGCCGAATTCGTTGTTCCTGATTGAGCCACTCACGCCGCAAGAAGAACGCGTCTTGCGCCAGCTTGCCGCCGGTCGCGCTAACGGTGAGATCGCGCGCGAGCTGATCGTCTCGGTCAACACCGTTCGCACGCAGGTGCAGAGCATCTACCGCAAACTGGGCGTCAATAATCGGGTGGCTGCCAGCGAAATGGCGCGGCAAGCCGAGTTACTTTAGCTAAAATCAGCAAGCGGAGTAGGCGTTCTCTAACGCCGTCCCACTTCGCACTAGAGAGTGCTCGCTCCACAGGTTGCTGACAATCATCCATCCCATCATCCCTTTGCATGATGTAATCCTCTCTTCTTGTTTGCTATGCTGTGGACGCACGGATTTGACCGTGAACTAGATAGAAACAAAAGGATTTTACACATGCAAACTAATAAAACGAGCGTTACACCCAGCCGGTCGGCCGTGCTCTTTATGATGATGACGGCCTTCCTAAGCACGATGGGGATTGGGATCATCGCCCCAGTGTTACCCTTTCTTGTGCAACCCTATTTGCCCAATCAGGCCAACCTGGCCACGGTTATCGGCTGGCTGATTTCCACCTATGCGATCTGCCAATTTATCGCCGCCCCCGGCCTGGGCGCGCTGAGTGATCGATTTGGACGGCGGCCCCTGTTGCTAATCTGTATGTTTGGTTCGGCGCTGGGTTATGCGCTCTTTGGTTGGGGCGGCGCGCTCTGGGTGCTCTTCTTGAGTCGGATTATCGACGGGTTGACCGGCGGCAACTTTAGCATTCTGGCTGCCTATATTGGCGATGTGATCGCGCCGGAAGAGCGGGGTCGCTATTTTGGGATGTTCGGCGGCGCGGCCGGGGCCGGCTTTATCATTGGGCCGGTGATCGGTGGCTTTGCGGCGCGCTGGGGTTATCAAACGCCGGTCTATGTCGCCGCCGCGCTGACGCTGGTCAACCTGTTGTGGGGCTATTTCTTCCTAAAGGAAAGTCTGCACACCGAACAGCGCACCCCGCAAATCGGCCTGAGCCAACTCAATCCGCTGACGCAACTGCGCGGGGTATTGGCAATGCCGCAACTGCGCTGGCTGTTGCTGATTAGCTTTCTGTATGCGTTTCCTTTTGCCATTCTCCAATCTACGGCCGCGGTGCTGATCAAAGATAGTTTGGGTTGGAATGCTGATGGGATTGGGGTGGTCTTTCTCGTCACCGGCGTGATGGATATCATCGTGCAGGCGGGCTTGGTGAACTATTTACTGCCCCGGCTGCGGGAAGTAAAAATAGCTATGCTAGGTCTGTTGAGCCTGGTGCTTGGGTATGGTCTCTATGCGCTGCTGGTCTATCTGCCATCCCCAGGGCTGCTCTTTGCGGCCGTCATCCTGTATGGCTTGGGCAGCGGCTTGATCGAGCCATCGTTGCGTGGGCTGCTTTCGCAGGCGGCCGGCCCCAGCGAACAGGGCGTCGTGCAGGGAGGTGGGCAATCCTTACAATCGCTGGCGCTGGCGATCGGGCCGCTGGTCGGGGGTCTGCTGTACGCCCAGGTCGGCCACGCTTCACCCTACTGGCTCAGCGCGCTGATCAGCGGGTTGACGCTGCTGGCTTTGTGGCTGATGCGACCGGTGAATCAACCAACGACTGACACGGCCGAGCAATGGGGGTGAGTTTGTCAATTTTTCAGAGGAAAAACAACAGGCCTGTGACAATCAAAATCCCGTAAATGATCCGGTTGAACAACTGTTTTGGGATCATCAGATTGATTTTGTCACCCAGATAGAGCCCAAGCAGCAAGGCGGGGAGTGAAGCGAGATAGAACCACAAGATTTTACTGGTCCACAAGCCGGCGGCAGCGTGGCCGATCATGGCAAAGGCGCTGGTGACCAGGAAATAAAGCTGCAAGGTTGAGCGGAACTCTTCCGGCGACCAACGGCGCAACGTGCCATAGATGACCACGGGTGGCCCACCGGTGTTGAAAGCGCCGGTGAGCAAGCCACTGATCAGGCCAAAGCACGCCGTGATCGGTCCATCTTGTATCATCGGCAATTCGGGCATCAAAAGCGAGTAAAGGCAGTAGAGCAACAACATCGCGCCCAATCCCCGCTTCACCCACTCGTCGGCCAGGTGACTAAAGAGCAGAACGCCGAGTGGAACGCCAATCAGGCCGGTCAACACGAGCCGCAACAGCGCCTTGCGGTCGGCCTGTTGCCAACAATTGGTAAACATGAGCAAGCCGATCGTGGTGCCTGTAATCGCCACCAGCGGGGTGGCGACGCGAATCCCGGCGATAAAGGTGATCAAGGGCATCGAAAGCAAGGCAAAGCCAAAGCCACTGATCTGGCGAATGATGGCCGACAGAAAGAGCGCAAACGCGATAAGAACGATCAGCAGGGTCAAGGACAGAACCTTTACAATGACGCGGGCGGGTGATTGCAGCGTTCATGCGGACAACTTTCTGACAGACAAAACCAATAAAAACAGTAACGGCTAACCCTCACTGCGATTAAGTTAATGCTACGTAGGTGCGGTTTGTAACCGCACCTACTTAATGGCAGTGTCCCTAACCTTCCCCTGGTAAGCGAGGGAACCGATGGCGGCTAAGCCGCAGTCATTTGGGCTACCCCGGAACAGTTCCCTCCCTCGTTTGGCTTCGACGTGAGCCGGGTGCCCATCGGGCGCGAACGGGAGGGTTAGGGTGGGGTGGCTTGGTAGTTACCAAAAACATACAATAGAAGGATGAATAAAAGCAAATCTCAGCTGACCCATGAACAGATTATCGGGCTAGAAACGGGAGTCAGGGCGAAGTGGAAGCAGCGATACAGAGGTCGTCGTGCCGGTGTCATGATGGCTATCCTCCCCATATAAGCTGTTCGCTCAGACGCCACCATCGGGTCATAGACCCGGTGGTAGAAATTCGGGTCTTCAAACACTACCGGGCAATAGCGGTGCCCGCGTGACGATACCGCGACCACCCGCGCACCGCTTGCCTGACGAAGGGCAGGCCAAAGCCGTGCCGTAAGCTGGAAATGCCCCAAGTGAGTGGACATAGGATGTAGCTCCTGAATTTGACTTGTTCCCAATGGAATCTTGAACAGCTGGCTGAGACCAATAGCGCTGCCTACACCGCGCTTCGGGCGATCAAGCTTTCGGCACAGTCGATAATCGTCGTCACCCCTGGGCGCGGCGTCCAGCCCAATACGCGCTGGGCTTTCGCCGCTGTGTAGAGGTTCTTCCGCCCGAGCAACGGGGTGAGGTTTCTTATTGCCGGATCGAAGAGCGCGGCCAGCCGCAACACGAAATCCGGCAACGCGCGGGTCGGGACCTTGCTGGCCCGCGCGCCGAGCTTTGCCCGCAGTTCCTTGCAGATGTCCGCCATCCACATGAATTCGCGGATTGCAACAAAATGCTCGCCAGCGGCTTCGGGCGTCGTCATGGCGCGGATATGAATGTCGGCCAAATCGCGCACATCGGTGATGCTGAGTCCGATACGCGGATAGCCGGGCATTTTCCCGCTCAAGAGGCGACCGATCACCTGGACTGAGCCGAGGTTCTCCGTCGTCAACACCGGCCCGAAGACTGCGCCCGGCAGGATCGTCGTCAAGGTGGTCAGGCCCGCATGGCTGGCCATGAAGTCCCAGGCGGCTCGCTCGGCAAACGTCTTGGATTGCCGGTAGGCATTGACCTTGCTAACGTTCAGGTCGGTCCAGACGGTTTCATCGTTGACGCTGGCCTTGCTCTGCGGCGGCATGGCGGCGGCGAGGGACGACGTCATTACCACCCGCTTCACTTGGGCGTTGGTGGCGGCGCGCAGTGTGCCGTCACGTGCGGCAGCGATCAACTGGTCTGGGTTCTGCTCTGCCTCGCCGCCCATTGGTGAGGCGACATGGAGCACATAATCGCAGCCTGTGACCGCGGCATCCCACCCTGGATCGCTCGTCAGGTCGGCTACGAAAAACGCCAGCCAATCACCCGGATCGACGACAGATGCGACGGCCGCACGCACGATCGGCTCCTTCGCCAGACTGCGCACCGTCGTCCGCACGCCATAGCCGCGGTTCAGAAGGTCGACGATGCACCACCGCCGACAAAGCCGGTTCCGCCCGTGACTAGAACCGTTTCGGTCTTTGACGCGGCGCCGGAACCGGCGTGAAGTTCGGTGCCGTCATGCGTGGTTCATGCTGGTTGGCAGCCGAGGGATTGGCGTACTCAGAGCTTGGCTTCCGAATCTCGATCAAAGCATATGTTGCTTATTTGTGTTGGCGATGAGGACCGGCCAATAGCCAATCAGCGCGGCGATGGTACAGGCGGCGATGGCTACGAGAGCAACTGTATAGGCCAATGGCGGATAGTGGCCGGCGGGGTCTTTGGCATAAAGATTGATGATTACACCCATCGCCCATTGTGTGACAAAGATGCCAGTAAAAGAGAAGAGATTGCAGGCGCTGACGGCTCGCCCCACCAGGCCACTGGAAAAGAGGCGGCGGACTTGCGGCATCAACACCACACTGACGCCGCCGCCAAAGCCAAAGAGTAAATTGATCAACGGCAGCCAAATCGCCGGTGGATGTAACGCATACAGCAACGCACAGACAATCTGCAAGCTGGCGCCCACGATGACGATGCGCCCCACCCCGAAGCGGTCAGCCAACCAACCGCTTGAGCCAAAGCCCAGCATGGCCCCAATCGCCATCAAAAAGAGCAAGTTGCCGGCGGCGATCTTGTCGAAGCCATAGACATCAATGAAATAAGGTCCGGCCCATAAGCCTTGCAGCGCCAAGAGCATGCCATTCATCCAAAAACTAAGGATGGCGATGCGCCAAAAAGCTTGGTTATGAAAGATGGCGGCCAGCGAGCCATCTGCGGCGTGCGGCGTGCGCCAAGTTTCGCCGGGCGGCGTATTGCGCACCCAGATCAAGATAGTTGCCGCTACCAGGGCCAGCGCGATGGCGCCACCCAGAAAAATGCCGCGCCAGCCAAAGGCCGCGTTCATACGCGCCAGCGGGATCGAGGCCACCAGGCCACCCATTGAACCAAACCCGACCATCAAGGTCGAGATCGTGGCATAACGCTCGTCTGGAAACCAGCGGCTAAAAGCCTTGAGCGCGCCCATCAGGATACCCGCCGTGCCCAGGCCAATCAGCGCACGGCCCAATGCCAGCGCAGCAAACGTGTGGGCATTGGCAAAGAGCAAACTGCCTACGGCGCCAAAGAACATCAACCCGGGCGTCACCCAGCGCGGGCCGATCCAATCCAGCCCGATGCCCAATGGAATTTGCGCCACCGCAAAGGCCAGGAAGAAGAGACTACTCATCAAGCCTAGCTGACCCGCATCCAAATGCATTTCACGCGCAAGATCGCCTGCCAGCGCGGCGTTGGTCGTGCGGAAAAAGTAGGAGAGCATGTGGGCAATGGCAAACAGGGCAAAGACGCGTAGTTGGCGGCGCATAGGGCGTGATTTCTATGGTTTATATTAGGGAGTAGGGATACGGGATACGGGATTAACCTACTCCCTACTCCCCTTTGATCGGTTCGTTTTCCGCCAGATCGCCGGAAAGCAAGATGGTGTTCCCGTCGGGATCCTTGATCATCGCAAAGCACATCCCAAAGGTCGTGGCATAGGGCGCACGCTGGCCCTGGTAGCCAAACGTCATGAGTTCAGCATACTTTGCCTCGACAGACGCGCGCGTCTTCAAATAAAATTCAAAAACAGTGGGATAACTGTCCGATGCTTCACTATGCCCTGAGTCGGCGCTTCTAACATAACTGGCGTCCCAACGCACCGGCCGGGAGTCAAGGAAGAAGGTCAATCCACTACCCATTTTGATCTCGACATGGGTGCTTTTTTCGCTGGCAGCCGGAATATCAAGGCCCAGACGGCGATAGAATTCCAGCGACTTACCCATGTCTTGAACGATCAACCCGACCATAAAGAGTTCGAGTGCCATGTTTATCTCCTTTTCTATTTATTCTTCAAGCGCAAATTGGGGATTCCACACCACCTCCCACAGGTGACTATCGGGATCTTGGAAAGAGCCGAGTAGCCACCCCGGAAGGTATCGTGTGCCGGGTCGGTGATCACCGACCCGGCGTTTTTCGCTTGCGCCATGACCACGTCAACGGCTTATTTACTGCCCAGATTGTGCCCGAGTGTAAACTCGGTGGCGCTAGGTGACCCTAATGGAACTTTTGCCTCATGGGCCAGATCTTTACGCGCCCAAAGCGCAAGCTTTAAGCCGTTTTGCAGGTCAAAGAAGGCAACGGCGCCATGTTCAAATTCTCGGCCGATGATACCTTGCGTCGGAAGGCCCAAACCGTCGCGATAGAAGATAAGGGCCTTCTCTAGATCGTTAACGCCGATAGTAATCACGGTGATGCGTGGTTTCATGTCTTCCTCCACAGATCAATCATGGCGCCCCGTTTGCTATTTACCTCATTATTTGTGTGTCGCTACACCTGAGCAGTTACGTCTATTAGTTTATATCATCGTCGCTACTTTTGACGCAATCCGATAGGCGCAACGTCGCGACCCGGCCAGGATATGTTCTGCCCGTTCGACGATCACGCCATCACCGAGCACAGTTTGAAAAGTTTCTAACTCGCGATTGCAAAGCTGCATACACGTCTTGGCGGCATCGCAAATCGGGCAATGATTTTCCACCAACAACAGTTCGCCCGCTGGCGTTGTTATGACGGCAGCCATGTAGCCTTCCTCGCCGCGCTGCTTGGCAAGCGTTTCCAGTTTTTGCACCAATGTGTCGTCATGATTCAAACGCGTTTGATAGGCGGCAACTTGCTGCTTCATACGGATGGCGAGCACTTTATCCAAACCTTCGTCGCCAAAGACTTCACGCATGGCGCGCAACAAATTGACAGTCAGTTCGGCATAACCGGTTGGGAAAAAACTGTCGGCGGCGCGGGTCAATTGCCACTGTTTGGCCGGTCGCCCTACGCCGCTGGCTTGCTCTTGATAGGTGACCATGCCCTGCGCTTGTAATTCATAGAGATGCTGGCGCACGGCCATCGCGCTGACCCCCAGTTGCGCGGCTAGTTGCGTCGAATCCAGCGCACCTTCATGCTTGAGCAGGGTAAGAATTTGCTGACGGGTACGGG
>JBBQBY010000281.1:0-8807 GCA_038318235.1 Caldilineales bacterium
CTTGACGAACGCCGTAACAATCGCCGCGCCGCCGAAGCTATTCTCAACCAAATTGACAAAAAAGCCGCGGTGGTTCAGCGCCGTTACCCAGATGCCGAAATCGTACGCGTCCTGCTCACGCACTATGCACGCCCTGCTGTCTTGGAGCAGGCAAAGGAACGCGGCATACTCGTTATTCAAAGTTTTGAATGGTGATCGCTAGACCGTTGGTGCGCCCCAATGGTGGCGCACCTTCTTGCCGCGCATAATGTCGATAATATAACTCCCCGCTGGGTGCCGCACCGCTTCTACAGCAGCAATTACCGCCGCGTGATCATACGCAACCCGCCGATGGGCAATGGTATAGCCAGACGAAGTAGCGTGTAAAAGCACATAACACGCCCGCATATCTGGTGTAAGCGGATTACTCACACTCCCCAAGTTGATCACATGATAATCACCCACGTGCCGGTTCATGGGCCAATGGGTATGTCCTGCACAAATGAGATCAGCGTCGCACTGCCGGCAGATCGCTCAAATAATCCAACCAACCCGCCGCGGCCAGACAGCCTTGCGTCCAGGCAAAGGTATGCGCTACCTCGGCAAAAATAGGCAATAGGTTGGGTGTAGCCATGACTTCCTCGACGGTTGGTCTCGGTCGATCCAAAGTAATCGTATAGCGATGCGTATTACCACGCACGGTACGCACAGTGGGCAAGTGGCTGATGCGTCCCAACACTGCCACCGGCTGCGGCCCCGCCGCCACCAGATCACCGAGCACCCAAAAAGCATCTGCACCTCCTTGTGCTTGAATGTCGACCAAGACAGCCTCTAAGGCGATCAGATTACCGTGAATATCAGACAGAAGGGCGATGCGCATGGCTTACTCCATGAAATTACTGTTGTATTTATGCAAAAGTTAAAATAAACTTTACTACGAAAACCAACAAGGCGCAAGGGGTATCACCTTGTACATGACCAATCTTAATCATCCTTGTGCTCCTCTAGCAATTTTGCTATTGAGCATTGAATTCAAGCGGTTGTTTCTGCTTTACCCATCAACCTTGCCCCATTATTCACAGTTTTTGGTCCTTTTTTTGCAAGTTGCGTGCTCAAAAATAACATGGTATACTTCGTCATTAGTTCTACCCTACGGGTATGAAACGAAAATTCCTACTCAAATTGATGTTTGACCAGAGGAGCAAAAAGAAAATGGCAAGTGTAACCTTCGAGCATGTTTATAAGCGATTTGGAGACGTGATTGCCGTCAACGACTTGAATATTCAGGTCGCGGACAAAGAGTTTTTGGTCTTTGTGGGTCCTTCGGGCTGCGGTAAGACGACAAGCCTGCGCTTGTTGGCCGGGCTGGAGGAAATCAGCGATGGTAATATCATGATTGGTGACCGCGTCGTCAACGACGTGCCGCCGAAAGATCGTGATATCGCCATGGTATTCCAGAGCTATGCGCTCTACCCACACATGAGCGTATACGACAACATGGCCTTCGGGTTGAAATTGCGTAAGACACCAAAGGCTGATATCGACCGCCGCGTCAAAGAGGCCGCCGACATTCTGGACATTGGCCACTTGCTCGACCGCAAGCCGAAGCAACTCTCCGGTGGTCAGCGCCAGCGCGTGGCTGTCGGTCGCGCCATCGTGCGCGAGCCCGCCGTCTTCCTCTTCGACGAGCCACTGTCCAACCTGGATGCCAAGTTGCGCGTCCAGACGCGTGCACAGCTCACCCGCTTGCACCAACGCCTGGCCACCACCTTCATCTATGTAACGCACGACCAAGTGGAAGCCATGACCATGGCCAGCCGCATCGCCGTTATGAAGGATGGCTTGTTGCAGCAGATCGATTCGCCGAAGCAGTTGTACGATCACCCACGCAATGTCTTCGTCGCCGGCTTCATTGGCAGTCCGAGCATGAACTTCTTTGATGCCACGCTCGTGGAAAACAATGGCAAGCTAGAAGTAAACACCGGTGGCTTCCGCCTGGAAGTGCCCGAGGAAAAGGCCAAGGAATGGCGCGCGTTCAAAGGCCGCGAAGTCATCTTCGGCATTCGCCCGGATGACATTCACGCCAAATCCTATGTTGCGCCGGGCATTTTGCAAGCCGACCTAGCCGCCCGCGTCGACGTCGTTGAGTTGATGGGCAACGAAATTTTCTTGTACCTAATGAGCAAAGACGACAAGCAATTCGTCGCTCGCGTCGATCCCCGTGTCACCGCCAATATCGGCGAACAAGTCGATCTGGCCGTCAACATGGCCAATGCGCACATCTTTGATCCAAAGACTGAGATCAGTCTGGTTGACTAAGACTAGTCAAGTGTAAAAGCAATTCGCAGCCGGGTCTAGCAAATGCTAGCCCGGCTGTTTTTATGTATAATAGCGCCATATGATCTTAAAGCAGAATCCACGCACGCAAAGGCGCAAAGAACGCAAAGTTATATAAGTTGTTCTGGTTTTTGTTAGCGGCCTTTGCGTGAGAATTTTGCTGTTTTGCTTAAGTCTTATAAATCACCCGTATGGGTGACAAACCTGGATGCGATTGTCGCGCGATGCTTCAAAGCGTCGCCTACACATGATAAGGAGCAAATTATATGGCTGTTTTTACAGAACATTTTCTGATGCAAGATGCTCACCAGAGCGGGGGCAAAATTGTCCTATTGGTAATGGATGGCCTGGGTGGTCTGCCGATGGAAGCCGGTGGCAAAACTGAATTAGAAACTGCCCACACCCCGAATCTGGATCGCATGGCCGCTGAAGGCACCACTGGCTTGAGCATCCCCGTGCGCGCTGGGATCGAACCTGGCAGTGGCCCCGCCCATCTCAGCCTTTTCAGCTACGATCCGATCAAATTTGAGATTGGGCGCGGTGTGCTGGAAGCGATGGGCATCGGCTTTGAATTATCCCCCAACGATTTGGCGGCGCGCGGCAATTTCGCCACCGCTGCGCCGGATGGCACGATCACCGACCGTCGCGCCGGGCGCATTAGCACCGAGGAATGCATTCGGCTGGCGGCGAAGTTACAAGCGGCCACCCAGGATATTCTGCCCGGTTATGAAGTTTTTGTGCAGCCGGTAGAAGAGCATCGTTTTGTGCTCGTCATCCGCGGTGCAGGGCTGGGCGGAGACCTAACGGAGACCGATCCATTGGTAACCGGTAAAAAACCTTTGCGCGTCACCGACCAAAGTGGCACGCCAGAAGGCGCGCATTCTGCCGAATTGGTCAACCGCTGGGTGGAAAAGGCCCGTGCCACGATCGCCGACGAACCCAAAGCCAATAGCCTAAATTTGCGTGGACTGGCTAAAGACCCAGGTTTGCCCAGTTTCCCCGAAATCTACGCTCTACGCGCGGCGGCGATTGCGGTTTATCCAATGTACAAAGGTGTGGCGCGATTGGTCGGCATGGAGGTAATCGAGTTCGAGGGCGAGCGCCCCAACCACGAAATCGATGCTTTAGAACAACAGTGGAACAATTACGATTTCTTCTTCATTCACATCAAAAAGACTGACAGCTACGCCGAGGATGGCAAATTTGATGCCAAGGTGCACGAGATCGAAGTCGTCGATGAAATCATGCCGCGCATTCTTGCCCTAAAACCCGATGTAGTGATTGTGACCGGCGACCACAGCACCCCCGCCAAATTACGCAGCCACAGTTGGCATCCCGTGCCCACGTTGCTATGGAGCCCGCGTGCCATGCCGGACCAGGTGCAAACGTTTGGCGAGCGCGCCTGCGCCAGCGGTCATATGGGTGTTTTCCACGCCACCACGTTGATGCCTCAAGCCATGGCGCACGCCGGGCGGTTGAAACGCTTTGGGGCATAAAGTTAGGGTTCAGCAGTAATGACGCTCGACAATATTGTGCCACAGACAGAACGGCTTGTTCATCCATCATCTGGATTTTGCCAAGCTTGTCACTGCCAGTGGCGCACTTTTCGAGAACTGTAGGATCAGACAGCTTGTGAAGTCATTCCTTCTAAAGTTGAATGGCCGCTGACCCGGTTTATGAGTTTTAACTATTTAATTCGGCCATGTGTAGTGAGCATCCTCAGATGCGGCCCCTGGGCGAAAGGCGCATCTGAGGATGCTCACTACACGGCGAGCTTACCGATTTAATTTGTTAATGAACATAAACTAGACATTATTCGGAATAATATTTTCTCCCTGTAGGCAAGATAGGATTCCCTCTGAAGATTTCTTATTCCAAATAATGTCTACTGGATCCGCGGCCATTTGTTGAAAATCTTTCCTGCCGGCAATTGTTATAAGCAGGTTGTAGAAAGGTTGAACTTTGTAGGTAGTAGCGAACCTATCCGCTTATGGCTGGATCACCAGCACTGGTTTATTCGCACTGGCATTCGCTGAACTATAGAATACGCTATTCGTAGACGAACTGGCCAGGCCAAAGCTATAGACGCCATCGCCAGTAATTGCGACCTTCACATCAAATTCCACCCACGCGCCCATTGCCACAGAACCAACTGAGATCAGTGGTGCCCCATCAATTGGTGGTGCGTTGCTAAATTTCAGTCCGCTTTCCACCCACGGGGTGCTCGAATTCAGGTAATTGTTCGAGACCAGGTAGAGTGAACCACCCTTATCGCTCGGATCGGTCACATACAGGCGTAGCTTGGCGCTTTGGATCGACCCGCCCAAGCCGACGACTGTAAATTTAAGATAGCTGTTAATCACAGTGCTGCCGCCGCGCGCGCGTATATCAATGCCGGTGGCATAGTTACTGTTGGGGAAATCGTTGCGCACAAATGCATCACCCGTAGGGTCAAAAGTCAGTGTAGTGCCTGGTATGGGTGTCGCCGTAGGGATAGGTGTATTGGTGGGCGTATTGGTAGGTGTGACTGTCAGCTTTGGCGTTTTTGTCGGCGTCGGTGTTTTTGTCGGTGTCAGCGTTTTTGTAGGTGTCGATGTGGCCACAGAATCGAGGGCAAGCTCATAGATTTTGCCATCATTCTCACTAGATAGATCATTATTGTCTACCGCGCGATCGACCACATAATAGTTTTTTAGGCCAGAATCTAGGCTACCTGGGGCCATGGTTACACCGGCGAATTTGATGCCGTTGGCCGCTGCCGCGTCGAAGATGCGCAGCACAACGCCCGCCGTACTCACTTCGTAAAGTTTCGTCGGATCTTTGCTTGTCAAAATTAAATTCCCGGTGGCTGGGTCCAGATAGATGCCTTCTGGATCACGAATGCCTAAACGGTAGGTGTCAAATTGCGTCAGAACATCATCGCCGTCTGGCGACACACCATCAAAACGATTATTCGCACCCGGCAAGAGATGATAGACTTCAGCGTTCAAACCATCAATAATCCAAAGACCGGGGGTTGTCACATCGTAAGCGACATCCTCGGAGTCGCGCCCACCGAACGGGGTGACGCTCAGCGACGTGACAATGTCATCGCTGGTGCCTAATGCGCCATCATTGCCTGGATCAACCTCAAAGATCTTACGTAGGTCATCATCCGAATAGAATAAATGCCCATTTGTGGGATTGAAGCTGGCGCCGGTCGGCTCCTTGGAGAAGGGGATAGTCGTCATTGTGCCCTGCAATGCGCCCGCTAGGCTCATTTGGAAAACGTTCTTACCCGTGAAGAGGCTACGAATCTCATCAACCTCCCCATCGCTGACAATCAGCTGATTCGATATCGGGTTGTAGGTAATGCCAGATGGATCTGGGCTAGGTGGCGAAAACTTGGATGAATCAATTGTCCGCACGAGTGACAGCGTTGCTGCGTCAGCCGCGGCTTGCACCTGCGGTTCAACTTGATCCAACGCAATCTCAATGACCTGACCCGGAATTTCTGTTGTATCAGCCGCAGCACTGGCGCTTACGGCATTGCCCTGCGCGACCCAGGGTAGAAACAGTTTATTCGGGAAAAGTGCCGGATCAAGATTCGTAGTGGGCTGTTCTGAGCCAGACAGACCGCAATCGGCCACGTATAAGTGAAACTCGGTGGGTGCATCGGTTGTATCACCACTCGGGGCAAAGACCAGCCCTTGTGGATCGATCAGATGGCTAGCGGCCAGATCATACAACTTGACCAACTGCCCTTCAACCGTTACCTCGGCCAGAACATTCCGAGTTGGTTCCAAAATATAGAGGTGGCCATTCATAGGGTTCAAGGCGACACCACGCCCAGCGCTGATCCCAATGGCGCCCAGATTGATTTCGGTAACTCGCCCCTCGCTGATTGCAGCACCGGCAAAACTTCCATTACCATCCGGCGCGACTCGAATTACCTTGGCTTGTGCGCTATCCAAAATAAAGAGTGCGCCATTGGTCGGATCGACAGCCAAACCTTGTGGCTGTTGCAGCGCAAGCGCAGCAATGTCGTCGCGGGTGACAACGGGCGTGCGAGCAGCAGCCGTGAGATCATCAGCGGCGGCCACAGCGATCAATTCGTGAGTTGTCTGATTGAGCAAAAGGATGCGTTTATGAAGAGCATCATAAACAAGATTGATTGGCAGATCGGCCGTCAATCCACTGGCAAACACATGAATTTGATTGGTGGCCGGATCATAAATAGTGATGCCATTACTCCCATCTACCACTGTGGATGGCGTAGTGCTCCCAAGCAAAAGCAAGGTTGCATTAGCCGATGCATAGGCCAAGCCAACTGGATGAGCAACGCCGAGCACATCTGCCTCCAACGTTTGAACGGTTTCCGCTTGCGCGGGTGTAGCTTGCGCCTTTGTGGTGCCAGCCCCAAGTAAGCCACAGATGAGTAGTAAAATAAGCAGCGATAGAAATTTATGGGGCACAAGCCAGTAAACGCCTAATGCACGCCGGGGATAAACCATCGTTTATTCTCCTTTTTGGTCAAATATCATATAAAACAAGGCTTATATATAGATAGAGAAGCTGCAATGTCTATAGCCAAATCTAGTTAATCATAAACGAACACAGCTGTAGAATGACTTACAACTTGCTTTCAATTTACATCCCGCCCCGTAATCAGAGCACGATTAGCGAAGCCAGTCGCTAGCAAAGCAGACGCCGGGTAAAATTTATCTGGTATCTGCGTTCAGACACCCTTGCATTTCCTGGTTGACAAATGGATATTTCCTGATATACTAACCATAGTTAGTACTAACCAAATGGCAAACTATGAGCATCAAACATGTCCTGCTGGCCTTGCTGGCGGAAGAACCGATTCACGGTTACGAATTGAAAAAACGCTACGATGAGACGCTGGGCAGTTTGTGGCCGGTGCAACAGGCGCAGATCTATAATAACCTGCGTTTGTTGGAGAAAGATGGCTTGGTTGAATTGGATGCGCGCATCGAGCAGGAAAATCTGCCCGACCGCAAACATTTCCGCCTGACCGAAGCTGGACGCCATGAACTGGATCACTGGACCCACACACCCGTCCAAAGTAGCCGCCAGTTGAAAGATGATTTTTATCTCAAGCTGACCACCTTAACCAGCGTGCTAGATCAACCGGAAGTACTGACTGACCTCTTGTGGCAACAACGCGCCGTCTACTTACAACATTTACGCGAGCTTGAACGCGCCTTGAGCGAGGCCGAATCTAATCATGATGCGGTCACGGCGAGTCTGCTCGACGGCGCAATCCTGCACACCGAAGCCGACCTGACCTGGCTCGATCGTTGCGAGACGCGCTTACTGGCAGGGGGCGGACGATGATCAAGCGCGTACTGAAGGCACTGTCGCCGAGCCGCTGGCGGCGCTTCTGGCGCATCGCGCCGGCCTACCTGGCCAGTGTCGCCCGCCGGGAATGGCAATTAACGCTGCTCGTCTTGGGCGGATTGGCGCCTGGTGTGGCAGCGCTCACGGCTTGGCTGAATCTGGCGCTGCTCGTGCAAACCCAACCCTACCCCAACACGCTGCGTGGCTGGCTCTTGCCAGCGCCACTCTTAGATCTGCTCGGACCACAAGGTGGGTTGGTGGGCGCGGGCGTCGTGACCCTATTAATCGGCTGCATCGGCTTGACCAACGCCCATCTCGCCAGCATTGAACGGCGGCTGGGCGAGTTGGGGTTGCTGCTCCATTTGGGGCTCAGCCGGACGGAAACGCTGGCCTTGCTGCTGCTGGAAGTGCTAGCAACTGGCTTGGTCGGTAGCGGGGTTGGGGTACTGTTGGGGTTGGGGTTGAGCCGCCTGACCTGGCCGGCGGCGCACGTTTATTTTCGATTGGACGTGGACCCCGCCGTGCAGAAGGTTGCTATTCTAACCGGTGCCGGGGTAGGGATATTAGCAGCGTTGCTCTTTATGGGTTTTCTCGCGCTAACTGCCGCATTGGAGTTGCCAAAACTAGCGCTGCCCAGCCGTCAATCGCGCGACTTGCCGAATATCTGGCTGAAATGGCGCACGTCGCTCTGGACAACATCTCTACTGGGTACCTTTTATGCTGGTGTCTTGGTGCTGGCCGCCGGTCTACCTATTCTACCCCTAAAAACAACCTTGATCTTGAGCGCACTCGCCATCGGCCTAAGTGGTCTGTTGACCGGCGGCGGCTGGCTGCTGACCCAACTGTATTGGCGGCTGCCCAAATCGGCGGAGATGCCATTGTGGACCCTGGCCGTTCAAGGTTTGATGCGCCATCCCAACCATACGGCCGGGATGACGCTGGCGCTGACGACCGGCTCGTATGCGGTGGGCATGGCGGCGTTAGCTTGGTTGGACAGTGCAGCGGCACTCGGTTTTTCGGCCTGGGTGGCGGGCATGGTGCTATTGGCAGGGGCCAGCTTGGTCTTGACTGGTGCATCTTTGGCCGCGCTAGAACGGCGGCGCGAGTTTGGCATGTTGATGGCGCTGGGGGCGCGTTCCAGCCGCGTA
>JBBQBY010000282.1:0-8787 GCA_038318235.1 Caldilineales bacterium
ATCGGATGAATTGGCACAACGCGCCGTCGCACTGGCCGAAGAACTGCTGCGCGTTGCGCAGGCGCAACAGACCGCCCAAGAACATGGCCAGGCGCAGAAGATTGCGCGCATGATGGTCGATCCTCACGGCAAAGAATTGACGATTGCCCTGGCTGATCAAGCCTTTCGCAGCCACCGGCCGGCGCGCATTGCCGATCAGTTGCGCCATCTGCTGGAGCAATACGGCGTGCCCAGTTATATGGATTGGTGGGAGCGCGGCGCGCTGGCCTTGGGTGGTGTGATGTCATATTACCTGCCCAGCCTGGTTGTGCCGCCAATCGTCGCCCGCTTGCGCCACGAGACGCAATCCGTGATTCTGCCCGGCGAAGAAGAAGATTTGCGCCGTTATCTGCGCGACCGCCGGCGCACCGGCACGCGCCTGAACTTGAATCAACTGGGTGAGGCGATTCTCGGCGAAGAAGAAGCGCAGCGGCGGCTGGCTGCCTATTTGGCCTTATTGGCGCGCGCTGATGTCGAATATATCTCCGTCAAGATTTCGTCAATCTTTAGTCAGATCAATTTGATCGCCTTTCGTCACACGGTGGATTTGATCAAGGAACGGCTGCGCACGCTCTACCGAGCTGCCTTAGCCCATAATTTCCGCCAACCAGACGGCACAGTAACGCCCAAATTTATCAACCTCGACATGGAAGAATATCGTGATCTCGGTTTAACCGTCGCGGCCTTTTGCGAAGTGCTGGATGAACCGGAATTTCTCACCTTGAGCGCGGGCATTGTTTTGCAAGCGTATCTGCCCGATTCTTACCGCGCCCAGGTCGATTTGACCACTTGGGCCAGCGCGCGTTGTCAACGCGGTGGCGCACCGATCAAAATTCGCGTTGTCAAGGGCGCGAATTTGGCAATGGAGCAGGTCGAGGCTTCACTCTACGCCTGGCCGCAAGCGCCCTATGGCACGAAAGTTGAAGTCGATGCCAATTACAAACGGATGGTGACGTATGGTTGCCAACCAATTCATGCCCAAGCGGTCCACCTGGGCATCGCCAGCCACAATTTGTTTGATCTAGCCTATGGTATGCTCCTGCGTGACGCCAATCAGGTGCAAAATGAAGTGGAATTCGAGATGCTCGAAGGCATGGCCAATCATCAGGCGCGGGCTGTGCAAGCACGCGCGCATGGGCTGTTGCTTTATGCGCCGGTGGTGAAGACCGAAGATTTCCACAGCGCGATTGCTTATTTGGTGCGTCGCTTGGATGAAAATACGGCAGAGGAAAACTTTCTGCGCGATCTCTTCGATTTAGCGCCAGGCAGTGCTGCCTGGAACCGCCAGCGTGATCGTTTTCTGGCCGCCTTGCAACTGATGGAATCCGTCAGCAGCCAACCGCAACGCACGCAGAATCGACTGACCGAAACCGCGCGCTCCGAGCATGAGCCACCGTTGGACGCGCCTTTTGTCAATCAACCCGACACCGACTGGTCATTGCCGGCCAATCGCACTTGGATTAGCGACGTGATCACCCGCTGGCAAACAAGGGAACCTGAAGTGATTCCACTACAGATTGCCGGCGAGTTTGTCAGCAACACAACGCTGGGGGAAGGCCACGATCCGTCGCGCCCCGGCCAAATTGCCTATCGTTACGCCTTGGCTGATGCGACACAAGTTGAACGGGCCTTGGCTGGCGCCGCCCATGCCCAGAAAAGTTGGGCGGCGCGACCGGTAATCGAACGCAGCCGTTGTCTCTTGGCCGCGGCGGCTGAACTTGCCCGCCGGCGCGGTGACCTCGTCGGCGCCATGCTGCTGGATGGTGCCAAAACCGTGTACGAGGCGGACCCGGAAGTTTCGGAAGCGATAGACATGGCGCGTTATTACGCCCATAGTTTCGATTTAGGTGATGCGATCGCCGATTGTCGCATGGAACCGTTGGGCGTGGTCGTGGTGACGCCGCCGTGGAACTTTCCGTTGGCCATTCCGGCTGGTGGTGTGCTGGCGGCACTCATGGCCGGCAACAGCGTGATTCTAAAACCGGCGCCAGAAGCAACGCTGGTCGGTTGGCAGCTTGTGCAGGCACTCTGGCAGGCGGGCGTTCCGAAGGACGTGCTGCAATTTGTGCCCTGTCCCGATAACGAAATCGGCCAGCAATTAGTCACCGATACGCGCACGGCGGCCGTGATCTTAACCGGTTCGGCCCAAACGGCGCGCATGTTTCAGGATTGGAAGCCGGAATTGCGCCTCTTTGCCGAAACCAGCGGCAAGAACAGCGCGATTATCACCGCCTTGGCCGATCAGGATCAAGCGATCAAAGATTTGGTGCGTTCGGCTTTCGGGCACAACGGGCAAAAATGTTCGGCGGCCAGCCTGGCGATCTGCGAAGCGGAAGTCTACGATGATCCCACCTTTCGCCGCCAATTGCGCGATGCGGTCGCCAGTCTGCCGGTAGGTTCGGCTTGGGACACCGTTAACCGTGTGACACCCGTGACCCAACCCCCCAGCCGAGAGCTGACGCGCGCCTTGACCACTTTAGACGCTGGCGAGGAATGGCTGCTCGAACCGCACCCGGCGGCTGACAACGCGCAGCTTTGGTCGCCGGGGATTAAACTGGGCGTGCAACCAGGCTCGTTTTTTCATCAAATCGAGTGTTTTGGGCCCGTGCTCGGGCTGATGCGCGCCGAAAATCTGGAGCAGGCCATCGAACTGGCCAACGCTACTTCCTTTGGTCTAACCGGTGGCCTCCATTCGCTCGACAACCGCGAAATTGAACAGTACAAAGCGCAGATTGAAGTGGGCAATTTGTACATCAATCGCCATACCACCGGCGCAATTGTGCGGCGTCAGCCCTTTGGTGGCTGGAAAGGCTCGGTCTTTGGGTCCGGTGCCAAGGCCGGTGGCCCTAATTACGTGCTACAACTGGTGCATTGGCAACAAGCTGAGTTGCCCAAAACGCAAGCAATTTGTTCGCCGGATGTCGCAGTTCTGTTAGAGCGCTGCTTTGCTCATGTCGAAGCTGGCCCCAACCAGGCCCTGTTGCTGGCCAGCGCCGCCAGTTATACTTGGGCCTGGCAAACCCACTTTAGCCAGGAACATGATCCCAGCCAACTGTTGGGCGAATTGAATATTTTTCGCTACCGGCCATGTCAGCGCGTTTTGGTGCGTACCAGACTGCATCAACTGGACAGCGAATTGGCGCTTTGCCAAACCATTTTGGCTGCGCACATTAGCGGCGTCGGCTTGACCGTCAGTTTGCCTGCCACCGCCACTGAATGGTCCTGGCTGGCCGGCGAAGACAACGTTCAGTTGATGCACGAGGACGAAACACAACTGGTTGAGCGGCTATCCACCCCAACCATTTACGAACGGCTGCGCACCTGGGAGCCAATTTCACGCGCCTTGCAGCAGGCCGCCAATGCTGCGCATGTCGCCGTGCTCGACGGTCCGATTCTAGCCAATGGGCGGCTTGAATTGCGGCATTATCTGCGCGAACAGGCAATTGCCCAACTGACCCATCGCTATGGGAATTTGCTTACGGTGCCGGGGGTTGGGCGGTGAAAGTATTTTTTGGTTTGATTGAGGCAACCCGTATGGCGTGTTGTAGTTGACATTTCTCTACCCTGTTTTTATACTGCTATCAGCAAAGAGGGTTTGATCACAAAGGGGTAAATACAATGACTGAACGAGTCGCCGAACCGATGTTGGACATTGTCGCACCCGACATCAGCCACATAGTCACCGAGGACGATACACCTGTGGATAATCTCGCTTCCGAAAAACAGCAGCGCTTGTTGGTTGAGCCACTGTATAGTTCGTCGCAACTTAAGCGGCCTTTTGTGGCGGCTGTCAACGTCGGCATCTTTACGACAACCAGGGAGCCGCCGGTTGTCCCGGATATGTTCTTGAGCCTTGATGTTGAAGTGGCGGAAGATTGGTGGGCGAAAGCGCATCGCTCCTATTTTATCTGGGAGTTTGGCAAGCCACCAGATGTCGTTTTAGAAATTGTATCCAACAAAGAAGGTCACGAAGCGGGCAGAAAGTTGCAGATTTATGCGCGTATCGGTGTCCGTTACTATGTCATCTATGACCCGCAAATGTTAGTCCAAGACCAGATATTGCAGGTATACGAGCTGCATGTTGGCGAATATTGGGCGCGCCCAGACTACTTGTTACCTAAAGTCGGTCTGGAATTAACTTTGTGGGAAGGTGAATTTGAGGCCAGACGCGAGCAATGGTTACGCTGGTGTGCGCTAGATGGCGATTTAATTCCCACTGGTGCAGAACGCGCCGAACAAGAACATATACGTGCTGAACAAGAACATATACGTGCTGAGCAAGAACGTACACGCGCCGAACAAGAACGTACACGCGCCGAACAAGAACATACACGCGCCGAACAAGAACATGCGCGCGCCGAACGGCTGGCCGAAAAACTCAAAGCTTTGGGCATCGACCCAGACGCTGTATGAGCGTGTTTTGTGGCCAAAATTTGCAACCAGTGCAGCGCTGGGAAAATGTGCGTTAAGTGAGCTTCTCGAAAAAAGCCCCCAACTCTATACTTTCCGCGCTGGTGCTTGATAAAGCGGAGTGTGGCAACGTCAACCGCCTGTCAAGTACCATTGATCTGAATGTTTGTCTCTCCTTCAGCCAGGTCAAAGGCCAGTATAGTTTGCTCCCCTTCCACCAAGAAAGTCCCCACCTGAAGATCACGTTGCGTATAGACCTGGCGTAAACCTTGCCCGTTTACTTGCACACGCTTACACGCGATCGGCGCGGTAATCGTAAAGTCAGCGGTGGGAAAACGTGTGCTGATCTGCACCTGCCAGGCACCATTGTCACCCGGCGTGGTTGTGATGTCGCTTAATGTGCGCGCCATCCAGTAGTGGCCGATGGCCGAGGTTTTCATCCAACGAGTTTTGCTGGCGTCGGGATCGTAGGCGTTGAGGCGGCGTTTGACTGCTTTGAGCACCTCGAAGCCGATCTCTTCGCCGCCAAAATAGAATCCCGGCCAGTGGCTGACCAGCACGCAGGGTAATTCCCGTTCGAGCACCGGCGGCAAACACCCGCCTTGCAAATCCTCGGTGATAAACAAGTCTGGATCGCCGGCGTCATAGCCGGTCCAGTTGCCAAACCAATCATTGGTGCAGCCGATAATGCTGGCGATGGCGGTGCCTTTTTCTTTGTCGGCGTGCCAGATCGGCACGTCTGGCCATTCGTCGGGGGCCACGTTGACATGTAGGAAATAGAAGGGCCGCGGATTGCCGTTGACGCGCTGGGCCGCTGTCAAGGTTGCTTGGGCGTAGGCGGCTTCTTGATCCCGACCAAATGCGCCGGGGCTGGTGACGCCTTCACACGGGAAACCGGCCTCCTTGAGAATGGTCATCGCCGCGGCAATGTAATCCGTCAACGGTTCGACCGGTGGGTTCACCCATTCATATTGTTCCCACGCTTCGGTAAATTGCCAGGTCTTCAGATCCACCACGTGCGTGTGCGTGAGCATTTCGCAGGTGATGTCGAAATTCGGCCAAATCACATCGCGCATCACCTGCATCCACTGGTCATATTCTGGTTGTGGAAATTCTGGAAAACCCTGATCGACGCGTCCGATGCCAGCGGGATAGGGCACCATGCTGAACTTGCCGCGGATGCCCTCTTCGGCGCACCACTCGCCCCACTTTCGGGCAAAGGCCGCGGGAATAGTCTGTGGTACGCGGTCAAGTTTGGCGGGATCACCATCCGAAGCGCGCGGGGCCGCATTCGGTTGATGGCGGGCCAGCCAGGCCTGTCGCTGCGTGATCCAATAATAGGTGAGGTTGAGCACAGGACAGGAATCGTCCACGATCAGGGCGAGTGGGGTACGGCGTAATGGGTTGCAGACGGTGATGGGTAGATTGTTCATAATTCCTCTGGTCAATGGTGAGTGGCAATGGCACAGATTTTAGCAGATTTATTCAGGATTTTCTAGCCTGTTGCTGGTGTCAGCCCCATTTGTAAAAAATGATGGTCAAAGGTAAAGGCAAAGGTGAGCTTGTGCCGTTGGGCTAGGGCAAGACAAGCGCAATCCGTGTAGCTCCACGCCTTATCTTGGTATTGCGTAAATAGACGCCAGATGGCAAACTCTTCTTCGACTGAAAAGACGGTCATTTCGATCAGGTGGCTGTTACGGAGCCGCAAGCCAAGTTGCACAGCCGTTGATACGCCTAGGCGCAGCTTCACTAAGGTCATCGTCTCGTCGAAAACATGGTTCGACAACAATAGGCTTTTGGCCTGCGCAATCGTCCGTAAATAAGCCGCCGCTTTGGGGTGATTTGGATCCTTGCGGTCCACTAAGGCATACAAACCACTTGTATCCACGATCACGGGCATCTGTTTTGCCATCATTAACTTTTATTATCGCTAAGGTTTGTTACCAATGGGGTTTCTGCAACCATGCGCAGCGGTTGTTGCTGCCAATTTTGATTATACAGAAATTGATCCAGATTTTCACTGTTCACGCCATCCGCAGGGCCTTCGGCCATGCCAATGATGCCCCACAGTGGATCATCAGCAAGACTAGTCGCTTGTTGACGTTCGATGGTTTCCGTGACCAGTTGACGCAACAAGGCCGATACATTGATTGACTGGCGATCCGCTTCTTGGTGGAGCCATGCGTGTTGCCACTCTTCTAAAATAATCTGGACGCGTTTCATCAGCGAATTTCCTATTGATTATGCTACATCTACTATGTACACACTGATTATACACATAATCTCTAGCTAGGTCAAGCAGCGATTTCGTAGCGTTTATTGGTACATGATCAGATTCGGCGTTACCTCAATATAGAGATTGTCGGCGTAGGGGTCAATGCCCAGGGTCTGACGTTCGGTCATCAGCGGTTCGTCCCAGCGATAGAAGAGTTTGAAGGCGCCAAATTGCGTTTCCTTACTGACAAAGGCATTGTACTTGCCGATCTTGCCCCAGGGATCGCCCCAGCCGTCGGCGGAAATCGTCAAGGCAATCTGCGGATAGCTGGTTGTATCTAGCTGATCTTTGTTGATGATCATATCATCCTGGAATTGATGCACCAACAAGATGCGTGGCCCTTCAAGCTTATTCTCGGTTATATACGTTTGCATCGTCGCCTGGACTTGATTAATCTGTTGCGCGGTGATAAAGCCGATCGGGTCGCCCGGCCAGGCTTGGCCTTTGTGCGCCATCGCAAACTCTGGATCAATCGCCAGATGCACGTTTTTATATTTTAACCAAGGCAGGGCGGGCTTGATCGCGTCGGCTGGTTTTAGCGCGCCAATCTGAACATCGAGAATGACAGCAAAATGCTCCTGCTCTGCCCGCTCGACATAGGTTTTTACTACCTCATCGGACAGGAAGGCCAGGTAGCTATGATCGTCGCCGGGCGCTTTGGTCGCCATGCCATAGACCAGATGAAACGCCGGCACGATGCCCAATTGATCGCCATTCGCCTGGTCGTAGACTTGCGCCGCTTGTTTGAGCAGTGCGGTGAGTTTATCCAGATCATATTCGCCTAGAATCCCCATGATTGGCGTGTCGGGCCGGCCATAGTAGGTGAGCCAGGTCGTCTTATAAAAGGGTGAATTCGTCGCGGCCTTTTGTGCAGCCGTGGTCATACGCTCAATAATCGTGCCACGTTGCGGCACGGTGATCGTCGCTGTACCCGAAATGGCCACTGGTTGGGGCCGCAGACTTGGATCGGGCAACGTGCCATCACTGCCGGGAATGGCTAGCACCAAGCCTACCTCAATCACGTCTGCATCAGCGATATGATTCAGCTTTAGCAAGCTGTCCATTGCGACGTTAAATTGCTGCGCAATTACAAAGAGGGTGTCCCCGGCTTTTACACTGTAATAAGTGGGTGCGGTCACGGTGCCGGTTGTTACCTGGGTCGGTGTAACAGCGGTCAGTGGCATACTGATCGAGATCGCGCTGCTGGAGATCACGTTCGTGATTGGTACGACAGCGGTTATGGCGCTTGTGGCGGTAATCGCAACTGGCCACTGCATGCGCGTCACATGGCTCACGCGCCCCAGCCGACCCATCAACTGGCGGTCGATGGCGAATTCGACCTCGTCTGTTTCCTCAACTTCCACTGTAAAGCGTGCGCCCCGCCACTCGCGCCAGACGCCAGGTAGGAGTACACTATGGTAGACGGTGACATTATCCACCGTGACTTGAATCGAACTGGCATTATGCGCATAGACACCGATGATGTGCGCACTTTCTGCCGGTTGGGCCTGCACCAGCGTCACTAAACTTAAGCTCCAACAACTGCCAATCAGAAACGCCGCCACCCAATAATGCCGTAAAAATTTCGTCATGCTCACTCTTTTCGTTAATTTAATGCTGTTTCTGTCCGCCTGTGAAGCTTGCTCATCAAATGCAAGCCGCCATCACTGTTCTATCGCAACGGGCGCACGGCGGGTCAGCCATAATGTCCATAAGATCACCGGCACGATGCTCATCGCGGCCATCCACCAGATGATGGTGGAGATGCTCAGCGTGCTGTCCAATGCCGCGCCCACCGCAGCCGAAGCAATGGCGCTGGTCAGATTAAAAAAGGCGGACTCCGTAGCAAAGACTCGGCCTAACATCTGATTCGGAACGGCCTGGAATAAAAGTTGGGTTGAGAAGACCCAGACAATCCCACCCCCGAACGCACGCAACAGTGTACCTAACAAGACGCCCCAAAAGCTAAATAGGGGCGCAGCGAGCAACAGCCCCAGCCCACCAATCAGATAGCCCACGGCAATTGCCCAGCGCAACCGGTGTGGATTGTCGCCGGCGATCCA
>JBBQBY010000283.1:0-8758 GCA_038318235.1 Caldilineales bacterium
CTTAATCGCAAGATCAGGTGTCCAGCCCCGCTGACAGTGATTAGGTTTCCAGCAGATCCTTCAAAGTCTTTAGATCGCGCGTTACCCACGCGGCATCCTCGGCAAAGTTTTCATCCGACATATCCGGGAGACGAAATAGCATAAAAATTAGTTCGCTGCCTGGTCCATTCGGCAAAACGCGCATTGGAATATAGATCTCTGCGCCTGAGGCTGGCGTTATGTAGTGATCGAGAACGCCAAAACTATTTGGTTCAGTGAACCGGATCGTTATCAAGCCTTGCGCGGTTTCTGCGACCCATTCACCATTCAATTGCCTGATCGATTCGCCTAATCCGGTCGCCCATTTGGAGAAATTTTCGGGTGCGGCAACGAAGGCATAGACCACGGCTATAGGACGATTGATCCATATACTAAGCGTTTGTGATTCACAAGGTGCGGCCATTTCTAGCTTATCCTTCCATAAAAGAATCATTGCGAATGTTGATCTACATTATAGAACATACATTCTGCCCAATCAAACCAGCGATCTGGGCGGGTGGATCTCAGGTTCGCTGACTATGGCGTCATGAGGCCTTTTTAACATTTGCGGCGTAAGTCCCCTTTCTTTAGATATGGGGATATAAGCCGCATGGTGCAGTAGCACCATATCCTAGATTGTCACTTGCGAGCGAATATATTTAAGTAAAAAACCATATTTGACATTTTTATTTAAATATGATATACTTGGGTTATGAAAACGTACAAGTATCGGATTTACCCAAGTTCAGCACAGGAGACAATGCTTAAGCGTCAGCTTGAAGAATGTCGCTGGCTGTACAATAAAATTCTTGAGACTCGTAAAAATTCTTACGAGCAAGAGGGTAAATCGCTTGGTTTGTACGATTTGCAGAACATGATACCCGCTTGGAAGAAAGATCGCCCTTCGCTCAAACTCGTTCACTCGCTTGTTCTGCAGAACGTGAATATCCGTGTAGAGTTGGCTTATCAAGCGTTCTTTCGTCGTGTGAAGGCTGGCGAAGAGGAACCAGGCTACCCACGTTTCAAGGGGTATCAACGTTACGATTCGATGTGCTACCCGCAGTATGGTAACGGCGTCAAGCTTGACGGCCACCAATCGAACTTGAGCAAGATCGGTAGCGTCAAGGTTAAGCTTCACCGAGAATTGTGTGGGACGCCCAAGACCGTCTGTATCCGCCGCACCAGCACCGGCAAATGGTTCGCTACCTTCGCTTGTGAGTGCGAAGCGAAGCCATTGCCAGAAGAACCAAAGCGCATTGGTATTGATGTTGGTACGGCCACCTTCGCCACGTTGAGCGATGGCAGCAAAGTAAAGAATCCGCGCTTCTTCAAGCGGGATGCTAAACGATTGGGCGACGCTCAACGGCGGCTTGAGAAAGTTGAGAAGGGCACGCCAAAACGAATCAAGCGCAAGCAGATCATCGCTCACATTCACGAACGGATCGCCAACAAGCGTAGCGACTTTGCGCACAAACTTTCGCGCCAGTGGGTCAATACCTACGGCGTGATTGTTCTGGAAGATTTGAATATCATTGGCATGATGGAAGAACACAAGGTCGTCTTTGGGAACAAGCTCAACAAAAGCATTGCTGATGTTGCCTGGAACCAACTCGCTCAGTTTATAGCCTACAAAGCGGAAGATGCTGGTAGACTGTGCTTGCGAGTTGACCCACGTAACACAAGCAAAATGTGCTCGCGTTGCCATTCGCTTGTGCCCAAAGAACTTTCGGATCGTGTCCATGATTGCCCGCATTGCGGGTTGGTGCTCGACAGAGATCATAACGCCTCTATAAACATTCTTGCGTTGGGATTACGCCGTTTCTACGAAACGGGCCGCATCAACGCTGGCTTGCCAGATGAAGTTGTAGAAGCCCCTGCCTTTAGGCATGGGGAGTAGTCACGAAGTTTGGTTGTAGGGGTAAGCCGGAGATCAAATGTTAGAGACGATAGAGTGAACCCCAGCATTGTCACAGAATTAAATAAGCGTAGCACCTAAACTGTAGTAGCCAACGGTGATCGATTATGTCAGGCGTAATCTAGTCTAGGGTTACAATCAAAAAATCACCAGCAAGCGAGAGAAAAACGGGGATCTATTGATCTTTGCAATTGGGTTTTCTTGTGAACCAATTGGAAGCGATTATGTCACGTTGCGCGTTTTATGGCTTTGGCGGTGTAGGTGCAGGAAATCGACGGTGGCTGACTTGAGCTTTGGGCGGCTACATCAGTTATCTTCGAGGGTGACCTGATAGCTTGGGCCGGAGAGCGCACAGATATAACCGCGGCCAAGCAACTCGCGTTCTAACTTTTTCATGCCAATCTGGATCCGTGTTTTAATCGTGCCCAACGGTGTATCAGTCTGCTCGGCAATCTCTTGATGGCTTAGCCCTTCAAAATAAGCCAGCTCCAAGCAAAGTTTTTGCTCACGCGGAATGTGCTCCAGGGCTTGGCGTACTTGTTGGCGGGTCAAATTTTGTTCAAACTCGCTTTCTGCACTGGGGCCATGCTGCACCGCCCATTCAAGCGCGTCAAGATCATGCGTCAGAATGGAGTACGCCAAAAAGCCAAGCGATTTTTAGCCTAACTTTCACTCAAGCCGTGGCGTAAAGGCATTTAAGATAAGCGCCCTCAGCAAAACCAATCGGGTGGTCCAGCGCATGGGCGGTCTGAGCGAAGATCTGTAAGGGGCGGCCAAGTTGCGTGGCCGCCTGAGTCACAACCGCCACAAATGCCGCGCTGCTCACGCGGCTGGAACAAGAGGCCAATACCAGCGTACCGCCTGGTTGCAACACACCCAGGCCAAGCCGTGTCAACTGGGCATAAGCGCCGAGCGCCCGCTCTACCTCTGCCTGTTGCTTGGCGAACGCTGGTGGATCGATGACCACCAAATCAAAACGTTGGTTGGCAGCCTGCATCTGGTGCATGAGTTGGAAAGCGTCACCGACCAACAATTCATGTGTGGCCGCGGCCACGGTTGGCACAAGTTGGTTGAGCCCAAAATTACGTTCCGCGGCGGCCAGCGCTGGCCGGCTGAGATCGAGACTGGTGACCTGGCGCGCGCCACCGCGCGCCGCATACAGAGAAAAACCGCCGGTGTAGGCAAAGACATTCAAGACGCGCTTGCCCGCCGCTAATTGCTCGACGCGCGCCCGATTTTCGCGTTGATCCAAAAAGAAGCCAGTCTTCTGGCCGCGACAGGGATCAGCCTCAAACCGCAGACCATGCTCCAGAAAAATGACCGATCCTGGCAGGGCCGGCCCCAGCAGCACCAGCCCATCACTCAGGCCATAAAGGTGCTCCGGTGCTTTTTGGAGCGCGCGGCTCATGCGTAAGACCAGTTGTTGCGCCGGCTGGACTTCCAGCAGAGCCGCCGTGAACGCGGCTAAATGAGGAATCCACGCCGCCGTGTACAGCTTGATCACCAACGTCTGATCATAACGATCCACAACCAGGCCAGGTAGCTGATCATTTTCACCGTGTACCAACCGGTAACCCGTGGTGCGACCGTCTAACAACGGCGCACGTCGTTGCGCGGCCCGCTGTAATTGGGCCAGAAACCAGCCTTGATCGATGGTGGCAGGCACCGCATGCTGCAACACACGCAATCGGAGCGGCGACGTTGGATCATAGAGGCCAATTGCCAAAAAGCGGCGCTTTTGATCAAAGGCGACCGCAATATCGCCGGGCTTTCCCGCATGACTTTGGCGTTCAATCGAATTTTCAAAGAGCCAAGGATGACCCGCCCGCAAGGCCCGTTCGGCATCGCGGCTCACATGCAAAGCAATGCGCCGCTCGGCAGCTTTCGGCAGGGCAGAAATTAGTGATGTATTTGGGTTTATCAGCTCATCCATGTCAATCGTCTCACACAGGCCCAACCTAGAAAACAACCTGCTACGCGCCAGGAGTTCCTCGATCTAAAGTGAAATCAGCGAGAGACGCGTGGTTTTCGTCGAGCCCGCTGCCTGGAAGCGGACACGGCTGGCCGCGTTTACGTGAAAGCCCCTGTCCGCTTCCAGGCAGCTTCAGACCACCCGTTTGCAAACTGCTTTCACTTTAAATCAAATATCATCCAACCATTGCCACCCCAAAAGCGTCGAGCACAAGGATTCGCCCCCCAACGCGCGGATCCAGAATCAAACAGCCCGAAACAGCGCCGCGGCGTTTTTTATTTCCTGAGGCGCTTCTGTGCTGCATTATACACCGCCGGCAACGGATCAAGTAACCAATGCGCATCCGTACTTTCGGTCGTCGCCACCGAAGCATGACCTAACAGGGCCGACAAATTTGACAATACAAATTTGACAATACAAATTTGACAATGAAGCGCCTAGATCGTTCACTCGGTTTAAGGCCATTTCAATGAAATAAGGATTCAGTATTTGCCGAACAAAATCATGCGTAGGTGCGTGCTTGTAGCCGCACAAGTGGGGTATACGCAGCCTGTGCGGCTACAAGCACGCACCAACTGGATCCATTATGCTTTGATGGCGCCTAATTAACCATCGCCGACATCGGGCGAAAACCACATAAACCCTATCGCATTATGAAGGGCAGATAGATTGAGGTTAATCCTGGAGGAGGCACGGATAGGTTGGGGGCAGCAGGTGATACATGGGCTTCGGCCACGGTAACTGTGATGGTGTTTGAGGTTACAAAAGCACCCATGTGATCGTAGGCTTTGGCCGTGATCGCATAAGTTCCGCTGGCGACGCCCTGCCAGCTATATTGGTGGGGAGCGTAGTAGCCGTCCCAAGCAAAGTTTGATCGTCGAAAAATTCAATTTTCGTCAGAATGCTTTCACTATCAGACACCTGAGCCGTGATCGTGATCGTCGCCGACCCGACAAACAGGCCGTCGTTGGTAGGCACCGCGATGCTTATAGCAAGGGGCGGATTGGCAGCCTCTGCGGCTTGATTTAGGAATTCACTATTGGCAACATTCCAGTGGGTGGCGAGATAGCTGCCCGCTGGCGGATTGGTGTGATAGTAGTCATCGTGATTGCAGTCGAGGCGCTCAGCCTGATCAGCAGGACAGAGTTGTTGCATAGCTGGGTAATAGGGCGCATCCGAATAACACATCACGTCGAATTGATCGACACAATGCCCACCGCCACTAGAATGAGGGGCATCTAGCTGAATCCCACCCAGCAGATGGGTCAATTCGTGCGCCACATCGCGTCCGTCCCAGCAACTGTTGTCCACCCGCGCGTAGCCAGTCGAAAGATTGCTCTTATTGGCCATAGTCGGGCTTGAATCGCTGATCACAGTAGCAATTCCGCAGTAAATATCGGCATCAACGAACATTATATATTTACGATCGAGCCGATTGTAGCCTTGGGCTTTGATGGCCCGGATCGTCGCTTGGAAAGAGTCGGCACCGGAAGCCGGAGTGACAATGTTCAAGACATCGATCTGACAGTCAGGATCAGTGACAAAACGAATATGGCGATGACCACCAGTTTCGTGGGCGCTGAGGTCAAATATTTCATCGGTTTCAGCCGCCGCCATGCGGATCGGATCGAGTACTTGTCCATAGCGATCAAGTACGTCTGTGCTATGCACATACATGACCTGCACGCGTTTGTCGCTGATACCATCTCCCTCGCAGTTGTTATAGGGGGCCGCATGCAGTGCTTGAGCAAGCTTGCGCAGATGGCGATTTGGTTCTTTGACCTCTTTGCGCGCGTATAACTGAGGATATTCTGGCGCTGCCTTAGCCTACATTTACATCTGAATCTCACCAATATCCTAATTTGCGAAAAATTCGATGTATATTTATTTATAAAAACTGCTATACTAAGCCAAGTTGCGCTTGTTTGGTACTGTCCAATCGATTAACCGCGCACACCAAATCGGTGCCAATGCGCAACAGTGCGTAGTTACACAATTTCTTCTCAAGGAGGAAGACCATGAAATCCCCTGTCCCTACCATGCTGTACAAAGCCCGTGCAATCGGGGTCGTCGTATTGGCGATGGCGCTTTTATATGGCCTGCTAAGTCTATTGCAATCACCAGTCGCCTTCGCCCAGGACCATCCATTGCAGGCGGATGAACCCGATATTGTCGGCGGACGCGAAGTTGTGCCAGGCGCCTGGCCCTGGCAAGCCGCTTTGGTCTTTTCGTCGGCAAGTAATGATTTTGCTGGTCAGTATTGTGGTGGCACCTTGATCGACCCAGAGTGGGTCGTGACGGCTGCCCACTGTGCCGATGGCGATATCATCAATCGAGTGCAGGTTGTCTTGGGCAAACACAAACTGTCGGTGCACGATGGCGAACATATCAGTATTACGGAAGTGATTATCCATCCGGAATATAGCGGCAATATTGGTAGTGCCGATATTGCCCTACTTCACCTGAGCACGCCATCGACGCGCACAGTGCTGCCGCTGGATCTGGCGGTGGATGGCAACGTGGAAGCGCGCGCATTACAAGCGACCGTTACCGGTTGGGGAGAATATGAGCAGGGCTATGCCGATGTCTTGCGCCAGGTTTCGCTGCCCTTCTTTCCCCACGCGCGCTGTCAAGAAATCTACGCACCCTATAGCGACGGGGATTCCTTGGTGAGCGATGGCATGGTCTGTGCTGGCTACGAAAATGGGGGGAAAAATGTCTGTTTTGGGGATAGCGGTGGGCCATTGATGATTCCCACGGCCGCCGCGCCTGGCTGGAAACAGGTAGGTATTGTCAGTTGGGGCCCATTGTTCTGCGGTTCGGCAGATTATCCCAACGTCTATACGCGCATTTCCACCTATCAACCCTGGATTACCGATTGTCTGCTCGATCACAATGGTCGCCTCTGTGCAGGGTTGGATGCGTCTGAGCCAGACAACACGCCCGAGCAAGCCCATCCGCTCTTGCTCGACAGCCCAGCGCAGACGTTGACCATCTCTTCGCTGAGTGATTCCGACTGGTTTCAATTTGAGGCCACGGCCGGGAAAATCTATGAATTCGCGACTGTGGTGTCGGACACCGAGCAAGGTGATACGATTCTTTGGCTATATGACACGGATGGCAAAACGGCTTTGGCCTTAGGCGACAGCTATCGACCGATCTACAGTACACCGTTTGGCGACCACGACACGCTGCGTTGGAAAGCGACGAAAAGTGGCACCTTCTATTTGCAAGTAGACAGTCGTTGGCTCGGCCACCGCTTCGGTTATCAGATCAGTGGGGCGACCTATGTAACCGATCTCTTCCTACCCTTCGTTGTGCGGCCCTTTGAATATTTGAGCTCACCGCTGATAGAAGTAGTGCCGCCCGCCGACGCCAGCTTACAGACCTTACCCGCGGTCAAAACCCCGGCACCATAAAGCGGAGCAACCCAACCAGGTTAAATACACCTCTAGTGTAAAATGCAAAGCCAAGCCGTGGCACATAATGTGCCACGGCTTGCGCCACCAGTTTGTCGAGAGCGCATAAGCCGGACCCATCCACCGCTCGACAGGTGGGCGCAAGCGTGATCGGTTCTTCGCCACTTACTCAATTTCCGCAAGGGTAAAAAAAACAACGATAATAAAGCAACGCCAATGAAGACACTTACGGTCAGGCAGAGCGATTAATAGAGGCAAGGGATGAGATTATCGTGCGCCTAATCACCAGGGGAGAAATTGAAGACGAAAGCCTGACCCCACCTGCACGATATCACATTTTTGAGGAATCATTTCTCGCTTACGCCAAACGCGCTCATACCAGGCGGCAACCAGACCAGCCGCCAAAATAGCGAACACGCAAGATGATGAAGGGGGATAACATGACCCAAGCCCTATATCGTGAAGACTTCTACGCCTGGACCCAACAACAGGCTGCCTTACTCCAGGCTGAAGAGTTGGAGCAACTAGATCTAACCAACTTGGCCGAGGAAATCGAATCCATAGGAGCCAGCGAACGCAAAGAGCTAGGGAACCGGTTGCGTGTACTGCTAATGCACTTGCTTAAATTGCGCTACCAGCCACGACCGGCAGATCGTCAGCCGCGCAGATGGCTTAGCACCATCCGCGAGCAACGCAATCGGATTGAGAGTATATTTAGAATTAGCCCTAGTTTGCGCCGGCAAGTAGCCGACGAAATCGCCTACACCTACCCACAGGCACGCAAGGCAGCCGCCGAGGAAACCGGCCTGGCGCTAGCAACGTTCCCAACCGATTGCCCATGGACGATAGAGCAAATTCTAGATGAAGATTGGTTGCCAGAATAAAGTTGAAGGTAAAAATCGACTGGCGATCTTATGCCTGGGGACTACTCAGCGGTCTCATTATTATCGCCATCGGCTATATCTATTTGTATAGCTAAGGCAAAAAAAAGAAACGACCCCGCCCTCACCCTAGAAAAGTGAACGGAGTCGCTTCAAAACCGTAGTACCTTAACAACCGAATTATACCACGTCAATCGTATTTTCCGCACTATTTTCCGTTTGTCTATGAGCGCTTGAACGCTCAAGGCTGGGGGACAGGGATTCGAACCCCAACTAGCTGATCCAGAATCAGCGGTTCTGCCGTTAAACTATCCCCCAACACATCTAGCTACGATACACTGGGAGATTATATCTTCGTTATCGTCAATCGCAAAATATACGATACTCTTAGATGATTAGTTAACTGTTTCAACATTGGTGACAGGTTAAGCAAAATTTAGTCTTGTCAAGTCTGAAAAATCGATAAAAACGAGGTTTCCAAACACAATTTTACATGCAGATCAGATGCCGCACCCTATTGATTCGGAAGCTGCGGTGAATGGCACTAACCTAT
>JBBQBY010000284.1:0-8743 GCA_038318235.1 Caldilineales bacterium
CACTTCGTCAAAGAAGAGCAGAACGCCATATTGATCGCACAGACGGCGGCAGAGTTGCACAAAGCCCGCTTGCGGCACAATACAACCCTGGTCATAGTTGATCGGCTCCATCATCAAGAGCGCCGCTTCGTGACCGTGCGCCGCAAAGGCGGCTTCCAAGGCAGCCGGATCGTTGAAGGGCACAATGATCAGATTTTCTTGGGTATTGAAAGGAATGCCGCCCGATTCGGCGTAGGGCAGCGGTGCGTCGGCCGGGCCCGCCTTGTCTAACGGCGGCATGACGCTATAGTTGAGCGCGTCCGCATAGCCGTGAAAATGGCCTTCAAACTTGATGATCTTCTCGCGTCCCGTCGCCGTACGCGCCAGCCGCAGCGCATGCATCACCGTCTCGGTGCCGGAACCGGCAAAGCGCACCATGTCGGCGCACGGCACAATTTCAGTGATGCGCTGCGCCAGGCGTGAATGATATTCGGTTTCATAGGAACAGATAATGCCGAGGTCGAGGGCTTGGCTAACGGCGGCCTTGAGTTTGGGGTGGTTGTGACCAAGCAACGACGCCCCGTGCGAGGTACACATGTCAATAAACTGGTTGCCGTCCAGATCATAGACGTAAGCGCCGTCGCCACGGGCGACAAAAAAGGGGCGACCAATCGCGTGGTTGACGCGTGCGCTGGCGCAGACGCCGCCGGGCAACACTTGTTTGGCAAATTCATAAAGTTTTTCTGCTGAGTTCATCTGATCAATTCCTGAGAGATAGACGACTAACCCCACCCTAACCCTCCCCAAACGAGGGAGGGGACTGTCACGGGGAGGACAATGCTGGATGGACAGAAGAAAAATGATGATCCTGACCATCAGGGTGCCCTCCCTTACCAGGGATGGTTAGGGTGGGGTTAGTCGTTACAATGGGTTAAAAATCTTGTAAAGAGTACCTTGCAAGCGGCTTGGTCTAATATTCAATTGGCGAGCTAGATTAAATTGCGCTAGACATATCTCCTAGATACCCCACCAATGGGCGTAAATCGCCGCGGCCTTCTCTAGTTCATCCAAGGCCACCCACTCTTCGGCGCCATGCGCCTGATCGATTGAGCCAGGGCCGAAGACCACACATTCACGCGCCACCTCTGTATAGGCCCAAGCATTCGTGCCATAAGGCGCCACCTGCGGCTGATTGCCCGACCATTCAACCAGTTGACGCAGCCACGGCGAATCAGGCGCTTGAAAGAAAGCGTCAATCTCTTTCTGCGTCTTCATCGTCAAGGGTAACGGACAAGCCTCCTGTGCCCATGTGTATAAGGTTGCGCAGACCTCGGTCGCCTTTTCACCATTTACCAGTCGTCGATCCACAGAAATGTGACAAGCATCCGGCACCACGTTGATGCCAGTGCCACCTTGCATGATCGTAACGGTTAAGGTGGCGTTGCCCAGTGGGGTGGGCGGCAAGGTATGGAGATGCTCATGTTCCTCTTGCAAAGCCATGACCAGGTAGGCCGCCGCCACCACTGCATTCTGGCCGCGCTGGGGTTGCGAGGAGTGGGCCGCCTCACCTTGCACATGAAATTCCATGCGCGCCACGCCTTTGTGGCCATAGATCGGCGTGCAAAGCGTCGGTTCGGCCACGATCAATTGGTCGATTGGCAACTGGCGTTGGCGAATCCAACTGGCGGCAGCGGGCGCACCGGTGGCCCCCACTTCTTCGTCCACAGTGGCAGCAATCAGGAGATTCACGGCTAAGGGTCGCCCGGTCTGATGCAACTCTTCCAGCAAGGCCAAGATAATCGCTAATGAGGCTTTGGTATCCACCGCGCCCCGCCCGTAGACGCGGCCATTTTCCACGTGACCGCTGAACGGATCGCCGGTCATTTGTTCCACGCTCACGGTGTCCAGATGCACATCCACGGCCAGCCAACGGTCAGTTTGTCCGCGCCAGAGGCCATAGACATTGGGGCGACCGGGCAGCACATCTTCGCGATAAACTTCACCGCCAAACTGCCGAAACCAATTGGCTACCTCTGCGGCGAGCCGGCCTTCACCCGGTACGCCAGCGCGTGGTCCAGCCTGATCGGGCGAGACGCTGGGAATTTGAACGAGACGACCGAGCCATGCGGCCACTTGCTTGCCTGTGATCATAATTGCTGCTTTCTCTTGATAAAGTGACGATAACGATTCAGCCGTAAGGAAACACTTTCTGTCGCGGGACCATCCTTCCGGGAAGGATATTAGTGCTCAGGACCTGAACGAAGCAAGCCTTCCCGGAAGGAGGATGACCACCAATCCATCATTCACCGTAGTACCGTCCCGCAAGCGGACCACCGGCATCATTACAAATTAATTTACACCGCCAACCCCGGATCAAACAGCAGCGGGATGATTGGTTGGCGCTAAGTTGTCCTTCTGCTAGAATATCTCCAGCTTATTTTCTGCAACGCCGTTACCCTGCTACAAGGAGAGACTGGATGGAAGCGCTCACTCGTCAAGCTATGCTCGCGGCGCTTAAAACGACGCTGGCCGCCGATTTCGCCTGCCCAGTCGACTATTTCTCACAGTCTGGCGTATTTATCGGCGAAGCAAAAGCACTACCCGGTCGGCGCCGCTTGCCATTTCAGACAAATTCACTGGCCATGATGACCATGGGCACCAGCGTGGTCATCACCTGTAGCGCCGATCGGCTGGCGTGGGCGCAGACGCATCTGGGGCCGTTAAACCGTGACACATTGTTCTCGGCGACGACGTTTGCTCGGTTGGAAACCCTGGTCGCGCCCAATCAGCAACGCATGGCTGGCCCTGATCCGAAATTCGTCTGCGCCAGTGACACCTTTCGCCCGGCGCCCAGCCCAACGGATATTGCCATCGAGCTCGTGACGCAGCCGCATGTACAGGCGCTCTATGCCCACCCTGGTTTTTACAATGCCCTGGGTTATCAACTTAACAATCCTTGTCCCGACGTAATGGCCACGGTCGCGTACCACAACCAAACGGTAATTGGCATGGCCGGTGCCAGTGAGGACAGCGATCAGATGTGGCAGATTGGCGTCGATGTCCTGCCGGCGTATCAAAACCGCGGCATCGGGCAGGCGCTGGTTAGCCAATTGACCGCCACGATCCTGGCCGCAGGCAAGATTCCCTATTACACCACCGCCGTCGCCAATCTGCGTTCCAGTCGAGTCGCACTCAGTTTGGGCTACTGGCCGGCCTGGATCGAAGTTTATGCGCGCAATCTATAAAATAAAGCCTACCATAACTGTTGGTCTGCGGCTCAGCTTCTAGGCTAATCGCTCAAAACAAATAACGATTGCGGGATCGAGACCTGACAGGTGGGAAAGGCTCCACCTGTCAGGTCGGGCGACAACCATTTTAACGTCGGCCTAGTTTGGATCATAATCGATTTGGCATGGCCTTAACAACTGCAATAACTGCTCAACTTCTGGACTATCCTGAACTTGTGTAAGGCGCGGCCAAGCCACTGCGCGCAGCTGACGCGCCGCCTTTGCAACGAGAGCGGATCAAGCCTACTCAAGCCGTCCCCACTTCGACAAACTTCAAACCTTTCAAGCGTGCGAACTTGCGCAGTGTACCCGCCACATGACCAATCCCCAGCGCGCAATGATGCGTGGGTGCTTCGGCGCACCAGGCATCGACAAAGGCAGCGGGCGGCAAATTGAACTTGAGGCGACTATTGGTATTGCCGATGCGCATCAGCGGGCCGGGAATACACTCACCCTGCGCCGTCATAAATTTCAAATTACCATCACGCGTCTGGGTGCAGGTGAGAATCGTAATTGGCCCCGTCTTGACGGTGAATTCAACCGAGATGCCAGACCCCGCCTTGCCGTGATACACGTCCAAGCCGCGCAAGATTGGCTTGCGACCGCTGATCGCCAGATGGGCCGGACCATCGTGACCCATCAATACGAAATTATCCTTAAAATCCATCGCATAGAATTCAGTATAAGAGCCGCCCGCGCCCAACACGTCCATGATCTTCATGGCGACCGCGTTCTTCAAGTCACCTTCGCCCGCCGCCGGAATGCCACGCGCCGTGAGCAACGAATTGCCCAAAATCAGCCCAGCGCCCAAACGTTCGTACTCATTGTGGTGCGTGCCGCGATAATAGTAGGCCAGCGCACTCAGCTCAAAATCGGCCACGAGCCGATCCAGACCTGATGCCACTTGGCAAGCCCAGCGCAGATCGTCGGCGTTGGCTTGTGGGTCGATCGCAAAAATTTCGTGCGCTTCCTCCAATTTGGCGTCGATCTCATTCTGGGTGACAGCATCGACGCGGTCTTTCAGATCGCACATTTCCAGCACTTCAACGTGTGATCCGAGTTGGGCGTGGTGTTGCGTAAAATCCGAATACATGTCGAGCATGCCCGGATAGGTGTGACCGAGAAAACCGAAGCGCGCGCCGCGCAAGACGCGCCCCGCGGTGGCCGCTTGACACCATTGGCGCAAACTGTCCCACACTTGTTGATCATCATAGAGCAGGCCAGAGACGACTTGAAAGTCGATGCCGGCGCGGTGAAAGGCGTTGGAAATTTCGGGCACACAACAGGTGGAGCAGTTCGCCAGCCAATCACCAGTGGTGATGTTCTCATAGTCGAGCGCCGCTTCTGGTTGCAAGTTGAGCACGAGCACGGGCACTTTAGCCTGTTGTACAATTGGCAACACCTGTGAACTAGTGGCGTAGGTGGCAGTGTGACAGATCAGCAGATCGACGTTTTCCGCCGCCAGGCGCGCCCCAGCGGCGTATGCGCCCTGTGCAGTATCAACCATCCCCAGCCCCACCACATCGGCGAAATCGGTCAGTTGCGCAACGACATGCTGATAATAACTTTCCAGCTTCTCTTTTAAGCCAGGGAATTGCGGCCAATACGCCGCCAGACCAACGGCAAAAAGGCCGACGCGCGCTTTGGGATAGTTGCGTTGGGTAAAGTCCATCGTGAACTCCTATTGTGAAAGCTGGGCAACAACGGATTCGAACGAGGACGGAACCGACATAGTCTTACGGCTCTATCGGTTCCGTCCTCGTTCGAATCCGTTGTTGTTAATCCAGATGAAATACTTCTTCTAGTGTGAACATGCCCTGATCTGGCCGTCGTCCCTCTAACTGCTCAAAATAGGGGGCCATGGTGCGTTGCCAACGCTCGTTGACCTCGCGCGTTTCCATGCCGGCCAGCGCCGCCGCGAAATCGGGTGTCTCTAGATAGCCAACGAGCAGACCATCTTGGCGCAAAAAGAGCGAATAGTTGTGCCAGCCGGTCTCACGCAGGGCTTGGAGCATATCCTCCCAGACGGCTTCGTGGGATTTTTTATACTCGGCTAATTTATCTGGCTTGACTTTCAGGAGAAAACAGACACGTTGCATGGTTGGTTCCTTTCCTCAAATTACGTTTGTCAAATGGATTGTCTCATCGACCAAAATCGTGAGTTCCGTTGCTGTGGATCGCTGGCCTGCTGGCGTGAACGGACCTTCGAGTAATTTTTCATATCTGGCCAGAAAGTTGTCCGGCAAGTGCGGCAATCTTTTGAGCATTTGTTCCGAACGCTTGGCCGCCGGATCATACGTTTCATTGATCGCAAACAGTAGCGAAGTCAGCGCATCACAAATGTGCCAGAGATAAAACAAAAAGGAGGCAGCGCCAAACTCACGCTGCGCACAATCGCGTAGATCGGCCAACCATTCGCTCAGAATTGGTAATTTTTCACAAATAATCTGCGCTTTTAGTTGCGCTGGGTAAGGTGTTGTACACGCCATCTGTTGCGCAACAATGCCCAGCGGATCATACAATACAATGGCGTTGGCTAAAAGTCCCAGCAACGTATACGGGCGAAACGTAAATTCGGGCAGCGAAAGCGCCCCGTTCTCAATCACCTGACGGACAACATTTGTGACCCAACGTTGCGTGTTGTAGGAAAGCTCGATCGGCATATGGTTCAGCACCAGACGATCCGCTTGTGGACTCCATTGACTCGCCCAACCGGCATGCGTTTGTTGCCATTGGAGATCAGTGACGCTTGGCACAGCTTGAAAGATCGTTTGGCGTATCTCCACAGGGGTGATTTCGGGCGCACACACGACATAAAGGTCGATGTCGGAATGTTCATCATAGACTTCAAGCGCATAGGAGCCAAAACAAAGCACACCAACGACGGTAGGCGATTGGGCAAGCGCGGCAATGATGGGTGCGGTCAGTTGGCGAACTTTTTCCACTGTGCTCAACATGGTTGATTTCTTTATATCGGCTTTCTTTGGCGTAAAACATCATTGTACCTGCAAAAAACCATATTTGGCAACGAGGGGAAAAAACGGACGGGTGTGATTGGCATCACACCCGTCCGGAAAAATTTATTTCATAACGCCAGACCTCTCCCCCCGCCCTCCCCTGCTGGGAGGGAGCCTATCACGGGGTAGACGAAGTGGCTGATTCTGTCCACCAAACAGTTCCCTCTCCCAACAAAGCGGCCAAGGTAGGGGAGGGTTAGGGAGGGGTCTGGATCCGCGATCAGGCATGGGTAACGCCAGACCTCTCCCCCCGCCCTCCCCTGCTGGGAGGGAGCCTATCACGGGGTAGACGAAGTGGCTGATTCTGTCCACCAAACAGTTCCCTCTCGCAACGAAGCGGCCAAGGTAGGGGAGGACAGAGGCCATTCTTAGCCCATTACAGCCACGCGGTCGGGCACAATCTTGTAGATCACGCGCGTTTCGCCAGGTTTCAAGGGTGGGTAGTCTGTTCCATTATATTTGCGCGATAACTTGTTGATGTGCTCAAACGCGCCCTGCTCAGTCATCTCTTCGACATGGCCCTGAATGCCAACATAACGATAGGGATTGTCGGGATCTTGGATGCTGATCGCAATTTTTTCTGGGTTTTCAGTGATATTGCGATCCTTTTTACGCCCTTTGGCCGAATTGAGCAGTACATACGTGCCATCATATTCCACCCACACGGGCGAAACTTGGGGCTTGCCATCGCTGTTAACGGTGGCGACGTGGGCGAACGAACGTTTGTCGAGGATATCGCGGTGTGACTCTGGGATCTGCGCCATAGTTTTCTCCTTGCGGTAAGTTGAATTTATCTGATTGTTGCACGAGTCAATCTTGCTTCATTGTACACGATTCCACTTTACAATGCGTAGTGCGTATTCCAGATTACGCCAAAAAGTCACTGCTTTACAGGACATTAACCGTGCGGCTTGGCGCAAATTTGTTTACGTTGCTAGTTAATGGTATCGTCTCCATCGGGTCTCTTGCCACACACCATGTAGAAAGAAAAATTTTATGCAACTACTGATCATTCGCCATGCCCAATCCTTCAACAATTATATAGCCGAAGATCTGCCCTATGACGAGTATATGGAAAAACGGTCACACGAACCGCCGATTACAGAGCTTGGTCAGCGCCAGGCCCAGCTACTCGCCGATCACCTGGCCGGTGATGTCCACCCCGAGGTGGCCTATGAACGCACACCGAACCAGAATGGGTTCGGCTATGAGATCACGCGCCTCTATTGCAGCCCGATGTTGCGCACGTTGCAAACGGCGCTGCCGATCAGCAAGGCGCTTGGGGTGCAGCCGCAAGTGTGGATCGATATTCACGAGCATGGCGGCGTTTTTCAGGGCAACCCGCGCAGCGAGGCTGGCGTTACCAATTTCCCTGGCTTGACGCGTCAAGCGTGTTTGGAGGGTTTTCCTGGCTATACGTTGCCCGCCGAGATCACCGAGGAAGGTTGGTGGTTTGGCGGTTATGAAGAGATCGCCAGTTGCAATCAACGGGCCGTACGTGCCGCCGAAACCTTGCAACAATGGTCCGAAGCAATGCCCGATGAGCGAATTGCGATTGTTTCCCACGGCACCTTTGCCGACGCCCTGATCAAAGCCTTGTTTAAACAGGACTTTGAAAGCTCGCTCGGCTACTATCACTATAACACAGCGATCACGCGCATCGACTGGACGCATCGGGGGTTTATGGTGCTGCGTTATTTGAACCGCACGCAACATCTGCCCGTCGAACTGATCACAAAGTAGCGAAATTGATCGATCTTTTTCGTGGTGCCATGACGTGGTATCATAAGGCTCCGTTGTTTTTTTAGCTTTCCATTCTTCAGAAGGACGTGAGGTGAATCGATGAAACTGGCTTTTATTGCCAACAACGATCTGGCCGGCATCGAAGCCGATGCCAAATTTGCGGCGGAAAATGGGTTTACCGGGTTGGAATTTAATTATTGGGCCGGCTTCAAAGATCTAACTGCCGACACCGTAGCGCAGATGCGCCAAATTTTAGATCGCTATGCGGTTAAATGTTCGGCGCTTGGCATCTGGGGCTGGAATCATATCGCGCCCGATGCCGAAGAACGCAAAATTAGTCTGAGCCATTTGGATCGGGCCATTCAATTTGCCGAAACGCTGGGTGCGAGCGTGTTGATCACCGGTGGCGGACGGATTCCTGGTGCATCGGCGGCGCAAAACGTGGCCGAATTTGTCCAGGTCTTCCCGCCTTATCTGGAAAAGGCGCGCAACGCCGGCTTAAAAGTTGCGCTCTATTCCGTCCACGGCAACAGCTTCCTTGACAGCATCGAAGATTATAAACTCGTCTGGGAGCACATTCCAGAGGTCGGCATTAAATTCGACCCGGCCAACATTGAACATCACGCGCGCGAACACCCGCCAATGCAACATGCCACGCTCCAGCACCCAACAGTCCCCCAGCCGGGCGACGCCTATCTACCGATCCTGCGCGACCAC
>JBBQBY010000285.1:0-8723 GCA_038318235.1 Caldilineales bacterium
AAAAAGCTATTTAAGAAAGCCTGACCAATATTGGCTCGTTCGGGGTCAAACAACATCCCATAGGGGGTGCATCCCAAAAAAGTGGCGAGTTTTTTAGTACTCTGGAACGGCATACCCCAAATGGGGTATTGACCAAAAACATACCTCTGAAACTGCCACAAATTTGGGATGCACCCTGCGGAATGTGCCCACATTGTTAAACGTCTCGCTGGCTGACCCGGAGAAAGCTAGATCACCTTGAAGAACGAAGCTGGCTCCAGGTAGGTTGTTGAAGACCCCGCCACTGTCCGCATTGATGGGGCCACCGCTCCAGGTTGTCGTGCCATTGTTGTCCAGGATGCGCCTTGAGAGCGTTTTGGCGCTCAAACTACTGATCGCCGCCGCGCAGTTGATGATCGTGTGCCCTGACCCACTCATTGTGCCACCGGTCCAGATCAACAACCCGTTGACGGTTAGGTTTCCGCTGCCGGCCAGCGTGCCGCCGCTCAAGGTGAAGTTATGGCTGACTTCCGACTCTGTAGCGATGATGAGCGAACCGCCAGTGATCTTGAGCGCCGCTTGGCTGTGTAAGCTGTGGATGGAATCACTATTTTGTGAATGGGTAACCGTGATCGCGCTACCGGTCTCAATCAGCACGTCGGCGAAGGGTCCTGGCGTAGCCCCCGTGCTCCAGTTCGCCGGGTCGTGCCATGAGCCACTTGTCGTACTGACCCAGCGCACGAGGACAGCCGCCGTCGTTGCCTTCTGCCGCTGGATAGATGCACGAGTTTTCAAGTAGCGATTGCGAATATGCGTAACTTTCGCACCGCCAAAGAACTGCGCTTTCTGGCCGTCCGTGGTGACAGCCAAGTAGTTAATGCCACGGTCAACGCCAATAACGGCATTGTTCAATTTGTTGACGGGTTCGATTTCCTTACTGAAGGATACAGACAAAAAGACTTCGCCACTGCTGATAAACATTCTGGCATCACTGAGGTTCCAGTCAGTCAGATATTCAGCCAGCCTAGGCGCACCATGAAAGGGGACGTGTTTAATGCGTCCGTCAATTGTCCAAATACTCAAGCGGGTGCCTTCTGGCGACTACGAAAACCGAAGTCACGCCCCCGATCACCGCCTTGCAAAGCAATCGCATTGCCTGGCTTGAAGTAGATCGCCTGCTTGAGATTAGTCTTAGAGGTCTTGGCAGATTGGTATTTAGCAGACACCTGACGAACGGCGTTTTGCGTGACCTGGGCCGACAAGCCAAAGTCAGCTTTAACGGTAGCGTAGGTCAAACTATTCAGCTTAATCGTGTTATACGCAACGCTGAGGTTAGCAAAGGCGACCTGGCTGATGTAGTTACATGCGACGTTCCACTGCTGAATCGTCCGCTTAGCAACATCAATATCCAAGTCAATTTTAACTTTTGCCGTACGAACAATATCCATAGTCATACGAGAATTATAAATTACTCTATGGAGATTTTCAACCATCGCAAGCCGAGAAATCCCCAAGCTAGTAAGCTTGGCTTGCTTACGACTCGACTGAGCGTTCGACTGAGCTCACGCCGAAGTCTCGCCGAAGTCTTCCCCATGTCTGAAGGCAGGGGTACCCCGCAAGAAGTTTTGATGGCTTGACCTTTTACTAATGGCGACCCTTGATCATGATCAACGCACTTGGGATAGTCACGCAGGCCAACAAGCCAGCCAAGGCCGCTACCGTCAAGCCATCGGGGGCAATGATCGACTGCCCACGCAACGCCTGCCAGGTGAGCAACGCCAGCAAGCCTGCATAGCCCAGCCCGGCGAGCCACACGAGCGCAAGCCGGGCTTTTTCACCCCAGCGTGCGGTAGCGCGGCGGCGGGTCAAGGCTCAGCCGATCAGCGGCAGTACTTGTAAGGCGTGCAGCCCAACAAAGTGCGGGAGGCGCAGATCGCCGCCGCTTGTGCTCCACCCCACCAGCGGCAAACCGGCGCCGCCATCTTCAACGCCAACACTGTGGGCGCCAAAGGCGGAAGGTTCCTGTCCGCTTGCCATGACCAAAGCCTGCGCTGCGGACGGCGTCGATGTCATCAGAATAGCCACCGACATCCCAGCCACGGTGGTTAGCAAGCCCAGCCGCAGGCCCCAGGCAAAGACGGGGTTCGCCATGCGTTGAAAGATCAGCCGGATTGCAATCACAAGATTGAGAAATAATAATGTGAAGATCAACAGACCCATGGTTGAAAAAACGGCACCATCAAAAGCTGTACTGATATTGAAATGGCTGGTTGTGCCGCGCGCTACCTGCATAATAATCAACACATTTTCAATAATCAGGGCCACACCCACGAACCAAGCGACAAACTGCACAAAGCGCCGCCACCCTTGCACATGGGTTAACAACCAAAGCAGCGTAAACGTATAGATAGAAGTCGAAAGCGAAAACTTGAAGGGCTTGATCCAGCCATTGACGCCGGTAATCGTCACCGGAGCCAGCCACATCGCCAGCAAAACGACAGGGATCAAGGTGACGGTTAGCACGCTGCCCAAGGTGAGTGTGCGGTTGAAGCGCCAAGCCGCTTGCAGCAGCGCAATTGGTGATGCTTGAATCTGATCTGAATTAAAGGTCATTGAACGAACGGACATGGTCTGGTCTCCTTTAGCAAAACAGGGCGTGTTCTGAAAAATAGTATGTGGTTGGGAGCATAGTCTAAGGTGGACCCCAATGTCAAGACAGTGAGCGGGTGAAAAATAGAATCCACTCTCCTTTTTTTAAAGAAGCTGTTGTTGTGGATTGGGTAGGGTAATGGTGTTGGCAAAATAGACTTCAGCCGGCGTCAAATAGCCGAGCGACTGATGAGGTCGATGACGATTATAGAAGTCAAAGTAGGCGGTCAGTTGAGCATGGGCCGTTTGGGTGTCTGATAATCGTTGAGATAGACCTCCTCATACTTGATGGTACGCCATAAGCGTTCATTGAAAATGTTGTCAAGCGCACGGCCTTTGCCGTCCATACTGATTTGCACATCTGCGGCCAAGAGGCGCTGGGTATACTGGGGACTGGTGAAATGACTGCCTTGGTCACTGTTCCAAATCTCCGGTTTGTCGTCAGCCAGGGCGCGATCCACCGCTAGCAAAACGAAGTCGATGTCTAAGGTGTCATCTAGTTGCCAATTGATAACGTAGAGCGAGAACCAATCGAGCACGGCGACTAGATAGAGCCAACCGTTTTGGAGCCGCGCCCTAAGGGCTCCCGACCCCGATCTCTGCGGCCAGTTGACTGATCGTCTTTTCTTCTTTCATCAGTTCTCTGACGGCTTCCGCCTTGAAGCTGGCACTATAGTGTTTGCGCATGGCTCTTTGGGGACTTTATTTTTGCCGTTTTGACTGTCCAAATTCCTGGGTCCATTATACATCTGGATGGCAAGATGTTTATCTTATTGCTGGAAAATGTTGGAATACTTTGCAGGGTGTGACCGGCATCCGTAAAATGCCGGTCACAGTATCTATTCAATTCAACTTGAATTTCTCTATAGCTTCACCCCTCGCAGTCGCAACGCATTGACGACCACAAAGATCGAACTAAAGGCCATCGCGCCAGCCGCCAACATTGGCGTAAGAAAACCCAGGGCCGCGGCTGGGATCAGGATGATATTGTAGAAGAAGGCCCAGAACAAGTTTTGTTTGATCGTGCGCATCGTCTGGCGTGAGAGCGCGATTGTGCGCGCCACGCCACGCAGATCGCCACTCATCAGCGTCACTGGCGCCGCGGCCATCGCGACATCCGTGCCGGTGCCAATCGCAATGCCGACATCGGCTTGGGCCAGCGCCGGTGCATCGTTGACGCCGTCGCCGACCATCGCCACCACTTTACCTTCGGCTTGCAACTGCTTGACCACGGCCGCTTTGTCGCCGGGCAGCACCTCGGCGATCACCCGATCCACGCCCGCTACCTTGCCAATCGCTTCGGCGGTCTTTTGGTTGTCGCCGGTGAGCATAATCACTTCCAGCCCTAATTTGTGCAATTCGGTAATCGCTTCCACCGAGCCATCTTTGATCGAATCGGCCACGCCAATCACACCAGCAACTTCGCCGTTCACCGTCGTGATCATGGCGGTTTTCGCCTCAGCCTGCAAACGCTGCACGTCATTTTCTAGCCCGTGGAGTGCCACGCCAAGTTGCTTCATCATGCGCAAATTGCCCACCAACACTTCGCGGCCATCGACATTGGCGTTAATGCCCTGGCCTTCAATCGCGGTAAAGGCGGCGAGTTGCCCAAAGGTCAGGCCGCGTTCAGTGGCAGCGGCAATAATCGCTTCGGCCAGCGGGTGCTCACTGCCCTTTTCCGCCGAGGCGGCCAGTTGTAACAGCTCGGCCTCGCCCAATCCACTGCCGTTCAACACAATATCGGTAACGGTCGGGCGACCCTTGGTAATCGTGCCGGTCTTGTCGAGCACGACCGTGTTAATTTTACCGGCGCGTTCCAGCGCTTCCGATGTGCGGAAGAGCAGACCGCGTTCTGCGCCCTTGCCGGTGCCGACCATAATCGCGGTCGGGGTCGCCAGCCCCAGCGCACAGGGACAGGCAATCACGAGTACGGCCACCATGTTGATCAAGGCGGTTGTAAAGCTGGCGCCGCCAACGAAATACCAGCCCAAAAAGGTCAACAAAGCGATGGCGATCACGGCTGGCACAAAGACGGCTGATACTTGGTCGGCCAACTTTTGGATCGGCGCTTTGCTGCCCTGCGCCGCTTCCACCAGCTTGATAATCTGCGCCAGGGCGGTCTCCTTGCCCACTTTTGTCGCCTCAAACTTCAACATACCTTGCTTGTTGATCGTGGCGCCGATCACCGCCGCGCCGGGCGTCTTCACGACGGGCATCGATTCGCCAGTGAGCATCGATTCGTCGATCGTCGATTTGCCTTCTACGACCACACCATCGACCGGAATTTTTTCGCCAGGACGCACGATGACGACATCACCGACGACCACATCATCTACGGGGATATCTAATTCTGCGCCATCGCGCACAATGCGGGCCGTCTTGGCGCGCAGGCCCATCAATTTCTTGATCGCCTCTGAGGTCTGGCCTTTGGCGCGTGCCTCTAAAAACTTGCCGATGATGATTAAGACAATAATTACGGCCGCGGTCTCGAAATAGACATGATCGCCGAGCGCCTTGCTGCCCAACGTCAACGCAACTAGCACAGCGATGCTATAGACATAGGCGACGGTCGTGCCCATCGCAATCAAGACATCCATATTGGCCGCGCCATTGCGCAACGCCTTATATGCGCCGACATAATATTGGCGGCCCACATAAAGCTGCACCGGCGTGGCGAGCGCCAACAGCAGCCAGTTAAACCAAGGCGCCGCCATCGTCGCTGGCATACCCGGCATCAGCATCAGCATGCCTGGCATACCGCCAAAGAACGCGGTTAGGAGGCCAAGATCACGCGTCATGGCCAGCAAAAAGAGCGGTACGGTGAAGATCAGGCCAACGGTTAGCAAATGCTTCTGGTGCGCAGTTTCCTGCTCGCGCGCCAGCCGTTCGGCATCCTCGCCATTGCCCGCCACCAGCACCGCATCAAACCCCGCGGCGCGGATCGCCTGGCGGAGGTCATTTTGGCTGACGACCGTGGGAATATATTTTACGGTGGCCTTTTCGGTCGCATAATTGACCTGCGCTTCGACCACACCGTCGAGCTTATTGAGCGCTTTTGCTAAGCGCTGGGCATCATTGTCATCGCTCAGCCGTTTGATCGGCAGGACGGCTTCACCCAGGGCCACATCATAGCCAGATTTTTGGATGCGGGCGATGATCTCCTGTTGCGTCACTTGTGTTGGATCAAATTCCAGTGATGCCCGTTCCGAAGCCAGGTTGACGCCCGCATTTTGCACAGTCGGCAGCTTTTTGAGGCCACGTTCGATGGCGGCGGCACAGTTGGCACACGTCATGCCGGTCACGGGTAGGGTGAGTTGTTTCATTGTCATATCATTTCTTTGAGCATGCTATGGAGATGCTCCGTCCCGTTATTGCCGTAGGTAAAGTCAGACAGTAGGTCATCCCTTCTAGGGTGACAAGTGTGGCTTACCGAACCAATGTCATCCTAGAAGGGATGACCTACGTTCTATCGTTTATACTGGTTCGGCTGGATAGCCGATCTCGGCCATCAACGCTTCGATCTGCTCGCTGGTGGCTGGCGTCTCGAAGGTGACGGTGACTAATTTGCTATCTTCTTTGGCTTGCACGCTCTTGACGCCAGTCAATTCGCCCACTTCATCTTGAATTGTGTGGACACAATGGCCGCAAGAGATATTGGGGGCTTTAACGGTTAATATAGTCATGGAAGTTTCTCCTTCTTATGAATGTTGGTAGTGTCGATTAGAGTTTGGTTGATTTTTCAAAGACGCTGGCCAGTTCGCCCAGCATGCGTTCGCGCTCAGTGGCATCATCACCGCGGATCGCGGTGATCACACAACTATGTAAATGGTCATCGAGAATTTGCCCATTCACCTTATGCAGGGCCGCCTGAATGGCTTGCACCTGGCTGATAATATCAATACAATAGGCATCATCCGCCACCATTTTCTCGACACCCTTGATATGACCGGCAATACTCTTCAGACGCAGCAACAGATCCGTTCGCTTTTTCGCATCCATTTTTATTCTCCTATCCCCCCCCAGGGGGGAGGGGTTTGTAGGTGAAGTATATTCCCCCCTGGTCTCCTTTGTCAAAATCCCAGGTTGGCAGATCGCAGATTAGTGATGGTTGGTGAATATGAACAAGGCTGGTAGCATGTTATTTTGTTCACTTTCTGTTCATAAAAAGCTGCTAATATAGATGTAAATGAAAGAGGGGGCCGATGAATGAACAAGCAAGTTAAAGTTCTAGTCATTGAAGATGATCCTGATATTTGTGAGTTGATCACTTTATACGCAGAAAAAAGCGGGTATCTCGTTACCGTTGCCAACAATGGCATGAAAGGATTAGCAATGGTTTATGATAACCGCCCTGATCTGGTCATTCTGGATATTATGCTGCCTGAAATGGACGGTTGGGAAGTTTGCCAGGAAATCAGGAGATTTGCTAAAACGCCCGTGATCATGTTGACCGGGAAAGGCGAAAATAGCGATAAACTGAAAGGTTTCGCCCTAGGAACGGATGATTACTTGATGAAACCTTTTGATCCGAACGAACTGATGGCGAGGATCAAAGCGCTACTGCGGCGCGCCAATCCGATGTTAGATGCCAATGCGATCATTGAACTTCCTTTGTTGAAGATTAATCGTAACTACTAACCCCACCCTAACCCTCCCCTGGAAAGGGAGGGAACCAGGAAGGGGAGGATGATAGCGCTTCTGCTAGCTACCTATTATGGTCCTCCACGTGACAGTCCCCTCCCTCGTTTGGGGAGGGTTAGGGTGGGGTGGCTTGGTAGTTACTCGGATTTGTATTTCCACCAGCGCGCCACCGTAGTGCTACGGACAAGTGGGGAGGACATCGTGCCAATCTTATTACGTCCGGCGACTGCGAAGGACGCCGAACCCATCAAATCTCTGATCCGCCGGGTGCATATCAATCCATTCGGTCTGGTCTGGCAACGCTTTCTTATGGCGGAAGACGCTGGCGAGATTGTGGGCTGTGTCCAGGTGAAGCCGCACAAGGATAGCGTGCGCGAACTGGCGTCGCTTGCCGTTGTCCCCGAACGGCAGGGGCAAGGGGTGGGAGCGCTGCTTGTAAACGCGTTGCTGACGCACGAACGTGGCGAACTGTACTTGATGTGCCGCGAGCAGATGGCCTCCTATTACGCCCGGTTCGGCTTTGCGTTGGTCGAGCCAGCGGCTATCCCGCGCAGCTTGAAACCTTTTTATCGGATTGGACGGTTCATCACACGGCTGTTTGGAAGTGAGCGGATCGCCATCATGCGCCGCGCCAGCGAGCGCATCGATCCCTGATCATCCCGCGATGGCGAGGGCATCAACCTAATTAAGGAGTTGTCGGTTCACTGCCTTCTTTTGGGATAGTCCACCTGAAGTCACAGACCTTGCCGCCACCAGCAATGGTGTTTGTCCGTGTGAGGGTGCCGCCCCATTTGGACGCCAGCACAAAATCCAGGTTGCACCAGGTATTGACACAGAGTTCTGCCTCGCCCTTGTTCTGAAAGAATTCCCCCACCGGACATTTTTGGCAATCAAAGGCCACCGTCTGCTCGTCGGACGGCAGATCTTGCCATATATAGCCGGGCAAACTGAAGGGAAACGAGCGAAAGATCTGCGTCGCGAGCCGCATCTTCTTGGCGGGATCATTGGTGAAAGAGCTAGCCAGGATCAGCGGCACTTCACCCATCTTGCTGTAGATCCGCCACGCGATGTCGTTGATGATCTTGTGAGACTCTTGTGCACCGTGTCCGGCTTCAAGCAGGACTTGGTTGATCGCCAGTGCCGCCGAGCATGCGCGTGGCGTAAAGCAGCCACAGCGACGTGGCAAGACCGAAAAGAATTTGCGCGATGACATAGCCCCCGATGCCGATTAAGATAAGCGGTCTTCTTCCGATCCGATCGGACAAGCGCCCCCACACGGGCGCGAAGAAGAATTGTCCCAGCGCGTAAATGCCGGTCAACAAGCCGACATGGATCGCCACTGACTGGCGCGTTGCCCCTTCTGCCAACGCCAGCCGCTCGACGTAGAAGGGCAGTACCGGCAGCGCAATGCCGAAGCCGATCATGACGACAAACAAACAGGCAAGCAGTACAAA
>JBBQBY010000286.1:0-8702 GCA_038318235.1 Caldilineales bacterium
AAGTCTACCAAGGTGCTTTTGTTCATGGTACAGAATCCAGCAACCATATGATTGTGCGCTTTGACGAGATTGACCAAATTGCCAATAATGCCCTGGCGGCCTACTTGAGTGACGAGAATGGCGATGCTGCTGCCGTGATGGCGCAGTTGGAGACGGATATCACGGCCGCCTTGCAGAAGATCGCCAAAGAAGAGAAACACGAGTTCAAATAAGTTGAACGGTTGGTAAAGTATAGTCTAGACATGAGCAGAGGGCGAAGTCAATCTACTTCGCCCTCTGCTTTGCGGTTGACACCCGTTTGCATCAGTAGTAAGATGCTCGTGTAATCGAAATTTTCGATTTTAAGCAATGAAAGAGCAACTACTTACCTCACCCCCGTGGGTCGCCTGAATCGAAAGGTAGAATTCAGGCGAGGGGAGAACCAGCAGTTGATTTGCTCCCCCTCTTCTGAAACTGTCCTTTGTTCAGAAGAGGGGGCTGAGGGGTGAGGCTCTCAGTGATTAAGTTTCAAACCAAAATCTTTCACCCTCACCCTCACAGTCGCACAAGCCACCGGCGTCATTCGACAACCCCTAAGAGAATTTATGCGTGAGATTCGCACCAGCACAGAAAAATCATCCTAGATGCAACGCCTCACACTTATCATCATTTTCTTGCTTTCTGGCATGGCTGCACTCATCCATCAACTGGTCTGGATGCGTCAGGCAATGCTGCTCTTTGGGGGTAGTATATACGCCTATAGTGCTGTGTTCGTGGCCGTTATGGGCGGCGCGGCCTTCGGTTCCTATTGGTTGAGCCACTGGGCAGATCGGGTAAAATCACCACTCGTGATCTATGCCTTGCTACAGCTAGGCCTGGCGCTGTTAGGCGCGTTGGCCCCTTTTGCCCTGCTCGCCATGCTGCCGCTTTATACAACGATTGCGCAGTGGTTTGTGATTGGTTCGGCCTGGATCAATGCGACACGCGTCTACTTTGCCATCCTCGGCCTTGTGACGCCTTCGCTATTGATCGGTGCGACATTGCCGTTTATGGCGCGTGCCTTTGTCCAACAAGCCGAGCGCGTGGGAAGTAAGGTTGGGCAACTTTATGCCGTCTACATGGCAGGGGCGGCCTTGGGCACCGGGCTAACTGGACTCGTTTTGTTGCCGAGTTTGGGCGCCTACGAAACAGCGTACGTCGCTGCCGGGTTGAACGGGTTGGCAGCGCTTGGCGCGCTCTGGATCGCCCGCCGCCAATTCCGATTACCAAGCGAACAAGCGAAGCGTGCGCGAAGATTACCGCGCTTAAAAAAGCTGTCACCCACACCCGAAGCGCCAGCCGCATCAATGCCAGGCATGCTCTCGATCACGCCTAAATTTGTCTTCGTTGCCTATACGCTCTCTGGGTTTATTGCGTTGGGTTATACCGTGATCTGGCTGCGTATTCTGTCCACTTTCACCGTCAACACAGTTTTCTCGTTTTCGATCAGCCTAAGCACTTTCCTACTTGCTTTGGCCGTGGGCAGCGGGATTAGCGCCTGGTGGGCACGGCGGCGCAGCACCACGATGATGCATTTTGCGCATGTGGAGATCCTGATTGGCTTGACGGCTATGTTCACGTTGTTTATCTTGGCGTGGACGCCGAATTGGGGTGGACTTGAAACAATCTTCCCCAACAATTTGCTCACGCATACGCTCGTACTTGAATTCTTGCTCGGCCTGCTAACCATTTTCGTCCCGACTGCATTACAGGGCGCGCTTTTTCCCCTCGTGACCAGCCTTTACACCCAAGAATCTGCGGACGCTGTGGGAAAACAGGTAGGGCGGATTGCCACTTTCCATACCGTTGGTGCCATTTTGGGGGCGTTGATTGTTGGTTTTGTAGCCATTCCCCTGATCGGCCTCCAAGCCACCGCCGCAACCCTGAGTGTGATCAATTTGATTATTGGTGTGGTGGCCTCATGGTTATCCCTGACGCATTCGGCGCAATCGCGACTTTTGCCGCAAGGTGGACTTGCCCTGGGCATCGCCTTAATTCTCCTGTTGCCACCCGGCTATTACCTGGGTTTCCATCAAAAGTCTACAATGCAGATGAAGTTTTATGCGGAAGGTCCGGAGACCATTGTTGCAGTTTTTGACACCGCAGATCAAAAGAGCAAGGTAGCATTGGTCAGTGGGCGTGATCAAGTAACGACTGATTCGATCAGCCTGCGCGCCTTTCGGCTGTTGGGTCATTTGCCCGCGCTGCTCAACCCAGAAGCCCAAAGCGCTTTGATGCTCGGCTTTGGCAACGGGATTGTCACCGGTTCACTGAATAGCCATAATCTGACGCGCATTGACACCGTCGATCCTTCCGCTGATCAGTTCAAAGCAGCGGAGCTTTATCAGCAAGAAAATTACAATGTGTTGCATAGCCAAGCCTTGCACAAATTCGTCGAAGATGAGCGCAACTTCCTGGCGCAGACACCCGATAGCTATGACATTATCACAACGGATATTCTGCATCCGGTCAACGCCAATCGTTGGCTGCTCTTTACGCAGGAATTTTATAACAGTGTGGCGATACACCTAACCCCAGATGGCGTCTTTATGCAATGGCTGCCCTTTGACCAGTTGAGCGAGACGGATTACAAGCAGATCATCCGCACTTTTCAGACCACTTTCCCCAATGCCACCCTCTGGTATACGGGCGGTAGCAATACCTTTCTATTGGCAACGCCCTATCCGCTGACCAAGGATCGTCTGCTGGCGATGCTTGGGAGGGGGTCACCTGGCGACACAGTTGTCCCTGATGATCTGGGCACATCGGCAGAGATTGCCAGTTATCTGGTGATGGATGCCGACGCGCTGCGTACCTATGGGGGGTCTGGGCCACTGGCAATCGATAAAAGTGCGTTCTTTCTACCCCACGCAGAAGAGACCGCAAAGCTTAGGCAAATGTTACAGACGGGGCAAAAAGCACCTTGATTAAAGCTCAATTACGCCAAAATCGTCAGTTAGTATGGCCCGCGCTCATCGTTTTGATGGGCGCGTTTTTGCGCTTCTACGCCATCGGCAGCAAAACCCTCTGGCTGGACGAAGCCTTTAGCATTTGGGTGGCGCATCAGCCGTTGGTGGCAAGTTGGGCCTGGTTGATTCGCATTGACCAACATCCGCCGCTCTATTATGGGCTTTTACATTTTTGGCAAGCGCTCTTCGGCGATGGCCAAGGTACAGTACGCGCGCTTTCTGCCCTGTGTAGTACGCTGGCGATTGTCTTTTTTTATGGCGGCTGCCGGCGCTGGTTTGACGAACAAACCGCCTTAATCGCCAGTTTTGTGCTAGCCGTTTCGCCATTTCACATCCGCTATGCGCAAGAGACGCGCATGTATGCCCTCCTAACGTTGGGCGCCGCGGCAACACTCTATTTTTTGGCGTGCATTCTGTTTGATAGCGCCCGCAACCACACCCGTTTGCACTGGACCGGCCTCGCCGTCGCGCAAGCCGCTGTGATGCTTACACATAATACAGCGACCATCTTCTTTCCGCTAGCGCTTAATCTGGGCGTCGGCGGCGCGCTGCTCTGGAAATATACACAAGGCGGCGTCTCTTCGCTGCCAGCCTTGAATGAGATCAGCTTTGAACGGCGCTGGGTGCGGGGTCAGTTATTAGCCTTGATCCTGTGGCTACCCTGGTCGATTCCGTTTATGATCCAGGCCAGGGTGGTGGATCAGCAATTTTGGATTCAACCGCCAACGTTTGGTACGGTAATCGATGTGCTGCACAGTTTTAATTTTGCGCTCTTGCCCGATTGGTTCTCCTTGTTTCATCTATGGGATGTCGTGTACTGGGGATTAGCAGCGCTTGGGGTTTATCAATTGCGCCGCACACCGGCGCGCGCGCTGTTGCTCCTCTCCCTCTGCTTGACCCCTGTGATTGGTGAATTGCTGGTAAGCCTACGCCGGCCGATTTTTTCCGAACACACGTTGATCTGGGCGACGCTTGCGTACTACATGCTGTTGGCGGTGGGCATGCGCAGTTTAGGCAAGCTGAATCTGTCGTTACCGCTCGCCTTTAAGGCTGAGTCCAGTCGTGGTATAGCGGCGAACGGAAACCAAAGCGAAAGCCCACATAAGCCTTGGGCTGTGGGGAGAGCAGCCCAATCCATGGCCTTGATGCTTGTGCTAGGGCTGAGTTTATTATCGCTTTCCAACTACTATATTTATTTTCAGAAAGAAGAGTGGGCCAAGGCGGCTGACTACGTAGCCCAAAACGCCGCGCCCGGCGACCTGATTCTGTTTAATGCCACCTGGATCCAGTTACCCTTTGAGTATTATTTTCGCCATTACCGCACAGACGTTGAACTGCACGGCTTACCCGTCGATCTGTTTGACCGTGGTGTGATTGAACCGAAGATGACAACAGCCGACCTGCCTGCTATGCGCAATCTCCTATTGAACCACCCGCGCGTCTGGCTCGTCTATTCGCATGACTGGTACACCGATCCGAACAAAATTATCCCCAACGAGTTAAACAACTCAATGCAGCAGATCGAACAGCACACCTTTGTCGGCTTGCAAGTGCTGCGGTTTGATGCGCGCTAACAAGTTGACCAACCACTGGTGACAGCGTACAATAGGCGCGAGCACATCGTCCCCTTACTATCCAATCATTCACAGATTTTACTCAGAACAAGGAGCATTTAATGGCGAAGAAATCCAAAAAGTTACGCGTCGGCGTCCTCGGCATGACCCACGACCATATCTGGGGCAATTTGTCCGATCTAAAACAATCAGCGCTAGGCGAACTGGTAGCCGCCGCCGATCCGAACGAAGAACTGCGCACCAAGGTGCAAAAGGAATATAATTGCAAAAAGGTATTTGAGTCCTACGAAGAGATGCTGGAAGATACGCAGTTGGATGCCGTCTACGTATATGGCGACAATGCCAACGGTGCTGATCTGGCCGCATTAGCCGCATCGCGCGGTTTGCACGTGATGATTGAAAAACCGATGGCCGCCAACTTAGATGGCGCCGACCAAGCCCTAGCCGCGGCGCGCAAAGCCGGGATTACGCTGATGGTCAACTGGCCGTTTGCCTGGTGGCCGCAACTCCAAAAAGCCATGACAATGGCGCAGAACGGTGAGATCGGCAAACTCTTCAGCGTTAAATATCGCTCCGCGCATGCCGGCCCCAAAGAGTTGGGCTGCACCCCGTATTTTTATGACTGGCTGTATGATGCCCATCTCAACGGCGCCGGTGCGCTGATGGATTACGGCTGCTATGGCACGGCGCTGGCCCGTCATCTGCTCGGCCAACCCAGCCGCGTGACCGCTGTGGCTGGCCGTCTGCAAAAGGATTACATCACACTGGACGACAACGCCGTGATCATCATGCAATACCCGCGCGCGATTGCGATCAGCGAAGCTTCCTGGACGCAAATTGGCCATCTGACTTCGTACTTCGCCACGATCTATGGCAGCGATGGCACGCTGGTGATCGAGCCGGGCAGCAAAGGTCGTTTGTTGCTGGCGACGCGCGAGCACGAAGATGGCGTCGAAGTCGATGTGCCAGCCTTGCCCGCTGAACTACAAAGTGCCAGCGCCTACTTCTTGCACTGCATCACCCAGAATTTGCCGGTAGAAGGTATGTGCAGCGCCGAAGTCGGTCGCGACGCCCAGGAGATTCTGGAAGCTGCCTTGCTCTCGTCCACGAATGGCCAAGCCGTTTCGCTGCCGCTGCCGGTTAATTACGTTTGAGGTCGGTTGTGAACGAATCACCCAACCCAGACAGCGTGCCCAACATGTTGGCCCATGAACAGACCAAGACGGTGCTGATCCTGATCGATGTGATCAACGATCTGGAATTCGAAGGTGGTGAGCAACTGCTACCCCACGCATTAGCGATGGCAGAGAGCATCGCTAAATTGAAAGAACGCACCGAAGCGGCCCAAATCCCCAGCATTTATGTCAATGACAATTTTGGGCAGTGGCGCTCTGATTTCAGCCACCTGATCGACCATTGTTTGCAAGATGGTGTGCGCGGCGAACCAATGGTTCGGCGATTAAAACCGAGCAAAGAAGATTATTTTGTGCTCAAGCCCAAACATTCCGGCTTCTATTTGACGACGCTGGATCTGTTGCTGCAATACTTGGGCGCAAAAACGCTGATCCTAACCGGCGTGGCCGGTGACATCTGCGTGATCTTCACTGCGAACGATGCTTATATGCGGGATTACAAGTTGCACATTCCAGCTGATTGCATTGCATCTAACACAGTTGAGTTTAACGAACGCGCGATCCAGATCATGCAGCGCGCGCTAAAGGCAGATACGACACTATCGACTGAATTAGACTTGAACAAACTTTAAAGCACCGCCGTCAGCGGATTTTGGGTGCGGATTGAACGGATTTTTTGCAATCCGCACCCAAAACCCGCTGACGCGCGTCGTTCTAAATTGGAAGGAGAAAACCATGATAAAACCCCACAACATCACCATGCTGGGCACCGGGCTGATTGGCATGTTTTATACGATGACGCTGCACGGCCAACGCGGTTCGGATCGCGTCCAAGTCGTTTATTCGCGCGCCGAAGAACGCGTGCAACAGTTTGCCAAAGATTGGAACATTCCCCATGCGACCACCGATATGGCGGCAGCGATCAACCATCCCGACACCGATACGGTGGTGATTGGTCTGCCCAACCATCTACATGAAGAAGCCGTTACGTTGGCGGCCAAAGCGGGCAAAGCAATCTTGTTGACCAAACCACTGGCACGCAATGCGGACGAAGCGTGGCGCATTTTGCAGATCATCGAGCAAGCGGGCGTCTTTGCTGGCTATCTGGAAGATCTCTGTTACACCCCAAAGACGTTGAAGGCGATCAAATCGGTGCAAGCCGGCGCGCTGGGCAAGATCATGTGGGTGCGCTCGCGTGAGACCCATCCAGGACCGCACAGCGCCTGGTTCTGGGATATTGAGCAGGCGGGCGGCGGCGCGATCATCGATTTGGGCTGCCACTGCATCGAGATCATTCGTAACTTTGTTGGCAAAGATAACCGCCCCGTCGAAGTTATGTGCTGGTCGGACACGCTGGTCCATCCGATCGCCGCTGAAGACAACGGCATTGCGCTGATCAAGTTTGAAAGTGGCGCGATTGGTCAGTTCGAGGTCAGTTGGACCTTCCGCGGCGGCATGGACTTGCGCGATGAAGTGGCCGGCACCGAAGGCACAATCTGGCTCAATCATTTCTTGCGCACGGGTTTCGAGATGTTCACCTCGGGCAGCAGCGGCGGTTACGTGGCTGAAAAAGCCGAAACCGCAAGCGGTTGGCTTTTCCCCGTCGGTGACGAAGTGAGCGAACTGGGCTATGTAGACATGTTCACAGATATGTTCAACGCGCTGGACAATGGCAAGCAACCCCAGGAAACTTTCTATGACGGCTACGTGGTCAACGCGATTATGGATGCCTGCTATCGTTCCGCCCATTCCAAGCAGTGGGAGCCGATCCAACTCCAAGAATGGCGCGGTCAAGGCGTCGAGAAAATCCGCGGCGGCCACGGCGAATACGAAGGCCACACGATTATCAAGCAAGAGAAAATGCCCGATGGACGGCGCAAGCTGATTCTTAAGGATAAACAGACGGGCGAGTTTATGGACCGGATTGTAGAAGGGTAAGCGAAGATAAGGAGATAAGGAGACAAGGAGACGGAGAGACAAGAATGCAGAATGAAGTGGGTGAGCGAAAAAAGAAGATACTTTCTCATCACGATTTGGAAGTCTATGAGAAGGCTTTTGAAGCGGCGATGCGTATCTTTGAACTGTCTAGCTCCTTTCCCAAAGAAGAAACTTATTCGCTCACTGATCAAATACGCCGATCATCGCGCTCTGTTTGTGCCAATATAGCTGAGGGATGGCGTAAACGTCGATACGAAAAATCGTTTATTAGCAAGCTTTCTGATGCTGAAGGTGAAGCCGCCGAAACCCAGGTCTGGCTACATTTTGCGGCACAATGTGGCTATTTGAAGCCGGAGGATGGACGCAGCCTATACAGTATTTACGAAGAAATCATCAGGATGCTTGTAAATATGATCAACCATCCCGAACAATGGCTAATCTATCAACCAAAAGGAACAGGTGAATAGGTAATAGGAGCGATCAGGGATGGGTACTTTCTCCTTGTCTCTTGTCTCCTTGTCTCTTGTCTCCTTGTCTCCCGTCTCCTCATCATAAAATACAACTATCAACTATAAGGAATCCATCATGGCTAAAACATTAAAAGTCGGCGTCATCGGCGTCGGTGGAATTGCGAAGACGCATATGCCCGGTTGGGCGGCTTCGGAACACGCCGAAGTGGTGGCGGGCAGCGATGTCTTCGACAGTGCGCTGCAAGCTTGGGGTCAACAACATGGCGTCAAAAAACTGTCGACCACGGCGGCAGATATTATCAACGACCCCGACATTGATATTATCGACGTTTGCACGCCCAACATGTACCACACCGAACTGGTAGTCGCTGCGCTCAACGCCGGTAAAAATGTGATCTGCGAAAAACCGCTGGCTCCCACCCCAGACGGCATTCATAAGATGATCGAAGCGCGCGATAAATCTGGCAAGTTGTTGATGACAGCGCAACATTTCCGGTTTCAGGGCAGTTCGCAGGCCATGAAGCGCGAAATTGACGCCGGTGCACTGGGCGATATCTATCACGCGCGCAGTTGGATGATCCGCCGCGGCTGGATTCCGGC
>JBBQBY010000287.1:0-8694 GCA_038318235.1 Caldilineales bacterium
ATGGGCAAATTGAAGACCGTTTCCCAGAAATGCCCCGTATGGTCACTGTTAAAACCACCGCCCAAGACGCCGCCAGTTGCCAACAGAAAGTGCTTGGCATAATGTTTTAGCGGGCGGGCGCTGGTGGCCGTCTCCACCCACCGAAGCTGCTGGCCGTCGGCATGAAACGTTGTCGCTTCCATATTCATTTCGATGCGGCCACCGAATTGGCGCAACTGCTCGTGCAATGATCGGTAGAGGCGGATGCCGGGCACACTGGGCGGCAGGGTAGGAATCTCGAAGATCGGCGCGTTGGTTTGCGCTTGCAATTCGTTCCAGACTGCAAAATGTTCGTTCAACCCCAGAATCGCAGGCAGACCAATCCGTTCGCCTGGCTGCGCTAATTTTTTTAAAGCGGTAGCAAGGCGCGCACGGACGCTGGATGCTTCTAACGCTTCAGCCAGTTGAATCGTGTTGCGGTCACGCCGATCAGTGATCAGATCAAGCGTCAGAAAGGCTGCGCGCGCGGGATGGCCTTGTTTGGTCAAATTTTCGGCGATCCATTGCGGATAGAAATCGCGCAATCCACGAAAACCGACAATCAGCATAGGTGCTTGGCGGCTTAAGTCTCCGGCCAACTGCGCTTGCGGTGCCAAAAAGGCTGGTCTGGCTGCGCCAACTGCCGAAGGCAACCAGAGATTCTGGTCCGGCGTTGCTGCCGTGGCATAGGCGAGTTTGCTCTCCGTAAGCCAGCCACGAAAGGTTGTTATCGCCGCGCTTAGGCGCGCTTCGCCGAGCAAATGATAGGGATGGTCGGGCGGCAACGTTTGGCTGGTTGCCAACGGCGTCTGCACGGACTCATCCGTAATGGGCAGATAGCCCAAGACATCCAGCGTACCGGCGTGCCAATGAGTTACGCCCTGGCCTTTGGCGATCACCCGCACTTGCAAGCCCGCTTTGGCCGCGGCAAGCGCCGCGCTCAACCCGGCGAGTCCCGCACCGATCACCAACAAATCAAGCATGATCCGACCCCGCATCAACGGTTGTGTCGCCATCGAAATTATAAAAATCGCTTAATGGACTGCTTTCGTCTGCCTCGGGCAGATGGTCACTGTTCAGAATGCTCAAATAAATCAACTCATCCAGGCGCGCTTGTTTCAACTGTTGCCCCCAAAGCACTGGTGTGAGACCTTTCCAGCGCTCTTGTAGGAAATCGCGAAGCAACAAGTTCGGAGTGCGGAAGGCGGAATGCGGAGTACGGAGTGGTGTCTCATCATTGGTCGCATTATGGGCAGGTGACTGCATATACGCCACATCCCAATTTGGATTGACACGTTCAACATCGCGATCAAATTCCGCACTTCGCATTCCCAACTCTGCATTCTCGTGAAGAATTCCCGCCGCCCGCATCGTACAAAATCCGCCTTGGCACGGTCCCATGCCTAGGCGAATATCGCGGCGCAGATCGTCGAGCGTGATCGTGGGGTTGCGTTGCGCCGCTTGTTCGAGCATGCTGCGTGTGACTAACTCACATTCGCAGATTAATTCACCCTGTAACTGGTTCTCCTCAACTTCGTGCAACCGGTGACCAAGCCAATAATGCCCTTGGTCAATGCCCGGAACCGGCGTCTCTGCGGTTGCGCACGGCTTGCGTGTGCCCAATTGTTCGCATGCTTTGTCAACCGCGGTCTCCGCCATCAAGCGGAAGGTCGTCCATTTGCCACCCGTAATCGTGAGAAAACCAGCGATGCCATCGCGAGTTTTATGATCCAGCAGGGTCAGCGCGCGTGTGGCGTTGCGGCTTTCACCCTTGAACCCCTCCTGATAGAGTGGGCGCACGCCGGCCCAAGCGCGTAAGACGCGCGCTTTGCTCAGGCCCGGCAATAATTTATCGCCTTCATCGAGCATCAACTGAACTTCCCACGGTTCAATGCGTAATCTCTCGGGGTCGCTTACACGCTCATCGGTCGTGCCGATCACGGCCACGGTGTGGATCGGCACGATGATGTCGCCATCCGATGGCATCTTGCAGCGATTGATCACCGTGTTGACCACACGATGGTTCATCGCCACCATCACACCTTTGCCGGGAATGATGTTAACTTCACAGCCGGCCATGCGCGCCAGTTGGCCGGCCCAGGCGCCTGCTGCGCTAATCGTCATATTTGCGTAAATGTTAAACTCTTCACCGCTCGCTACGTTACGAACTTTGGCGCCCAGCACACGCCGGTCATGATCGATGCCCTCCGTGATCAAAGCTAACACTTCATGGTAGACCAAGATTTGCGCACCGGCCAGGCGCGCCGCCTGCGCGGTGACATGCGTGGCAAGAAAGCTATCCGCCGAAGCGTCGGGCACCTCAAAAACGCGACTGATGCGCGGATTGAGCAGCGGCTCGTGGCGCAAGGCCTCCTTAACCGAAATTTCTGTACAGGGCACGCGACACGCGTCACAGGCCGCTTTGAACTTTTCGGGAAAGTCGCCTTCATCTTCCGGCGTAACCACAAAAAAGCCGCTAGTCTCTTCGATACACTGGGTGTGCGTGCGGCGCAAGATCTGGTTTTCGTGGATACATTCGACCGCGCTGCGCGGGTCTTTGACCACATAACGGCCACCGCTGTGCAACAGACCATGATAACGGCCCGTCGTGCCGTGCGTCAGATCGCGTTTTTCGACCAGCGTCACCTGAAAGCCGCGTAGCGCCGCGTCCCAGGCCACACCGGTGCCGGTCGAGCCGCCGCCGATCACGAGGATTTCGGTGTTGAGATTTTTCATGTGGACAGTCGCTTTCGAGGGTCTTGTTTTGTCAGATCAACTTTGCCCTCAAGGCTGGCTTCACCGATGTGTTTACCTTGCAGGTCGAACACTTCTAAATGAGCTGCCTGACCATAGTGCAAATTGTCGACGTACCAGTAGCGATTCGTTTGCAACTCTTGATAGATTTTGCGACCATCATAAGGCGGCAGGGAAGAGAGCTTGAAAAGCCTTGTGTCACGTAGTAAAGTCTGTTCATCAGTTGGCTTTGTCTGAGAATTATAATCATAACGATAGAGACTAAGATTAAATACAGCCTCTAACCATTTTTGCAATGCGTTCTTATTGTCTGCGCAATCGATAAGTACCGGATCAATAGCTCCGTTTTTGGTTATTTTCAACTGTACAAGATTAGCATACTTCGACTGGTCAAAATTGAGTAGCAATCCAATAAAAAAATCTGCCTGAATAAGTTTACGCTCTGTTACTTCGGCTATGCAGGTGTCAGTCACTAGTTCATCGCCGCACATAAATAGATCATCATCTGAATGCTGGCGATCAGTATGCCAATCTTTTGCATTGAGTTGATTGAACAACAGTCCAACAAACGCCTGACGCAGTGATTTGTCTGGCAATGCATTTAGGCTTGTGATAAATGACTGGCTCTTGATAACTCTGAAATGTTTGATGCCTTCTTTATCCGTATAAAGTGCCATCATCGCATCGAGCTTAACTGCTTGCAATTCGCGTACCAATGAATAAATTAGTTGTATTCCTTGTTGAAATGCGCCGATGTCAAAGTATTGGCCGTGCAATGAGCATTCGTTAATAAATACATCCATACATTAAATTCCGAATAACCGATTGAAATCTTTGTTGGTTTGGTCAAAAAAGCCATCAGGCCAATGTTCAATCGAGCCATCCGCGTTGACGGAAATTGATACGGGAGGTTGATTCGATGTTTTGCTAAAGTAGAGAATGTTGAGTTGATCAGGCTGGATAAGTTGGTCAAGAACAGCAATGCGCAGCGCGTTGAGAACATGGTCGCTGTGCGTTTCGATAAATACTTGGACGCCACAAGTACTAACGCGGGCAAGAAACTGTGTCAACTGCGATTGAGCATAAGGATGGAGATGCGCCTCTGGATTTTCGACAATCAACATTTCGCCGGGTTGGGCGACTAATCCTGAAACGATGATTGGCAAGGCATAACTATACCCAAAACCAACATTGATCGGCTTATAAAATTGAAGCGTGTCATCGGAGTTTAACTCCAACAAAAGAATATTTGCTTCGACTGACTTCATCTTTAGTTGGCCGCCGTCAAAGATTATTTTGATCCATGCTGCTGTTTGGTCGGAAACGGTTTCTGTCGCTGCGTCAAGAATTCGCAAGTGTTCATGCACCCTATCGTCTTTCTTCTTATGAAGAATATTCGCTATGAATTCACCCCGCCGCCCTACGTTGGGAAATTCAGTAAAGCTTTGTTTGGCATAAAATTCTTGTGGCCCAATCCGGTCAGCCGAGATGTAGTGAATTTTTGTGAAATTCACGAGGTCTGAGGGCAGATTAGAACGTTCGGGAAAGGAATTAAACAGAAGATTATACCAGGTTGCCAGTGTATGTTGGTACGCATTCTTCATTTTGAGATCGTAATTGTTGATCCCACGGCTAAAGGTAAAAATCAAATGTTCGCTTACTTGGGAACTCTCAACTGGCCGCGTACCAACAAGCTTTGTAATATCAGCAACCATATCGTCATCGCTATTTTCTGCCAACCAATAATGTAAATCGATTTGATGTTCACCTTGTTGAAATCCAAATATCATCTCGATCGGCTCGTTACGCGATATTTGGCTATTGCGCACGTCATCAAAGTCGCCAAGTTCAACGCAACTCCCATTAAATACAATTTGATGAGTCGTTCGGCTATGTTCTGGAGACTGCCGCATTAATAACAATGCCTGTAAAATCGTTGATTTCCCACAGCCATTGATGCCGGTAAATAGATTGATTTGGCTGACTTTAGTTACCGTCATTTCTTGGAAACGTTTAAAATTTTTGAGGCCGATCTTTGTTAACATCAAACTGCTCCCAGAATCGCATCGGCTAACTCAAACCGTCTTATTACTCGATTGCGATCTCCCGTGGCGAACTGGATTGCATCGCGATACTCTTTGTCGTTGAGCAATTTCTCGTAATTTTCCAGAATTTTCATCTTGTTGCTTTGCAGAAAATCTGTGGAATGGGTGGCGAAGAATAAAACAACAGATTCCATCAACGCTAGGTTAATTCGTCCCCTGGTTGATCCTGTTGGCAGACGAAAATTGCGTTCGCCGAATAGTTCATAGGTTGATTGCATCACCCGCTCAAAATCCTTCTCTAGGACACTAATTTGCTCCTCTTCCATGTTGTTAATTTCCGTCATCGCATCGCCGAGAAAGGCATCCATATCGCCTTTGTAATCGGTTTGATAGTGAAAAATGCGAAAAGCAAGATAGCGCAGAACAGCCTCGCGATCCTTCATCCGTCTTGGCGATATACCTTCGTCAATTGCCATGCGAAAATAAGGCTGTTCAGCTAGTTTCTTAAGTAGGGCAGGTGATCTTCCAACAATATAGAAACTATTTCTAATTTCCTGGCGCGTTAATTGAGTGCCGCCAGTATTGATTCGGTGAAAAATATCATACACCATTGCCAGCGGTACCGTAGGTTTAATCACGTATACCGTAAATTTTTTGTCTTCGATTTTTGTCTTGTAGGGATCAGGTAAATCTTCGAACCGTTTTCCATTAAGGTTTAACAAAACACGTAAACCTTTCAGGGCAAATCCATTATCCACTATGAACTCTTTTAGTGTAGAAGTACGCTGTAATCCATCGACGATGATATATTTACCGGCACGGTTTTGATTGACATAAAGTGGCGGCAGTGGAATATTGAGCAAAATCGATTCAATAAATTGCGATTTTTGCTCAGGCTTCCAGACCAGATTGCGCTGAAATTCTGGATCGATGATTAAATCACCACGATTTAATTTTCGTAGCCACTGGAATACATTATAAGGCTCTTCGCTGACTGCCACCTCTTCAGGCATATCGTATGGATAGATCGAACCACTGCCATAGGTGGCAATATCTTGCTCGTTTTCGTCATCAACAATGATCGGATTCTCGATCACGTCGTTAGCGGGGTGTGATACTAATACTTGCTCAACCATAATGAAATCTCCAAGTTCATTTATTCCACCCAATTTAATGTACGTTCAACGGCCTTCTTCCAACCCGCAAACCCCTGATCGCGCGCGGCCTCATCGATCTGCGGTTGCCAACGCTGATCAACTTGCCAATTGGCGCGCAGGCTTTCGGTATTATCCCAGAAACCGACGGCTAAGCCAGCAGCGTAGGCGGCGCCCAGGCTGGTGGTTTCGGCCACCTTCGGGCGGATCACTTCGACGCCGAGGATATCGGCTTGCAGTTGCATCAGGAAGTTATTGGCGGTGGCGCCGCCGTCAACTTTCAGCGTGCGCAGCGGCACACCGCTATCGGCGTTCATCGCTTCCAACACCTCACGCGTCTGATAGCAGATCGCTTCTAGGGCGGCGCGCACGATGTGGGCGCGATTGACGTAACGGGTCAGCCCAACCAGCACGCCGCGCGCATCGCTGCGCCAGTGGGGGGCAAAAAGGCCACTGAAGGCTGGCACGAAATAACAGCCGCCGGTATTCGCCACGCTTTGCGCCAGCGCTTCGGTTTCGGCGGCTGTGCTAATTAATTGCAGATTGTCGCGCAGCCATTGAATCGTGGCGCCGGCCATCGCAATCGAACCTTCCAGGGCGTAGACCGTTGGCTGATCGCCAAATTGATAGCCGACCGTGGTAAGCAGCCCGTTTTTGCTGCGTACAATTTCGTTGCCGGTGTTCATGAGCATAAAACAGCCGGTGCCATAGGTGTTTTTGGCCTCGCCAGGGCTAAAACAGGTCTGACCCACCGTGGCGGCCTGTTGATCGCCCAGATCGCCGCAGACGGGGATTTCGCCTTGGAAGGGGCCATCGGCTAAGGTTTTGCCATAGAAATTGGGATCGCTGCTTGGGCGAATTTCTGGCAGCAACGAACGAGGAATATCCAGGATGGCCAACAATTGATCGTCCCAGGTGAGTGTCTCTAGATTCATCAACATGGTGCGGCTGGCATTCGTCGAGTCGGTGATATGCTGGCCGCCAGTCAACTGCCAGATCAGCCAGGTGTCGATGTTGCCAAAGAGCAATTCACCTGCCTCGGCCTGGGCGCGCACGCCTGGCACGTTGTCGAGTAGCCAGCAGATTTTGGGGCCGGAAAAATAGGTGGCGATCGGTAGGCCGGTTTTGTGATAGATCTGCTCAGCATGACCCGCTGCTTGTAGCTGCTTACACAGGCGGTCGGTGCGTGTATCTTGCCAGACAATCGCATTGTAAATTGGATCGCCGGTGCGCTTGTTCCAGATCAGGGTGGTTTCGCGCTGGTTGGTGATGCCAATCGCCGTCAGGTCACTGGCTTTAATTTGCGCTTTGGCCATCGTCGCGCCGATCACCGCACGGGTGCGCGCCCAAATTTCTTGTGGCTTATGTTCGACCCAGCCACTCTGTGGAAAGATCTGTTCGTGTTCGCGCTGATCATAGGCGATCACGGCGCCCCGCTGATCAAAGAGCATAAAGCGCGTGCTGGTGGTGCCAGAGTCAATGGCGCCGATATATTTAGCCATAGGTGTCTGTCGCTTTCACTGTCACTGCCCAGTTTGAGGCTGCGGAAAAAGATTGAGGTAGATCCACTTCCGGGAAGTGGTCAGACCTATATGGTTAGCGAAAATTTGTGTGACCGCTTCCCGGAAGTTTAGCACGTGCGCGGCAGCAGCGGTCATCTACTTGAGTTGTGTGTATAAAAATTCTTTGGCCCGGGCTGCCGCTTTGCCGCGGTGGCTAATGCGATTCTTTTGATCGGCGGGCAATTCAGCCATGGTCAAGCCTAGTTCCGGGATAAAAAAGACAGGATCATAACCAAAGCCATGCTCACCGCTGGGCTGCGCGCTGATCACACCTTCAATCGTATCATCGATGGTATGGATTTCACGGTTTGGCAGGGCAATGGCCACCACGCAGCGAAAACGGGCGGTGCGCGGCCGGTCGGGTAGCTGGCTCAGTTCGCCCAGTAACTTTTGGTAGCGATCCTGGTCGGTGGCGTCGGGGCCGGCATAACGCGCGGAATAGACACCGGGGCGACCATCTAGGGCATCAACTTCTAAACCACTATCATCGGCCCAAGTCCATAAACCAGACAACTGCGCATAGGCTTGCGCTTTTAAAACGGCATTTTTGGTAAAAGTCGCGCCGGTCTCTTCTACATCGTGCTCAATCCCTTCGGCTCGGAGTGAAGTAACGGTGAGCGGTAGATCGGCTAGCAACGTTTGATACTCACGAATTTTGCCTGGATTATGGGTAGCGATCAATAATTTAGGCACAATTTCTCCTTAACCCTGAAATGCTTGGTATAAGCAGGAAATGCTTGCATAAGCAGTCGGTGGGTGTCATGTAAAACGGAAGATTAATAAATCTTTTTCAACGAAAGAGATGCTAGTCACGTCTAAAGCGGCCCATGACAAATAGACCTTATTCCGATTTAATTTTGTGCATTTGTAGGTGCGGTTTTTAACCGCACAATCTTGGTCAATCCAGCCTTGTGCGGTTAAAATCCGCACCTACTGTTTTGCTATCCAAATAATAAATCGGAATAAACTCTAATGACTTTGTCTAGATGAAATTTGACCATTCGCAATGTATGGTTGTTAATAGATTTTTCACAATCAGTTATTGTCTAGTATACTTTTGACCCTGTCACTATGCTATCATATAATTTCTATCCATCAGAATCTTTTAGCTTACAGTTGTGATAGCACCCTTCGGCTTTGGGCGCCGAGTGAGGAAAGATC
>JBBQBY010000288.1:0-8632 GCA_038318235.1 Caldilineales bacterium
CGTATCATAACCTTTGATCTGATTGCTTAGTTGTTCCCAGGAAGTAACGGCACGGGTGGAGGCTAAATCTGTGAGCACGCCGTTTTGATGCAAGATGGTGCGCAGGAGACCGAGACCATGATCCTGCCATTGTTCATGCGGACCGTTGGGGTGGACAAGATCCCCTAAATCACCTAAATCTAACCACAGAATTTTTGATTTCTGCTTGGTTGTCCACGGCCAGGATATTGCCACGGTACATAACCTCCTTGTACAAATAAAGCTATCAGTCAACAGTGATCAGTGAGGCATACAGGACACATCTGTGAAAGATGCGACTATAGTTATTCACGGAAATCGCCGCGCAGTATAGCATACAGCGAGTAGAGTGTCAATTATTATGAAAAAAATCAGAATTATTCGGGAGATTAATAACCACTGATCTTGCCTATCATCCCTCAAAGCGTCGCTTTTGTTGCTGATTATAAGCGCCATTGCGATCAGTGTACATAGGGGACAGCCATAATTTTAATTTAGTCGCGACCCCCATCCCCGGCCCTTCCCCCTGCTGGGGAATGGAGTCGTTTAACAATATTGATATTGTGGGTCAACCGGATGTGAGGAGGTTGACCATCTTCCAGGCCGCGGCGCAACGACCGCCGCTGCCTGGAAGATTTTGGCGAGGTTACCCCTGAGATCCAGTTGAGCCGATATTGTTAGAGATGATTGAAGCGCCAAGGTTGTCCAACAGGGCCAGATCCTAAACCGGTTCCCCCTTCCCTGCTGGAAGGGGGTCAGGGGGAAGGGTCCTTAGCAGTCCACGATAGGCACATGGCACCGTCGAACCGTAATGGCCGTAACATGCGTAAATAAATTGGCTGGGTTTGCTCGTTTATCCGTAGCCAGCTAAAATAGCGGGCACATTCAGTTCAGTAAAGCGTAAGTGAGCATCTGCCTATGCCCTCAACTCCAAACCAAACATTTGGCAATCTCCTCAAACAACTACGCAAACGCGCCGGTATGACCCAAGGTGACCTAGCCACAGCCGTCGGTTATAGTATATCGTTTGTGTCTGCGCTGGAGCGGAGTCGCCGCCTGCCCGATGTGGAAACTGTGCGCCAAGTCTTTGTCCCCGCTTTGGGCTTGCAAGAGGAACCACACTTTGCTGCGCGGCTAGTCGAATTAGCGGCCCAGATACGCGGCGTGCGTCCACCGGTTGCTGTCAGGATCAAACGAGAAACCCAAGTTGTTACGGCAGAAATCGTTCAACCAACGGCGCATTTACCTGAATCATTGACTGAATTGGTCGGGCGCGAACAGGAAGTGAGAAGTCTTTGTCAACGGTTGCAAAATCATAGTGGACGTTTGCTGACGCTGGTGGGACCGCCTGGGATTGGCAAGACGCGCCTAGGGCTGGCCATGGCGGCGCGCCTGCAAAGCCAATATAAAGATGGTGCGCGTTTTGTGCCGTTGGCCGCAATTTATGATCCAGAGCTGGTCGCCGCCACGCTGGTGGCGGCGCTAGACATCAGTGACACAAGCCAGAAACCACCCAAAGTCAAGCTGCTCGAATTTCTACGCCACAAAGAATTGTTGGTGGTGCTGGATAACTTCGAGCAGATCATTGCGGCGGCGCCATTGGTGGGCGAGTTACTGGCCGAATGCCCGGGTTTGGGGGTGATCGTTACCAGTCGGGAGCGCTTGCATTTGCGCGCCGAGCAGCGCTACAAAATGTCACCCTTAGCGCTGTCGCCCGCCGTTGAATTATTCATCCAGCGCGCGCAGACCGTTACACCAGACTTTGTTTTGACACCGCAAAATCAACCCCAGATCGAAGCCATCTGCCGGGAGCTCGACGGTCTGCCTTTAGCGATTGAGTTGAGCGCTGTGCGCATTGATCGCTTCTCCCCACAGCAGATGTTGGCGCGGCTGTATGACCATCGCCTGGATCTGCTCAATGATAGTGTGCGCATCCTCGCCGTTCCACAACATAACTTACGCAACGCGATCTATCGCAGTTATGCGTTATTGAACGAAGAGGAGAAGGCGCTCTTTCGGACACTGGGCGGCTTTATGGGTGGCTTTGATTTAACAGCCCTGCCGCATATGGGCTTTGAGGATGCGACACTCTATGAATTGCACAATAAAAGCCTGGTCCATGCTGATCTGTCCACAAATCAGGGGCAACGCTTTTTTCTGCTGGATACGATCGGTGAGTTTGCTCGTGAGCAATTGATCGCAGAAAACGAGTGGCAATCCGTCAAGCCGCGGCACACAGCCTACTTTCTAGCGCTGGCCGAGGAAGCCTCGCCCGCATTGCATGGTCCCGATCAACTCCGCTGGACCCAGCGGTTGGATGCAGAAATCCACAATTTGCGCGCGGCATTGACTTGGGCGCTGGCCGAGAACAGGCGGCTCGATGCCGCGCGTTTTTGTAGCGCGCTGCAACCCTTTTGGACCATGCGCAACCATATCCACGAAGGCCGTGAGTGGTTTGAAAGGACAAGATTCGCCCTGGCCAATCATCAAACCGAATTGTCCGCGGTCGTCTATCTGAAATTTTTGAACAACGCTGGCAGCCTCGCTTTTTGCCAAGCTGACCACGTCGCCGCGATTGCCTATTTTGACCAGGCATTGGCGCTGGCTCGGCAGACTGATGATCAATGGGGGATGGCCTATGCGCTTGATGGGTTGAGCGCAGAAGCCTGCAATCAGCGGGATTATGCACGGGCATGGACATTGGCGGAGCAAAGCCTGGTCTTCTCGCAAGCCATTGGCGATACCTGGCTCAGCGGGATCACATTGGTCAATTTAGGCGAACTGGCGCGCTTGCAAGCAAATTTTGTGAAGGCGAATACGTTTTACGAAGAGAGCTTGGTCAAATTACGCGCGGCCGGCGACCAGGCCTTTATCGCGATTGCCCTCTATAATTTGGGGCAAGTGGCCTATGACCAGGGTCGCTACGATCAAGCCCGAGCCTATCAGACCGAAAGTTTGCAACTTCGCCACCAGATTGGCGATATGCGCGCCGTCGCTGCCGGGTTAGAAAAATTAGCAGGTGTTGCCGGCATCCAAGGCCAATTGCTGATCGCAGCCCAGCTTTTTGGTGCTGCCCAAGCCTTGCGCCAGGTGATCAATATTCCGATCCAAGTGGTGGATCAAAAAGATTTTAGGCGGCAACTTGCCTCGGTCCGCAATCAGTTGGATGCCGCTAGCTTCCACACAGCGTACAGTGCAGGATACGATATGACAGCCGACCAGGCGGTGGAGTTTGCTTTATCGAATGTGTGACCAGATTGTTCAACGTCGGTTATCTTGGCGGGGGCGATGGCTACTGGCGGCCGGGGGTGCGCCAGTAGCCATCAGTACATTGGGTGGCAGGTTTAAGGGGATATCGGGTAAATTTTCCACGACGAATTCGATCAATGAATTCGTAACAGCCTTCGTTTGATTGGCAAACACATCCCACGCTTTGCCGGCTTGTGCAAAAATCTAGTTTAGGCGAGCGGCGTCTGTCCAAACTCCAGCAACTTCTTCTCTAACCAACATTGGATATAGACGGCAATGCTCAGCCCCTGCTGTTCGGCTTGCCGCGTCATCGCAGCCAGCAATTCAGGAGCAATCAGTAGAGAAGTCGCCAGCGCAGGTTGTGTCGCACAGCGATGGGTTGCTATTGTTGAATCGGCGCTTACGCTGTCTGGTTCTTCGGCATTCCAGATAATTGTCCATTGTTCGCTAATCGTGAGGGTGATGGTATAGCAAATCTGCCTGTTCATTGCTCTAGCATACACGTATAATGCGCGATATAGAAGCGATTTTTACACAAAAATTACACAAAATTGTCGAATTTGCTGATTGCGTGGAAAGCAGCTAGAATAAAATGAGCAGTAGGCATTATCTGCAATTAGAGTTGCCAATGGAATATGCATAAATAGGGCGGCAAGCGCGAGTATTCGCGTACCCACCTTTCTATCGGCTTCCCTTGTTGATCACTCTTTGCGCTATAGGAGTATCCAGTGCCTTTACAACCCACAGTCACCTTTGGGCAGATCCTTCGCCAGTTACGCAAGCGCGCGGGTATGACACAAGGCGATCTGGCGGCAGCGGTCGGCTACAGCACCTCCTTTATCTCCAGTCTGGAACAGGATAGTCGCCTGCCTGATGTCACTACGATGCTACAAGCATTTGTTCCAGCCCTGGGCCTACAAGATGAACCCTACATTGCGGCGCGCCTGATCGAATCAGCCGCCCTGGCCCGCGGTGAACGACTGCCCTCCTCACTCACATTGACACGTGAAACACGTCTAATTATCAGTGGAACACAGCTCGAATTATCCAATGTACTCCCCATGTCGCCCACAGCTCTGATCGGGCGGGAACAGGATCTTCAGCTGATCAGCAACCGGCTGTTGGGGCACAGTGGGCGCTTGCTCACGCTGGTTGGGCCACCAGGGGTGGGCAAGACGCGCTTAGGGTTGGAGGTGGCGTCTAGGGTGCAAGGCGTCTATAAAGATGGCGTTGCCTTTGTGAACCTGGTGGCGATTAGCGATCCAGATTTGGTGGCGTCGGCGCTGGTGACCCAGTTGGGCTTGAGCGAAAACGAGGCAAAGTCACCTCAGGTAATTTTACTTGAATTTTTGCGGCACAAAGAATTATTACTTTTGCTCGACAATTTTGAGCAACTGTTATACCATCCCAATGCACGCCCCAATTCGCTTATCGGGCATGAGGAAGGCGAGCTTGAGAACGCCAGTGTGCGATTGGTAGCCGAGTTGCTAGCCGAATGCCCAGAACTACGCGTGCTTGTCACCAGTCGGGAACGCTTGCATCTACGTGCAGAACAACGGTATCGGGTGTCACCCCTCGAAGTAGCGCCCGCGGTTGACCTCTTTGTCCAGCGCGCGCAGAATGCGAACCAGAATTTCCAGCTGACCGCACAAAACCAGCCGATCATTGCCGAGATCTGCCGCCAGGTGGATTGCTTGCCCCTTACGATTGAACTGACTGCGGCGCGCATGGATCTCTTCGCCCCAGCGACTCTCTTGGTGCGCTTGCAGCAGCGCCGTCTGGATCTACTAAACAACGGCCCACAAGATCTGCCACTACGCCAGCGCACCTTGGCCAATGCGATTGGCTGGAGCTACAACTTATTGACCGCTGCGCAACAACGACTTTTGGCCCGCTTGAGTGTCTTCAGCAGTGGCTTTACGCTAATGGCCGCGCAACAAATTTGTGATGGCACCTTGAACGAGTTAGAAGCATTGGTGGAAAAGAGTCTGCTGAAGGTGCAACCACAACAACCGTCCGGTGAAGCACGCTTTGTCCTGCTAGAGACCATTCGTGAATTTGCCCTGAGCCAGTTAAGCGCGCAGGATCACAGTAAGCGAACGCAACAACGCCAGGCAGAATATTTTCTTGGGCTGGCCGAAGCGGCAGAGCGCAACAGCAAGGGTGCTCGACGCCAAGCGTATCTTGAACAATTGACGCAAGAGTCCGAAAATTTACGCGCCGCCCTCCACTATAGCTTTGAGGCACAGGCGCCTGAGTTGACCTTCCGGCTGATCAAAGCACTCGTCTGGTTTTGGCATTGTCAAGCCATGGTGAGCGAGGGCCGACAAAGAATTCAGCAAGCTTTGCAAACGTTTGCCACGGCACACGATACCGAGCTTTATGCGGACGTAGCCAGTGCGGCCGGTTACCTGGCGCGCGTGCAGGGCGATTGGCCAAGTGCGCAGCGCTTTTTTCAAGAGAGCATGTTGATCTTCCAGAAACTGAGTCAGTCGCAAAAATTCGCGGCAACTCAAAGTCAACATAGCGAGGCGCTCCTAAATACAGGGGCATTTGAGGACGCAGTGGGGCAAATCGAAGCGGCAATTGCGATCTTAAAGCAGTGGAAAAATGAAGCGCCTATCGAATTGGCCTTTGCTTTACATGTCCACGGACGCATCCTACTGCAATTACAAGAATATGCCCAGGCCCGCATGGTTTACGAAGCAAGTCTGGCCCTATTTCGGAGCAGCCAGAGCACTTCTGGGATTGCGATTGTCTTATATTCATTGGCACAAATTGATATGCGTGAGCAGGCTTATGCCGCTGCCCAGGATAAATATCTAGAAAGTTTGACGCTCTATGAAAAACTCAACAACAAATTGATGACTGCCGCCAATCAATTCTTCCTGGGTTACCTAGCCCGCGTGCATTTAGACTATGACAAAGCGCTGCAACACTATTACCAAGGTTTGCAATGGTTTATCCAAATGGGTAACACCGGCAGCATTGTGGGTTCTTTAACGGATATAGCCAAAGTTGCCGTCGCCTTGCGACAGTATGGAAGCGCAGGCGTTTTGTTCGGTAAAGCCGCCCAGTTACGCGAGGCGATTGGCGAAACCCAATGGAAAGCCCTACCGACAGAACGGGCCGAATATGAGCAATATATAGAGACGTTGAGCCACGCGCTCGGTCCACCAAAGTTCCAGCAAACGTGGCAGGCCGGTACGCTACTCACGCTAGAGCAAGTGCTTGAAGTTGTCCTCTCTGTCAAAGAACAGAAAACAAGCGCGGCGCTGGACGACGTTTTTAAAACCGCAAGCCAACTTGACGGTCAATCTCGCTAAGGCCAAGCCAAATAAATAAGTATCCAGTCTGGTCCACTTGCAAAATTGTCATCGACCGACCTGACAGGTGAAAAGGGCCCCACCTGTCAGGTCTCGATCCCTGGATAGTTATTTATTTGTAATAGCCTAAACACTCAAAGTGACTGCCAAGTCACGGCTCCCCCAATCGCACGCGCGGCCGCTTCCGCGCGGACGCCACTCCACACTAACGTTATTCCAATTCAGAACCACGAATGCGCAATTTCGGCTAATGCTGCTTGTGAAAAAATTTACTTGACATCTAGCGCGCTCCCCGCTATAATTTCCCCACAATACCGAGAAATATTTTGCCCTCCCGTTTTCCTTAGGAGCATACATCTATGGCCGACAAGCCTAAAATTGGATTGTTCTACGGCAGCTCAACCGGCGCTGGCGAAACTGCCGCGAATATTATAAAGAATGAAATCGAACACAGCGGTGTAGCCGATGTCGAGATGTTCATCGTTTCCGCGCAAAATCTCAAGGCAATGGAAAAATACCAATACCTGATCTTCGGTTGTTCTACTTGGAACATTGGCGAACTTCAGGATGACTGGAACCTAAAATTTAACGAATTAGATATTGTTGACTTCAAAGGTCGCAAGGTTGCGCTTTTTGGCAACGGCGATCAGTATGGTTATTCTAATAGTTTTGTGGATGCGATTGGCATCATTGGCAATAAAGTGGCTGCGCTCGGCGGCGAGCTTGTCGGTTTCTGGCCTAAAGATGGCTACGAATTCGAATTCTCCAGAGGCGCATTCGAGGATATCATTATGGGCCTGCCGCTTGATCATGACAACCAACCAAATCAGACGCGCCAGCGCTGTATCGACTGGATTTACTGGGTGATGGAGCAATTTGGTCTGCCGATGCCGGTGGCGGCGTAAGTAGGAAAGCATAAGTAGCCATTGGTAAGTGGGAATTAGTGGTTCGTCAACGCCTAGTTACCCTAATAATGCCATTAACGACTCACTTATCATCAATATTGACCTTGACCTGTGCTTCATGTAGAATTTAACCAACAAATCGCTATTTTTATAGCGATTGCCGCTCTGTAAACTACCATTTACCAATTACGCTTTCCGCTGAGGAGTACGCATGGCAGACTCTCCTGCAACTAATTTTCAAGATTTAAAAAGCACACAAATCCAGAGCTATCTCCACGATACCATCCAAGTGCCGGATGACTTACAGCCCAATGTGATGGTAACAACCCTGGACAAAGTATACAATTGGAGCCGCAAGTCGAGCATGTGGCCTTTGCTCTTTGGCCTGGCCTGCTGCGCCATCGAAATGATTGCCACAGCCGCCAGCCGTTTTGACCTGGCCCGCTTTGGCATGGAAGTGATGCGACCAAGCCCGCGCCAGAGCGATCTGATGATCGTCTCCGGCACTGTCACCAAGAAGATGGTGCCGGCGATTGTGCGGATCTACAACCAGATGGCTGAACCGCGCTATGTATTAGCAATGGGCGCTTGCGCGACCGGTGGTGGTCCTTTCAAGGAAGGTTACAACGTGGTCAGCGGCATCGACACTTATATTCCGGTTGATGTCTACGTGCCCGGTTGCCCGCCCACGCCCGAAGCGTTGATCTATGGCTTGCTCAAGCTCCACGAAAAAATTGAGCGCCAGAGCATTGCCAAAGTCTCCTGGTACAAGAAAAACACGTCCGAATTTATCCCGATCCCCGTCTTAGGGCCTGATGTTTTTGACCCACGGCAGGTCGAGATGATTCGCGAATATACGCTGGGCGCCGGCGCGGTGCGTGGTCCAGCCGCCGCTGCAGTGCGCGTGTTGCCGCAGTTGCTCAGTCCAGACAAAAAAGCGCATTTAGAGCAAGTGCGCGCTCGTTACTTGGCGAAGATAAAACAGCCCGCATAACTTCACCCCGTGCTTCTCCCAGCCGAGCGCGTCGCTCTGAATTTGCGGGCTAAGTTGTTTGTTCAGCAGCATAAACTTGGTCAGCGCAACTGGGTGTCTTGCTCGATGCGGCCGAGCGTTTGGGAGAGGTTAACTAGTAG
>JBBQBY010000289.1:0-8619 GCA_038318235.1 Caldilineales bacterium
GCAAGGCTTTCTCCCACTTTATAAAAGGGTTTGATCTCGTTGATTGGCAAGTGGGAGGCAACCCCTAAATTCATTCTGTTTTAAGCCACTAAGTGGGACATAAATTTCAAAAGCCCGACAAAAAATGACCGAACCGTGAGAACTTACGTTACGCATTTCTGTTGGCCTGCGTAGGGATTAGGGATACAGGATTCGGATGAAAGCGAATCCCAAATCTGTTTCCCTACACGAGTAAGCGTGTAACGTGACCAACTAAAATCATCCTAATGCCGGCTACCCACGTGCGTTGGTCGTCAACGTTTTTTGCATAATATAGCTAGGCCAACTGAGCATGGCGGCCCAACGCGGTGATTGCCAGATATCCTGGTAGCCACAATGACCATACAAGCGTCGCGCCGGCTGGTTTGCCGCCAACACTTGCAAGACCGCCGCTGGATACCCCTCTTTGCGTGCAATCTGTTCTACTGCCTGCATCAACGTCTGCCCAATGCCTTGCCCGCGGCAGCGCGCATCGACCACTACACTATGAAAAAATACGGCATCCGCCGGTGTTTTAAAATTTGTGCCGATCATGCTCTGGGCGACGGTCAAGAGCAGGCGCGCCGTCGCTGGATAGCCGATACACGTCAGCGCCTTACTGATTGTGCCAGCTGGAGCGCGTTCATAACGAGCTTCAGCTGGCGCTTCGATCGCCGCCGTGGCGATCACATCGCCAGCCGGCGTACAGGCCACATAGCGCCGGCGCAAACCCTGGATGTCGTTGGCTTCGAGCGTAAAACGCATGAGCGCTTGTTGCCTGGCCCGGGGTCCATGTAAAGCGCCAGGCAGTTCTGCCGCATACAATTGGATTAACAAATCCGCAATCATAGGCAGATCGGCGCGCTGGGCTGGGCGGACGGTGATCTCACTGTTACAGATTGGAATTGTGGGTATCGACATCTAGCTTCCTGATTGAAGACGCGCCGGCGTCCGTTGGTTGGTGCATCGTTAGGATTGTATCATAGCGCAAGCGGTCTCTAATCAGCAGGCTGACGAGGAGTAGGCAGGTGGTGTGCGCTGGATTTGGGGAATAGGGGTTTAAAATTGTAAGCCTTGCCTGTGTAGGTCATCGCTTCCAGCGTGACGAACAACGATGACCTTACCTTGTGGGTTTAACCAGGCTTGTCACGCTGGAAGCGATGACCTACAGCTAATCGGTTACTGTACCAAACCTCATAAAACAGAGCCTGTCCAACAAACACGCGACCTATTGTTTCGTCCGAATCTCGACAAAACTCGTCTCGCCTGCCTTTACGGTCAGATCAGTGCGGATCGCTTCACCGTTGACGTTGCCCACCAGAATGTAATAACCGGCCGGCACACCATCCATCGCGCCATTTTCGCCCCAGACCGGGTCGGGGCCAATGTTCTCGGTATCGCGATAGATCTCGATCAGGCGCGCCCAGGTGGCGATGCCATTGTCAAACTTGGCCAACGTCAAACCTGCACCCGGCAAGGTGCGACCATCGGCGGTTAACAAACGCACGGCGACGGCGCCCGTCCCTTCTAGCGGTTGCAGCCAGAGATAGGGGTTAATGCTATGTTGGTAGGTGTTAGCGCCCAGCCGCATCTCCACGTGTAAATGCGGCCCAATCGCAATGCCCGTCATGCCCACTAGCCCGACCACATCTTGCGGGTGTACCCGTTGCCCGACCGTGACATTCACCTGGCTTAAATGGCCGAACAACAGATAAACGTCTAACTGACCGGCGCCCACCGGTAAGCGGCGGTCCAGGCGGATCACGACGCTATTGCCGTAAAAATTGTTATAGGGGCCGAGCAAAATTTTGTCATCTGGCCCAGCATGCACCACTTCGCCATCAGTTGCCGCCAACACGGGCGTACCCATCACATTGGGGATATCCATGCCATGATGCGTGCGATAGTTGCCACCGGCAGTCGAACCAAATGGATAACTGGGGCTGGCCAACTGGTTAGGAATCGAAGGGGCAAAGGGTCGGCCCACCCAGAAATGATCATTCGCCGTGGCATGGGGTGTAAATCTTGACCACAAGCGCCCTGGTTCGATGTTCAAGGGGATGGGCACGCGCGTGGGCAAAGGCGCCGGGGTTGGTGACAGTTGCGGCTCTGGGGTGGGCAACGTTTCATCCGCGCCAAAGGCTGGCAAAACGCGCAGTTGGGGCAAATCGGAAACGGCAACGGCTGGCTCATCGGTGGCAATGTCAGTAGCGGTGTCGGTAGGCACCAAAACCATGGCTTCTGCACCCGCCGACAAACCAGACGCAGCGACCGGCTCACGTTCGAGCACGGGTTGTTGCACCTGGTTGTCAAGCGCAGTCGTAACCGACAGATCCAAACCTGGCGCGATGGCAGCACTGTTCACCGCTGCCGACATGCTCGCCTCGGCTTGCACAACCGGCGACGCATTGGATAAGGTTACGATTGAAGGCAGGGCGGATTCGGTCCCCCCATCCGTAGGCGCCGACTTATTCTGGACGCCAGGCAAGTCAGCCGGATTTAAGATGTTCAACGCTTCAGGATTGTTAGTGGTGGGCGCGGGGGCGACGGAACGGGCGCGCGTAGAGGCGGCAAAATTGCTCTGCGCCGGCCACGACCACCAGATCGCCATCACGACAACACCGGCAAAACCCAGACGGGTCGCCAGAGGGAGAACATTGCGCAAGTTGTTCAATTCTTTCTGCGCCACTTTATGGGCCGCTTCTTGTGCCTCATTGCTCTGTGTTACAATGGCGCGCAGGCGTTGGATTATGCCGGATGAATGCTCTGATTGCCAAACATCACTGAAGGTACGAAAAAATTGAGCGAGTTTGAGCAATCTGACCTTGACCAAATTCAAAAGATGCTGATGATGCGTATTATTCACTTTGATATCTTTACTCTGTTCCCACAAATGTTCTCTGGACCATTTTCCGAGAGCATCATTCATCGGGCGCAAGAGAGAAATATTATTTCGATTTCTCTACACAATATTCGCGATTATACAACCGATCGTCACCATGTTTGCGATGACACACCCTATGGTGGTGGCGGCGGTATGACGATGAAACCAGAACCGATCTTTAGAGCGGTAGAGACCGTTTTGACCAGGCCACCTGGCTGGAGTTTAGCGCCCGCCGATGCCTATGTCAATCTACCAGCCTGGGAAAGCCAGACGCCCGTTGCCTTGCCAACTGACACGCCGATCATTTTACTCTCGCCGCAAGGTCGCCGCTTAAACCAGGCGATTGCGGCCCAGTTGAGTGAGCATCCCCGGCTAGCCTTGCTTTGTGGCCGGTATGAAGGCATCGACGAACGTGTGCATTCGCAGTTGATCACAGACGAAATCAGCCTTGGCGATTATGTGCTCAGTGGGGGGGAACTGGCAGCCATGGTGATTGTAGATGCAGTGACGCGTTTATTACCGGGGGCCCTAGGTTATGCCTTAGGCGCACATCAAGATAGCCATTCGCCAGGCCTAGGGGGGCTACTTGAAGGGCCGCAGTACACCCGACCACCGGTGTTCCGTGGGGCAGAACCACCCGCGGTTTTGCTCAGTGGTCATCATGCTCAGGTGGGGCAATGGCGGCACGAGCAAGCTTTGCTCCGCACATTGACGCGTCGTCCGGATCTCCTCCATCAACTACCGTTAAGCCAAAAGGATCGGGATTTTCTGCAAAAACACGGTTGGCCATCTGCTCAGCAAAACGACTAAAACCGCTAAAATCTCCACCTGATTGCTAGCGGCTGCCTATAAGAAAGATAAGTACCTAATTTGAACAATTATAGGTTGCTTTGGGTGGATAGCAAAATCAGCCTCAATCCGCAACATCAATTTAAACGTAAGGTCGCGAGCCAACATAAATTCTGAATTAACTGCCAGGCGTGGTCAATGCGTCAATTTTTCCCAGAGATACCACGCATGCTTGTTGGCTGATCCACTTTTCATAAATTTCGGTGTAGATTTTTTGCCAACGTAAAACCATTGTGATAGAATCTACCGGTTGCAATCATATAAGCTATAAAAATTGGTTCTTGTAAAACGGTTTTAAAAATCGTTCTACGGCTTTATCTTGAAGGGAATTGACCCATGACAAACGCATTAATGGCTTCACTACAGCCTGAACAAGCGGCTGATTTTCCTGAAATTGGTCCTGGCGATACCGTACGCGTGCATCAACGCATTCGTGAAGGACGCAACGAACGTATCCAGATTTTCCAAGGGGTGGTTGTGGCCCTGCGCGGCGGCAAAAGTGCTGGCGCATCCTATACCGTACGCCGTACAGCTTCGCACGGGGTTGGCGTCGAACGCACCTTTCCGCTTTATAGCAAAAGTGTGGATAAACTTGAAGTCTTGCGCAAGGCAAAAGTACGCCGAGCACAGCTTTATTTCTTGCGCGAACGCTCCGGCAAGGCCGCTCGTCTCAAGGAAAAACGCTTCCTCAAAGCGTAGTACCCAGCGCATCCATTCAACATGTATGCATAAGCACTGGCAATTTGCCGGTGCTTTTTGTATTGGGAAGAAGTAAGTGGTAAATGCTAAAAAGTAAGTGGCTGACTTACCTATTTACGATTTACGATTTACCACTTACCATTTACCTGCTCTGGTAGTCGCTTTTATGCACACAGTTATGCCGACTTTTGACCACGAAATGCGGCTTTGGCAGGCCGGTTATCGATCCATCGCCGGTGTTGACGAAGTCGGGCGTGGCGCCTTGGCCGGCCCCGTCGTGGCCGCTGCCGTGATCATCGCACCCCAGACACCGTTGGTGGGCCTCTGGACGCAAGTTTGTGACAGCAAATTGCTCACACCAGCCCAACGGGCGGCCTTGGAAATTCCGATTCAGACCACGGCGTTGGCCTGGGGCATTGGCAGTGCGTCGGCAGCGATCATCGATCAGATTGGCATTGCAGCTGCGACGCGCCAGGCGATGGGCGAGGCCGTGGCTGCCTTACAGCCGACGCCAGATTATCTGCTGATCGATTGGGTGCGCTTGGCCCAGGTGAATATTCCCCAAACAAGTTCGGTCAAGGCCGATTTGCACATGGTATCGGTTGCCGCGGCCTCGATTTTGGCGAAAGTCTATCGGGATCGCTTGCTGACCCGCTTGAACGAACAATATGCAGGCTATGGCTTTCACCAACACAAAGGGTATGGCACGCGGGCCCATCTGGCCGCGCTGACCCAACAAGGGCCTTGTCCGGAGCATCGCCACACATTTGCGCCCGTTGCCAAATCCAGGTTGGTTACGCACGTACCGTAAAAACCAGTTACACAGAGTACGCGGAGAAAAAGCCTACACAGAGCGCATAGAGAAAAGCCAGCTATAGAAAAACGCAATTGCGCTATTGTTGTTTCTCTGTGCTTCCTTTGCGATCTCTGTGTTACCGCTTTATTTAGGCAACAAGAGTTTGAAATTTACACACATTGACAGGTTGAACATGGCGCAAGATCGTAAATTGCCAACGGATCAACGCCGCCAGTTGGGTGATGTAGGCGAAACCTTGGCCGTAGACGCCTTACAAAAGGCGGGCTTGCTCATTATCACGCGCAATTGGCGCTGTGCGGCTGGCGAATTAGACATTGTAGCCCAGGAGATTGCCCCCAATTTTGCCACCGACGGGGCGCCGACCGCCTGGTTGGTACTGGTAGAAGTGCGCACACGGCGCGGCAATCGCTTTGGCACGGCGCAACAGTCGATCACGCCGCGTAAACAGGCCAAGTTGCGCGAGGTGGCCGAGCATTATGTGCAGGCTGCCCAGTGGCTGGGCCCGTGGCGCATTGATGCGGTCGCCGTGCAGATGGATAGTGCGGGCCGGCTGCTGGAAATTGATCACATCCGCCACGCTGTCACTGGTTAAATTCTCATCCACAATCTATGCAAAATACTTTACAAGACACGTCTAATTTACCCCCGTTGATCGTTCTCCTCGGCCCAACTGCGGTCGGCAAAACTGAATTAAGTCTCGGGCTCTGTGAAGCTTTTCACGGCGAGGTGATTGGCGCAGACAGTCGCCAAATTTATCGCGGCATGGATATTGGCACCGCCAAACCTACTTGGCAAGCACACCAACGTGCGCCCCATCATTTGATCGATATTCGCAACCCAGATCAAACCCTCACCGTCGCCGAGTATCAACAACTGGCCTATCAGACAATTGATGAGGTTCATCGACGTCATCAAGTACCCTTTTTAGTCGGCGGCACTGCACTCTATCTGCGGGCGATCGTCCAAGGCTTACGCATTCCCGAAGTGCCGCCCAACCCAGTGTTACGCGCCGAACTGGAAGCATGGCTGGCCCAAGCCGGCCGTGCCGCGCTTTTTCAACGCCTACAGATCTTAGACCCGGCCACCGCGGCTGTGATCGATGCGCAGAATCCGCGGCGTCTCTTGCGGGCGTTGGAGATCGTCATGATCACAGGGAAATCTAAGATCGAATTGGAAGGCGCTGAGCCCCCGCCCTATCGCATCTTACAAATTGGGCTGGATCGGCCACGTGAACAGCTCTACCAACGGATCGATCAAAGGGTTGACGCCATGATCGCCGAAGGATTGGTGCAAGAGACACAACAATTGCTGGATGCCGGTTATCGTCCCCCTTTGCCGGCGATTACCAGCTTGGGTTATCGTGAAATCATTGCCTATTTGCAAGGTGAAATGACCCTAACTGCTGCGGTAGAAAGGATCAAAACCGAAACCCACCGCTTTGTGCGTCACCAATACACGTCATTTCGTAAGCTGCCAGCCATAACTTGGTTCGATCTCACTCAAGCGCCGATGGCTGATATTTATACGTTGGTTGCCGATTTTATCAATCAGCCGTAACTCTTCTACCCTCTCATCCCCATCATCCCCATTAACAGATAAATCTAATTTTTATACGATTTTTGACGCATTGCATACAGATTTAAGAAAGCGTATAATGATATGATAGAACAATCATGCTAAAGTAGTCGTTTCCCCAGAATGACTTTGGGCGAGTACGCAGAATTGATCGCTTGTGATTGCGCATTTCGGTTACCGGTGACCAACGGAATGCCTGATCACAAACGATCGAGGTGTAAGGGAAATTTAATAAGGAGAGCAACTGTGCTTTCACTCGTAGATCCTCAGCTTAACAATGTCTTGCCAATCGACATAACAGAGACCAAAAAATCGCCGGATTTAAATGGTACCAAGCCTCCTGGGTTAAACCATAGCCATCCATCGTCCAAGGTGGCCTCGGCCAAAAAACCTGTAGGTGCGGTTGACGCGCCGGTCTTCAGTTTGCCGAATGAACCAGTCGCCGTGCTGTTACAGAAATTGCCCCCACTGCCCACGGCGGATAAATCTGGCGCGGTTCAGCTTCAGGCTAGTGGCGAAGAAATGCACGCCCTGGAACAACTGATCCAAAGTTTGCCATTCTCTTTTGGGGCGAAAGAACAAACCCTGCTCTTACGCGCCTATGTGATTGCCAGCTATGCGCACCGTGAACAAAAGCGCGAGAGCGGCGAACCTTATATTTTTCACCCGCTTGCCGTCACCCGGATTTTGGCGGATATGAATATGGATGTAGACACGCTGGCGGCTGGGCTGCTGCATGACGTGGCCGAGGACACCGAGTTTACGATTGAATATATCTATGAACATTTCGGTGGCACGATTGGCATGATGGTGGACGGCGTTACCAAGCTAAAACGCATCAACCAATTGAGCAATGCCCACCAAGGGATTACCGATAGCAAGGCCGAATCGCTGCGCAAGATGTTTCTGGCGATGGTGGAAGATATCCGCGTGGTGTTGATCAAATTGGCGGATCGTTTGCACAATATGCGGACATTAGGCAGCCAGAAGGATCACAAACGGCGCCGCATTGCGCGCGAAACGCTAGAGATCTTCGCCCCGCTGGCCAACCGCTTGGGCATTTGGAGCATCAAATCCGAGCTAGAAGATTTGAGTTTTCGTTATCTGGAACCAGCCAGCTACAAGGAGTTACAAAGAGTCATCCAGCAAAAGCAGGATGAACGCGACAAATTAATCATTCGGATTAAAGCAGAATTAGAGCGTGAACTCGCCAAAGCCGGCATCCAGGCCGAAGTGAGCGGACGTCCCAAACATATTTATAGCATCTGGCGTAAGATGCAGCGCAAAGAAGTTGATTTCGACCAGATCTACGACGCCCACGGTTTCCGCCTCGTGGTTGAGACCGATGCCCAGTGTTATGCAGCGCTAGGTGTCGTGCATACGATCTGGCGGCCAATTCCTGGTGAATTCGACGATTACATTGCCAATCCAAAGAACAATATGTATCGCAGCCTGCACACTGCGGTCTTGAGTCGGCGCGATGGTCGCCCAATGGAAGTGCAGATTCGCACAAAAGAGATGCACGAGACCGCGGAATATGGGATTGCCGCCCACTGGCAATACAAAGAACAGTCGCGGCACGATGCAGAATTCCTAAACAAAATTGCCTGGCTCCGTCAATTGATGGATTGGCACCAGGATGTCACCGATGCCAACGAATTTGTAGCGGGCATGAAGACCGATGTCTTCAAAGATCGGGTTTTTGTCTTTACGCCCCAAGGCGATATTATCGATCTGCCCGCCGGTTCCACGGCCATTGATTTTGCCTATTCGATTC
>JBBQBY010000290.1:0-8557 GCA_038318235.1 Caldilineales bacterium
CGCGAAGCAATTAAATCTTTGCGCCAATGCCAAAACCATCTACCAAAAAGGTCGCAAAGTTTTTCTGTCTACGCGGCGGCTTTTTCTTTGCGCTCTTTGCGACCTTTGCGGTAAAAATCTTCGTTCTGGCTTTCCGTGTTAGGGCGCAAACGGCGATAGATACGTCCCATCAATGACGGTAGGCGCGCCACCGGGAATTTGCCAGGCCACCGAAAGATTGTCCTTTTGGTCGGCTTCTTTCTGCAGGGCTTCGATGTAATAACGTTGACCGACCTCGAGGTTGATCGATACTGAATGTTGCTCTGGATATTTATCCCATTGGCGCAACAAGGTCCACTGGGGAACGCTGGCGATCAACTGTTTGTTGGCTGGGTTGTCGTCGGTGCTCAGCCAGAGTTGACCGCTATCATCGCTGGCAATCCAGAATTGGTAAGCGCCGCTGACGGGCGGGTAGAGGTAACCACGGATCCGTGTGCCATAGTCGTTGGCAAAACTCGCCGGGCCTTCGAAGCTGATGATCAACTCTGAACCAGTTGGGTGGTCCGGATATTTGGCATTTCTCGTGAGATCGTTAATGGTTTTTCCACCAATGCCCGTCCACCATTCGCGCAAAATCTTACCCGTGCCAGCACCGGCGCCAGACGCAACCGGAGACGCAGCAGTCGCATTCGTGGGTGTTACTGTGGTTGGGTTAACCACTTTGGCCGCTGCGCTATTGCCACCGGCATCCGCCAAAGCTTGCCCATTGTCGCCAACATAACTCGCGGTTAGGGTCTGATCCGTGGCTTGCAGGGTAATTTCGTGGGTGGCCGCGCCGGCATCAGACCAGTTGCCAAAACTCACCCCGGTTTGCGGATTCAACGGTGCATCAACCTGGCGTTTGGCGTTAACATAGCTGATCACCTTGAACGGCGTAGTGTAACGGGTGCCATCATAGATCAAAGGTAGACCAGCCGGCGCGGCATTAAAAGTATAGGTCACTTCTTGGGCGCGCACATTCACGCACTGCTTGTCCTTCTGTTTACTGGCCTCCGTCACGGTCAGACAAAGTTCAATGTAGGTGTCGTCGCCGTGATCCTGATAGGCAAAATTGCCGGTGAAGCCTTTGCCATGAAAATAATCATAATGGACATGAGCATGGTGGTGCAGCACGGCGTCCCATTGCAAATTGGCTGCGGGCAGTGCATTGCCACTGGCGTCGCTGCCTTTGCCACTAAACGTAACCTTATCGCCGATCCGATAACGCGTGGCCGCGGTTGGGGTAATAATCGTCGCCTTAGGTTTGTTACCTTGGGTCGCCGCCGCGTTGGCCGACGCTTGGGCTTGCGCCTGCGCGTCAGCGGCGCTACCCCCATAGCGAATGCGCGAAAGTTCGCCAGCCTGAATCTTCAACACATAGAGATCACCATCTGGCCCCGCACTTATTTGCACGGGACCGAGCACGTTGGATGCAAAATCGTTGAGTTTGGCCGTGCCATCCGGTGCCGTGGTCAGATAATTGATCTGACCAACATTGTAGTCGGCGAAGAAAAAGACATTGCGATAGGTGGCTGGATAGGTGGAGCCGGTATAGAAATCACCGGCGATCGCCGCGCCCCGGCCATTGGCGTGGGGATATTGAAAGAGCGCGGTTGTGGCCGGTCGCGTGCCGTTAAAGACTTCTTCACACGTCGCATTCGAGGAAGTGACCACGTCTGGCCCTTCGTAGCAAGGCCAGCCAAAGTTCGTGCCGGCATGGCCGACACTGATCTCCTCCCAGGTATTGTTGCCCACTTCACCGACATAGATTTCGCCGCTGGTGGGGTGAAAGGCAAAGCGGAAAGGGTTGCGCAGCCCCAATGCAAAGACCTTACAGCGATTATCGCCTAAATCACCGTCACAGAATGGGTTATCTGGATAGCCATTGCCGTCCAGCGGATTGATCCGCAAAATTTTGCCAGCCAAACTGTCCGGGCTCTGGGCGCGGATATTCTCAATTGTAAAGTTGATCCCGTCGCCGTTGCTCGCATAGAGCGCGCCATCGCGGCCAAAACGCATAAAGTTTAAGGCATGGCTGGTCCCTTCCAACGGCAAACAGTCACGCACAAAGCCGCCATCGGGGCTGACGCAGGTGAACGGTTTTTTATCGCCGACCGCTGGGTTGCCTATATTGGCAAAGGTGCTATTCGTGCCCAACAGAACAACGCCGCTGCCTGGCACCGCCACATTCAAATTGTTGGGATCAGCCTGCACGCGCAAGAGGCGCGAGACGCGCGCGCCTTTATCGTCATAACCATGCGCTTCGGGTGGTTCGTAGACATACGATAAGTAGACATAGGGTGTCGCCGGAAAATTCGGGTGGACGGCGACGCCCATCAGACCGCGGTCCGAGGTTGCGTTGACTTCACCACTCAGATCGATAAAATTACCGGGCTGTAACACGCCGTTCTCGACGACGCGCACCACACCATCTTTTTGCGTGATAAAAATGCGACCATCGGGCGAAAAAGCAAAACCGGTGGGGATGTCTAAACCAGAAACCACGACTTCATCGACAAAGCGATAGGGCAAATGCATCAAATCGGGCTGGCCTAAGACGGGTTTTACATGCTGGGCCAATAAACTCGCGCCAGCAACCACCATGATTAATAAAAAAAGACGAATAAATGTTTTCACAGATAATTCTCCCATCAATGTTTGCTTTATAGTCTACACCAGCCTACTGCTTTTGAACCTTACGATTCAACGCTTTTTAGGCTACGACCGCAGCAAGCAGGCAAAATGAAAGAAAACGTAGGTCAACCCTGTAGTGGGACAAAGCCGGTGTACCCATGCTCGTCACCCCACAAGTGCTGACCTACGCAATTAATTCATCTATACCACAAATAGCCAACCGGCCAATCAAACGGGGGCCCAGGTCTCGCCGCTTGCAGTGCGCTGAAGGCGGCCAATCTCGTGGATATGCGTGGCGACTAACAAGGCATCTTCTTTGAGTGCGATTTCATTGAATGCCGCACGGCTGCGCTGGTTGGCTGCCGCGTCCGTCCAACGGACCGCCCAGGTGGGTTGCTCAACTTCAGCGATGAAATGATAAAGATCGCCCACGCAATAAAGCGTCTGGCCTTCCGAATGCACGCGCACAATCTGATGGTCGGGCGACTCGCCGGGCGCGGGGATAATCTGGACGCCATGGCCCAAATCGAGTGGCTGGTCAACAAACGCTAATAAACCTTGCTGGTTCACTACACCAAACGTATGACTTTCCAGCGAATCTGGATCTTGCAACGCTTTCTGCATCGCATCCCAGTCGCCGCGCCCCAAGTAATGGCGCGCATTGGGGAAGCAGGGCACATATGCGCCATTGTGCAATTCAGTCAGCGCATTAAAGTGATCGCCATGCGCATGGGTGATAATCACTTGCTGAATATCGGCAGGCCGCACCTGAATCTGCGCCAGGCCGCCAAACAGTTCCAACGGCGGTTGATAGCCCGGAATTAACTGGGGTGCATCCGCTGGGTAATCATACAGGCCGGCATCAATCAGCATGGACAGACCAGGGCCGCCGATGTGAATGCAATGAATGGGCAACCGGCGCGGCTTGCCAAACAGATCAGGATGACTAGCCCGTTCTGCTTCCGGCAGATCAAACATGCGATTCAGATCCTCTTGTACATCACCAATATTAATGATAGAGGCGGTCACTGCCCCCACCCGGATCGTGCGTAAATCCTCGCTCATCATTCCTCCTAGCCTTGTGAAAGTTGCACTTTGTTGGTGCCTTCGATCTTTAACGTATTGCCGCAATAGGGACAAATGGCCGTACTGTCGCTTGTCCAGCGGACTTTTGTCGCGTCCAATGGTCCGCCGCAACTGGGGCAATTTTTCGGCAAACCAGTAGTGCGTGTATACACAAGTTGTTTTGTCTGCTCTGTCCGATTCACATACTGGAACAAAAAGGCCTGGGTCAAACCACTAATCGCGACCAACACCAGAATGCCCGGCCACCACCACCCTTGCCAAGCAAGGATCGCCAGCCCGATCAGCCAGATGGCGCTCTGAACTTGCCGCCAGTGGGCTGGTAATTCCTCTTTTTCTTTCGATCTATCGCGTCTGTCCGCTCTGTCTCTTCGACGACTTATCATTTCTCCTCCATGCTAAAAACTTTTACTTAGCCTATATCATAAAGCAAAAGTGTAATTACAAGCGTACCTTGCACGCATTTATCGTTCGGTTTGACCAGCTTCTAGCATATATTATAACACAATTAGGGCCTCAACGGCGTTCAAACCAGCCTAGCCAACGGCTATTTTTATCCAACGGCACCCTAGGGCATGATATCGCGTTCCGGTTGCCCGAACCTGGAAATTACCTCACAGCTTCTCTGGACCAAGTCGGTTAAACTATACATCGGGCGTCAAATATATTATCATAGCGCCAGCAGATGCTTCGCATTATTTACGATTTTCACGGCATAGAACTGAGGTAAAAATGACCATCCAGGGCCTTCATCACATTACACTCGTATGCAGCGACGCCCAGCGCACTGTCGATTTTTATGTCGGCGTGCTCGGGCTACGTTTAGTCAAACAGACCGTGAACTTTGACGACCCCGGCTCATACCATCTCTACTTTGGCAACGAGATTGGCAGTCCTGGTTCGGCTGTCACTTTCTTTGAATGGCCGCGTGCGCCCAAGGGTCATCCGGGCATTGGCGGCACGCATCATTTTGCGCTGCGCATTGCAGATTATGAGGGTCTGCTCAAATGGAAACGGCGCTTGACTGATTTAGGGTTAAAAGTGGATGGCCCGCTCGATCGCCATTATTTCAAGTCGCTCTACTTTAATGACCCCGATGGCACGATTATCGAAATTGCCACCGATGGCCCCGGCTGGGCAATGGACGAAGCCGCCGATGCGCTGGGCATGGCCTTTCGTGCGCCGCCACCAGAGATGCTGGTCAATAACCGTGAGGAAGCGCGCATCAAGGCCGAAACCTGGCCGGAGCCGGTGCCGACGATCACGCCCGATATGGCGTTGAACCAGGGCATGCATCACATTACGGCGATTGGGGCCGACATTCAACGGACCCAGGCTTTCTTTGGCGATCTGCTCGGCATGCGCCGCGTCAAGATGACCAACAATTTTGATGACCCCAAGTCAGCCCATTGGTATTGGGGTGTGGGCGATGGGAAACCCGGCACGATCATCACCTATTTTGAACGCGACCCGCAGAAAGAACGCCCGGTGCAAATGGGCGCAGGTCAGACCCATCATTTTGCGCTCAGCGTACCAGATGAAGCAACCCAACTGGAGTGGCGCGCAAAGCTAGTCAGCGCCGGCTTGCGCGTCTCGCCAGTGATGGATCGCATCTACTTCAAGAGTATTTACACCAACGATCCCGATGGGCATATTGTTGAACTGGCAACAGCCGGCCCTGGTTTTCTAACTGATGAACCGAAGGCAGCGTTGGGCCAACATTTGCAATTACCACCCTGGTTGGAAGCAAAACGCGCGACAATCGCCGCACGTTTAAAACCGCTTACGCTGCCCTAAACTCAAACGTAAGTCATCCCTTTTAGGGTGACGATTTCTGCGATTCACCAGTGACGTTATTATGATCACTGTCACGCATTATGAATCACTGTCACGCTGCAAGCGGTGACCTACAAATTTTCCTAGCGAAAGCGTTCACATGACAAATCCAACCACCCTCCACCAAGACACGCCAGTATTGACCTACGGTGCGCCATTGGCCCAGGCCAAAGCCGCCATGATCCTGTTGCACGGGCGCGGGGCATCGGCCGAAGACATTTTGACATTGGCGCAGGAATTCGACCAACCTGACTTTGCCTATCTGGCGCCGCAGGCAGCCGGCAGCCAATGGTATCCAAATCGTTTTATCGCGCCGCTGGCCAGCAATGAACCGTGGTTCTCGTCGGCGATTACCAAAGTAGCCACTGTGTTAGCCCAGATCAACGCCGCCAACATCCCCGTTGAAAAAACATTTTTGTTGGGCTTCTCGCAGGGGGCTTGTCTAGCATTGGAATTTGCCGCGCGCCATCCCAAGCGTTATGGCGGCGTGATTGCGCTCAGCGGTGCGCTGATCGAAAACGGCGACAAGCCGCGTGATTATGCCGGTTCGTTGGCTGGCACGCCTGCTTTTCTCGGTTGCAGTGATGTCGATTTTCATATTCCTGCGGGCCGGGTCGAACGCAGCGCAAAGATCTTACAACAACTTGGTGCTGAAGTAACGCTGCGCCTCTATCCCAATATGGGGCACACGGTGAATCAGGATGAACTTGAGTTTGTCAAGACGATGATGCGACAATAACTTTCCTACCTCTACGCTTGGTGGTTCACCCTGTATCGTTGGCGTCGGAACAAGAGAACTGCCCATACTAGAATTCGAGCACCCAACATGCCATCGTTGTCGTCGGTATGGATCATAACAATGTCTATTTGAACGATCCTGCCCTACCGCGAGGCCTTGTGCAGGTTCCCCTCGGCGACTTTGATCTCGCCTAGCTAGAACAGGATGAGTTTTATGCTGTGCTCACTCCGTAAAAAGGGTCAACCGGATGTCAGGGGGTTGACCATCTTCCTGGAAGATTTTGGCGAGGTTACCCCTGAGATCCAGTTGACCCCGTAAAAACTCATCTTCACGGCTGCGCCTGAATCCAACAAACATCGTTGAGCAGGCGCATTCGTTCGAATTCTCTAATTCGTCTGCCGCTGTTTTCGCCTGATTGCCAGCATAACGTGGCTACACTCCCCAGTCAAACAAAATCCTCACTAGCCACACTTCCCCTGCTTGATGTAAAATAAAGCCAGTGGCGCAAACGTAAACTCCCTCGCCATTCAAATGTCACGAGAAAGGAACGCGTTTATGAAACTTGCTGTGATCGGCGCCGGCCCGGCCGGGTTGACCGCCGCTTATCGTTTGCAACAGGCAGGTCATCAAGTTGAAGTACTGGAAGCGTTGAACGTGATTGGCGGGCGCACGCACGCCGAACACTTTGGGCCTGGTCATCATTGTGACACCGGTGCCGGTTGGCTGGCAACGTTTTATACCCATACGCGCAAACTTTTTGACGAACTGGGCTTCAGCGACGTTTATTTGCAGCCACGCACAGTACGCGGCGCGGCAGATTTACTGATCGACGGCAAACTTTCACCTTGGCCGTTCCGCGGCCCCTCGGTTGAAACCTCAGCGCTGCTCACACCCGAAGATAAAGTGCGTTATGGCGCTTACATTGATCATTTGATGAAGATTCAGTCCACCAACTTGACGCCCGATCTGGCGTACGATATGCGCAACGCCGCCGATGAATTTGCGCCACTCGGCAAACGAACGGTGGACATTATCATGCGCACGATGTTCGAGGGACCATTTTTTAGTCGCCTGGACACGCTTTCGGCCACCATGGTCCGGCTCTGGTTGCGCCCTTTGCAGGATGGGTTTTTCTTTCAAGTCAAGGGTGGCATGGATGCGCCCTGGTTGAAATTGGCGGAACGCCTGTCAATCCGCACGGGCGAGGCCGTGGCAGCCGTACGCAGCAAGGGTAACGGCGTGGAAGTCAGTTCAGCTAGCGGGGGGCGCGATTACGATGGTGTGGTGATGGCTGTCCCTGCGCCGGCCGCCGCACGAATGTTAGTCGACCAACCAGAGCTTGCACCTTCGTGGCTGGGTGAAGTCCAATATGCACCCCAGATTCGGGTCTACGCCGCCAAACAGACCACGGACGATGCCCATTTTGGCGTTCATCTGCTGCCACCCACCGATCTTTTCTCGATTGAATGGTATTCTGGTCGCCACGGTGCGTGGGGGGCTTGTCCAGCCGATTGGCAATGGGGGTTGGTCTGCACCTTTGGTCCCACCTGTGCAAAATTCCTCGATCAGGCCGACCAAACGGTGATGCAACAGTTATGGGAAGAGGCGCGCACGGTGGCCCCTGGCATGTTCAGCCTGGCCGAAGCCGATGTCGTGCATTATCATCGTTGGGAATGGGCCGTGCCTGTGATGGGGCCAGGACATTATCGCCACTTGGCTGCCCATCAACACCGGCCACCGGTTGTCTTTGCCGGGGACTGGATGAACAATGCCTGCGTAGAAGGCGCCGTGCGTTCAGGCGAAGCGGCGGCGACAGCTTTTGGTAAAGCGTGAGGGGTAATAGTGATGAGTGAAAAGTGAGATCAAATGACCTTTTTCACTTTTCACTCATCACTATTACCCCTCACTTTTCATTTTCATAAGGAGAGAACCAATGGCAGATCCTAAAATCACAAAAATCGAAATTCACGAGTACACCTATTCACTCGAAAATTTGGGCAAAGATTATAACGGCTTCAATTTGGTCTATGAGCCGGGCGGTCAGGTGACGATGAGTGGCCGCGTGCTGCGCATTTTGACCGATGCTGGCGTGACCGGAGAATATGCGGGCGGCAGCCCCGCCGATTATGCGACGTTGCCTGGTTTTGTGCACCAACTGCTCGGCAAGAGCGCCCTGGAGCGCGAACGAATTTATTCGGATGTGCGGCGCGCCTTACGCCAAGTCGCGCGCATCGGCTATGCACCCGT
>JBBQBY010000291.1:0-8555 GCA_038318235.1 Caldilineales bacterium
GACAAAGAGCGAGGGAGACATGAGACAAGTAAATAGGGCTGTGCTCCCCTTGTCTCGTGTCTCCCTCGCTCCCCCTCTGCCGTATAATCTGCGTTACCTGAAATTTGATCGAGAAGGCTATATGAACATTGGATTGGTTGATCTTGATACTTCGCACCCGCAGAACTGGGTGCCAATTTTGCGTCAGCTAGGCCACGAAGTGGTGGGCGTGTGGGATGGCGGCGCCGTACATCCGGCGAGTTATGCCCAAAAATTTGCCAGTGAACATGCGATCCCGCACGTATTTGAAACCTTGGATCAGATGGTCAACGCCGTCGATGGCGCGATCATCCACAGTTGTGACTGGGATACGCACATCACCAAGGCGCGCCCCTTTGTTGAAGCGCATAAATCTGTGTTGATCGACAAGCCGCTGGCCGGCAATGTACGTGATCTAAACCAGTTGCGCACCTGGGTTGAACAGGGCGCGCGCGTTACGGGCGGTTCATCGCTGCGTTTTGCCGCGGAGACACAAGCGTGGCTGGCCCAACCGGTGGCAGAGCGGGGAACGCCGCACACGGTGCTCTGTGGTTGTGCGGTGGATGAGTTTAATTATGGCATTCATGCCTATGCCATGCTCAGTGGGATTCTGGGCGGTGGCGTGCAAAGCGTGCAGCATCTGGGGCAAGGCGTGCAGCGGCGCATCTGGGTGCAATGGCAAGATGGCCGCAGTGGTCTATTGGTGATTGGCGCTGCCGCCAAGTGGATGTCATTTTATGCTACCGTCATCACGGAACGCAGTTGCGCCCACTATGAAGCCGATGCGGGCAAACTCTATCGCGCCCTGTTAGAAGCGACTTTGCCCTATTTGGCTGGCGAAGTCGATCAACCGCCGCTGGCGCTGGATGACTGGCTCGAGCCGGAACTGTGTGCATTAGCCGCACGCCAATCTTGGTTGCATGGCGATGGTGAAGTGCGTTTGTCTGGGCTTGATGCGGATGATCCTGGCTATGATGGTAAAATTTTTGCCGAGCAATATCGCAAAGCCAAATATCCGTGAATCTTTGTGAGATCGCAATATTGTGCCAAGCGGTAGGAAATCTCCAAGAAATCGAGGACATAAGCAATGACATTGAGAGCAGCATTGATCGGGTGTGGTGGTTTGGGCAAGGTGCATGCGCAGATGGTCCAACCGCTCGCTGGGATGAAGATGGTGGCGTTTTGTGATGTGGATGGTGGGCGCGCCGAGCAATTTTGCCGCGAGTTCCAGGGTGATTATGCCACGAGTGATGTCGAACGCATCTTTAGCGACCCGACAATCCAGGCCGTCTATATCTGCACGCATCATGACACCCATGCGCCGTTTTGTATACGCGCTGCGCGCGCCGGCAAACATATCATGGTCGAGAAGCCACTGGCCTTGACCAGCGCAGAATGCGTCGAGATCGGGCGCGTGGTCGAAGCGACGGGCACCAAGTTGATGACCGCCTTTAAGATGCGCTACTTTGACATGATCTTGAAGGCCAAAGAATTGATCCCCAACCCGCTGATGGTGACCATGCAAATGATGGACAATCGCTGGCCCGATGACATGTGGGCCAACGACCCGGTGGCCGGTGGCGGTAACGTCTTGAGCCAGGGTGTCCACTCGTGCGACATCATGCGTTTTGTGGCCGGCAGCGATCCGGTTTCGGTCTATGCAGTAGGCCAGAACTATTATCAAAAGACCGGCGTCATCGACAACATAGCCGCGGTCTATCGTTTCGCCAACGGCGTTACCGGTAATTTGGTGCAAGGCGACAGCAGTTGTCCGTCACTGGTGAGCAAATTCTATTTGCAGATCTTTGCCGAGAACAAGTCTGCCACACTTTCGGATCGCCTGACTACCTTAACCTACCAAGAAAAAGGCAAAGACCCCGTAATTTACAAAGGCTCTGAAACCGGCTTTCAAGAAGAGAACCGCGATTTTGTGCTCGCCTTACAGGAAAACCGCCCCATGCCTATCGATCATCGCGATGGCCTGCTGGCGACGTTGATGATCTTACAAGGTTTCCAATCAATTGCCACCCAACAGCCGCAGCCGATCCTGAGTTTGCTGGCCTAAGCTACCATCAACAGCCTATCTCCCCCTCTCCTGAAACGGCTTTTTGTTCAGGAGAGGGGGCTGGGGGATGAGGCCGCATGATTCACTTGGAAAATTTATGAGCAAACCATCCGACGTTCGCATCGAAGCCGTAAGCTTAACCTTTCACGACGAGCGCTTAACGGTCCCGCTTCACCTGAGCCGAGGCGCCATCACCGAAGTCACCTATGCCAAGGTCGTGATCGATCTACGCACGCGTGCTGGTCAACCAAGTCAAGGCATCGGTGCGATCTTACTGTCTGATCTGTGGGCATTCCCGCACCCAGTCTATACCCACGCCCAAAAAGATCAGGCGATGCGCGCCTTATGCACGGCCATCGCCGCCGCGCTACAGAGCAACGATGAATATAGTGATCCGCTCGAAAAAGGTCATCAGCTTGAGCAAGTACTCACAGCGCTCATGCGCGACGTGGAACAAAAGTTGCCTTTTCTAGAGGCAGGCATTCTTCCACATTTGGCTGCGCTCAATTGCCTGGCCCCTTTCGACGCCGCCGTGCATGATGCCTGGGGTCGCGCCTTAGGCGGATCGGCCTATAATTTTTATGCCGCCGATTGGTTGAACGCCGATTTGGGCGTCTATTTGGGCGATGAGTTCAAAAATCGTTATCCGGTTGCATTCCTAGGGCAAAGACGGCGCACCCTGGGCATCCAACATGTCGTCGGGATGAGTGACATTTTGACGCCGGACGCGACGAATGGCGCGGCCCAGGCCATCACCGAATTGCCCCAAGATCTGGCCAGTTGGATCAAGCGCGATGGCATCAACGCCTTCAAAGTAAAGTCACGTGGCCAAGATCCGTTGGCCGATGCACGCCGGCTGAGCGCGATCTATACCACGGCATTGGCCGCGGGCCTCGCACCGAGCCAGATTCATCTTTCGATCGATCCGAATGAAGCCTGTGCTAGCCCCGATTATTTGCTTGAAATGTTGGACTGGATGGCGGTCGAAGCGCCGGCTGCCTTGGCGGCGCTCGACTATATTGAGCAACCTACGGCGCGCGATTTATCCACCTACAGCTTCACCTTGCACCAAGTCGCGCAACGCAAGCCCGTGATCATCGACGAAAGTCTCGACCGGTTAGAGAATTTGGCCTTATTAAAACCATTAGGCTGGTCCGGCTTGGCCGTCAAAACGTGTAAAGGGCAGACGCACAGCCTGTTGGCTTATTGTTGGGGCAAGCAGAACAAACTATTTATGACAATTCAGGATTTAACCAATCCTGGCCTTGCGCTGGTACACAGCGCTAATTTATGCGCGCAGCTTGATCTGGCCGTTGACTATTTCGAGTGTAACAGTCGCCAGTTCATGCCGCACGCCTGCCCAGCAGAACAGCAAGATCATCCAGCCTATTTCCAAGCGTATGCTGGCAACTTACACTTGCCGCGCCACGAACCACTGGGGTTATATTAAGCATGAGCGAGATCGACACCGCCCTCACCGGCACCACTTATTTGTCACCCAGCCGCTATACCGCATTTTATGATCGTTATCACAAACAGCTGCTCCAGACATTGGCCTGGCTCCAACAGGCCACACACCAGGCGGCGACGAAGCGCGATCTAGAACGCCGCGCAGACCATACCTGGCTTATGGAAAAACGTCAGTTATTGGCCCAATTCAGCGGCTTTGATCAAGCCCTACGCCCTGCTGCGCCGGTTGAATTGACACCGCTGTCGGGTGGTGCAAGCGCTTATCAAATGGCAACAATCGCGGGCGAACTTTACACCGGTTTGCTCTGGGAGCCCGCGCCTGGAACATTGCGTGGCGTCGTCATCCTGGCCGGCCATGAAGCGGCCACTGAGGCGTTGGTCGCCGACTATCAGGCGCAGGGATTGCGGGTGATCTTGCCCTGTCTGGCCCGTTTCCAACACAGTTTCGCCGCTGATCCCGTACGTAAGGGCTATTTTTTCACTGATGATGAGTTGCTGAATCTACTCTTCTTTATCGTCGGCGGTAGTCTGGCTGGCATGGAAGCGGCTGAATTATTGACGATCACGCGGGCGCTGACCGCAAAGGATGCGCAGCCTCTACCCGTCGCTTTACATTTGGCCGGCCGCCATACGCTGACGGCGACAATTGCCGCCGCGCTGGCCGTGGGTGTGAATGAGGCCGCGCCACAGCTCTACAGCTTATTGGTGCTGTCTGAGGAAGTGGGCCTGCTGGATCACCAGGCCGATGATCAGCGCGTCAACACGATTTGGAATTTCCATACCCACTTTGATGCGTTGACTTTGCTCCAAATGGCGCAAGGGACAGCTTTGCTCTTTGTCGAGCCGGCGCCGACGCCCTCTGCCTGTTATGGGCGCGCCTTAGGCTGGTTCAAGGCGCAAGCAGATGCCAACCAAGCCGCGCCCCAGATCGAGCGCTTAGTCGCGCCTTCTAGCGAAAAATTAGCCAGCGCGGTGGCGGCTCAGTTATCTGCTCAATCGTCGCCAGCTGCGCCGCCACCAACAACGGTTGCCCTTGATCATGCCACGTTTGACGCGCTCTATCAACGTGCCTTTATCAGCAAACTAGCTCATCTCGAAAGGTTGCACACAGAGGCACGCCAACGCCTGCATCAACGGTACGCGCTGGCTGATGTTACGCCTGAACAATATCGCCAACGCGTGGCCGAAAGCCTAGATCGCACCGCTGGACCGGCCCTCCCTGAGACTACAGATCGGCGCGCGCAGACCCGCTGCATTCTGCGCAGACCCGCTTATGATCTGTATGAGGTGGTGTTAGAAAGCGTGCCTGGGGTTGAGGTTGCGGGCTATCTACTGCTGCCGCCCACTCCACAGCCTGCGCCGGCAATTATTTGTCAGCATGGGTTAGGCGGGCGTCCCGATGGGTTGGTCGGTTTTGAAGACCGTTTCGAGGGCCTCTGGGTCTATGATCGGTTTCCCCAGCGCTTGGCCGAGAAGGGCTACGTTACCTTTGTGCCATTTATGAACTGGGGCTGGCCACAGACCAGCACGCGCGATCAGCTGGTTAAGCTGGCGTATGGGTTGGGGTTTGCGCCCAATCGTTTCGAGGTCGCCCAACTGCATGCGATTGTCGATTTTCTGCAAACGCGCCCCGAGGTGATCGCCGATCGGATTGCCTTTTACGGGCTGTCGTATGGTGGTCACGCCAGCCTCTGGTTATGCGCCCACGAACCACGCTTGACGGCCGTGTTAACGGCCGGTCATTTTAACGACTGGCAGACAAAATTGACCAGCCTTGAACTCTCCCCACCACTGGTGCGCCCCACTTCATTTGTCAGCGTTGATGAAGGTTACGACATGTTCAACTATAACGTGTTGAACGAACTTGGCCACGCTGAACTGGTGACGCGTTTTGCCCCGCGCCCTCATTTCATCGAAAACGGGTTGCAAGATGCGGTGACGCCGACGGCTTGGGTCGATCGCGAGTTCGCACGCGTACAGGCTGTCTTTGATTGGTTGGGCGCGGCGGATCAGACGGAACTTGAGCATTTTGCTGGCCCGCATCGGGTTTGGTCGGAAGGTTCTTTTCGCTTTTTGCATCGCCATTTGCTTGGGTAGTAAAGGATTATGATTTTTATTACAGTGTAAAGCAACAGCCAAAGCTTATTTCACCGCAGAAGACACAAAGAACGCAGAGAAAACCACTGGCGCACTCTACCAGGAGTCGGTGGTTTAAATCGTGTTACGGAATTTCACTAAAAAGGAATGACGCCCATGAATGAGCATGACCTCAAAGCGTGGCACGCACAGTTCGATGAGCAGGGTTATGTGATTATTAAAGATTTTTTTGATGCCGGCGTTGTCGCACAAGCGCGGACTACGCTCAATCAATTGGTCGATCAGCAGGCGCAGAAATTAATCGCCGCGGGCCAGATTGACGACGCTTTGACCGACGATGCCTTTGATTTACGGCTATTGCATCTCTATCAAGGGCATCTGGAACTGGCGCCCAATATCTTCCGCCGCGAACTCCATCTGGCTGGATTATTCGATATCTTTTTCAATCCGCGCCTGCTCGATATTGTTGAAACGTTTTTAGGTGGCGAACTTAGGCTCTATCCCAACTATTCGGTGCGTCCCAAGTTTCCCGATCATGCCGCCACCGAGGTGCTTTGGCATCAGGATGGCGGTTACACACCAGGCGAAGTAAAGATGTTGCGCATGGTCAACGTCTGGACGCCGCTTGTACCGGCGCGTGTCGAAAATGGCTGTATGGAATTTATCCCCAGGACCCAGCAACTTGGCCCTGTGCCACACGAGAAACGCGAATATTATTTGGAGATCAGCCCGGCGGTGTTAGCCCCCCATTTAGATCAGGTGATCCCCATCGAGCTTGACCCGGGCGACGTGGTGCTCTTTCACAACTTGCTCTTCCACCGTGGTCTGCCCAACCATTCGCCCAAAATTCGCTGGAGCATCGACTGGCGTTATCAAGACGCCACCCAATCGACCTTGCGCCCCGAAAATGGACATCTTGCGCGTAGTCGTAGCCATCCAGCGCAGGCTGTGCAAGATGCCGCGCAATGGGCTACACTGAAGTTTGGTTGATTGCACACATCATGTAGTTGAATTTTGCAAGAGTTTTCCTGGGCCAGCGTATCCAACGCTGGCCCTAATTTTTGATGATTTTCCTTGACAAAATTGCTTCCTTGTATATAATAGGATTCATGATACCTACAGTCACAGGGAAAAACCAGATCACGATTCCTGCCAAACTAGCGACCCAGCTTGATATTAAACCAGGGACTCAACTTGATTGGTCAATTGGCGAAAATGGTGTCTTGATCGCTCGCTTACTGCCTGCACGCGGTCAATTAGCGCGTAAAGTGGCCGGTATGGGTCGCCCATGGCTAACTGAAGGTGTCGATCCGGTCGCCGATTTAATCCAAGAACGTGTCCAGGCTGATATTTGTCCACGATTGATCGATTGATTGCCTTCTCAGGGTCTTATATCAATCGCTCCCTGTTCCCGCGAACTCCACATCGCGGCTATCCCCACCAACCATTTGCAGCCGGCAGGGTGAATGAATTCACCCGCTGATACACAAAACCCGTTTCAACGGGTTGCGCGTCAGTGCGTTCCATGATTTGTTGTTTTCCGCTATTGCTTTTGTGACAAAAAAGAACGGATGTGCTACACTGTAAGTAGGGTGAGCAGATTCTCACAAACTTGGTCTACGGTGTTCTGTAGACCAACTAGAGGATAGTACATTCGTGTGAACTGCGCATACGACTACGGTGGGGAAGCGCGTCATCTCTAGGTTGCTTCCCCCCTAACCATGAGAGGATAAGTGAGCGATGGCATTCAAAAAGATGGACAAAACTGTATTTCCACCCCGCCAGTGGGCATTGGTGGGCTATCCAGGCAGTGGCAAGAGCACATTCGCCTCTCAGATGATCGGCCCGATGTTGGTGGTCGATGCCGATCACCGGTTTGCCGAGGTGGCCCGGCTGGCGACTGATGAGATTTTTCAGTTGAGCGACGAGCCAGCCGATAACGTCAATGCTGAACGGATTGCGGCCCTGCTCAAAGAAAATATGATCGGCTCAGGCATCAAAACCGTTGTGGTCGACAGTTTGACCAGCATTCTGTCCCCGCTGATCGTTGAGGCGATTTTGGACAACGATGCTGGCCGCAACAAAAATCGGGTGGCGGCTTTTAAAGACAAGGCGTTGGCGATGCGCCTGTTGCAAGACACGGTCACGGGTTGGGGCGTCGATACATTGTGGATTTATCATCTGCGCAGCAGCTTGGATGGTCAAGCGCGCGAGGTGGAGAGCACGACGATCAGCGTGGTCGAATTGGCGCGCTTGCGGCGTTCGCTCAATCTCCAGTTGCGTGTCATCGAAGAGCAGGGGCGACGCGGGATCCATGTGGACTGGGCGCGCCGTGGTCGTTCTGGTAACACGCTCTGGGATGATAGTGGTTGCTGGCGGGGGATGGCCGAAAAGATCGAAGCCTCGGTCTACGGTGGCCTCACGCTTGAAGAGATGAACGCACTGGAAAAGCAGGCGCCGACTTCGTTTAATGGGCCGGAAGAAGCGATTGCCTGGGGCGTGGAGCAAGGGCGCTTCCGCGATGCAGTGCATGCCAAAAACACCTACGACAAAGTCAAAACGGATAAAAAACCCAAAACCGCGGGTGACATGTGGCGATTTTGGATCGAAGCCGTCGAAGGCCGCAAACAGACGATTAGTGAAGCGCCGGAATTAGAGATGGATATCCTCCGTTATTAGGGCTTTAGGGCGTAAACCCCACGCACCTTTAGGGGTGGGATATATACGCTTCAGTAGAAGCGTCGCCATTTCCTCGCTTCAGCGGCTTTAGACTGTAAGCGAATTGTTATTGTTAATTCCACCAAACTGCGCTACAATTACACCTGTCAGACAACTGAATATTGGGCGTTTTGGTAGGAAATCCACTACCAAGTAAAATGTTCATGGTCATGTGGTGCATTGGAGC
>JBBQBY010000292.1:0-8476 GCA_038318235.1 Caldilineales bacterium
TCACCCCAACGCTTAAACTCTGCCTGTTCATACACTAGACTTGGCAGCTTTCATCTCAGCCTCAATCCGGGCCCATTCCTGATTCCAGGCTGTTTCATCAAAATCTGGGTCTGGCTCAACCACAGGATTTGCTAATCGCCAGGCCAGCAATCCATCGCCTGGGTGAAAGTTGGCTGGTTTTGCAGGTGAGCGTTTAATTTCAGCCACTAATTCTTCTAACGAAGGCAGGAAAGATAAAGTCTCAGAATAATCACTGTGTCCGTTCACAGATGGCTCAACTTCATCTACCAAGATCAGGACGCGCACAGAAGCACCTTCGGGTAACTTATCCGCAACCTGCGCCGGGATCAGAACCTGTCCCGCATTAGAAATTGTTGTAGAAAATTCATAAGCATGCATTGGAATAGCGCTCCTTTCAAACATTCGACTTTACTATTATACCAGATCCAGCGAAAATAAGAACAGCGCGGGAATAAATTCCGCGGCTGACAGATTAGCAAGTACCCTCAGGCACTGAAATCCTAGTCGCTGAGGCGACTTGTTATTGTCAGCCGCGGAATTTATTCCCGCACCGATTCCCGCGCCCGCGCCAAAACCGGCGCAAGCACCTTTTTCCTTGCGCCACCAGGAGAGATGTTATGCTACTCTGTATTGACATTGGCAACACGAATATCACGCTGGGCCTCTATAATGGCGAAACGCTGGGGCCACGCTGGCGGCTGGCGACCGATCACGACCGCATGCCGGACGAATTTGCGATGCAATTGCTCGGCTTGTTGAACTTCGCCGGGCTGGCGACCGCGGCGATCGATGGCATTGCGCTGGCTTCGGTGGTGCCGCCGCTGACCGGCAAATGGGTGGAGGTTTGCCGCAATTACCTACAATATGAACCGTTGGTTGTGGATGCGACCGTGCAGACCGGCATGCGCGTGCTGTACGAACCAGCCAACGCCGTCGGCGCTGATCGCCTTGTCGATGCAGTGGCCGTCTATCGCATCTATGGTGGCCCGGCCTGTATTGTGGATTTTGGCACGGCCACCACCTTTGACGCGATCACCGCAGGCGGCGATTACCTGGGCGGGGCAATTGCGCCGGGGATTGGCATTTCGGCGGATGCCCTCTTCCAGCGCGCGGCCAAGTTGCCCAAGGTCGATCTGGCGCGCCCGCCCACGGCGATTGGGCGCAACACGATCCACGCGATCCAGTCAGGCTTGCTCTTTGGCTATGTCGGGTTGGTCGAGGGCATGGTGGCGCGTTTTCGCGCCGAACTGGGCCCAACCATGAAAGTGATCGCCACCGGTGGGCTCGCCGGGTTGATCGCCAATGAAACCCCAGTATTGGAACACATCGCGCCCTGGCTCACGCTTGACGGGCTGCGCATGGTCTATGCGATGAATCAGAAAGAAAATTAGGGGCTCTTCAGGAATTCAGGGGGAACGAACAACCTTCCGGGAAGGGATTATTCGTTCAGGTAATGAGCGCTAATACCCTTCCCGGAAGGCGGTGGACCACCAATCAGCCGCTTGCTAGCTGCGCAACGACTTCGTTGCGCAGCTGGTGGCCCGACCCTTGCGATCCGATTGAACCAAATTAGGCGAGAGGTAGACAGGGAAACGCGCATCATGAACCCAATCCAAGGTAAACGTATTCTTCTCGGCGTCACCGGCAGCATTGCCTGTTACAAAGCGGCCGATCTGGCCAGTAAATTGACCCAGGCCGGCGCGCAGGTGGACACGATTTTGACGAAAGCGGCCACCCAATTTATTACCCCGCTTACCTTTCAAGCGGTGACCGGGCGACGCGCTTACACCGATGTCGATCTGTGGGGTCATGAAGCGCACGTCTTGCATATCGGGCTGGCCCACCAAGCCGATCTGCTGGTGATTGCGCCAGTGACGGCCAACACACTGGCACAATTGGCGCAGGGCAGCGCTGATAGTCTGCTCAACCTGACGGCGTTGGCGGCCACCTGTCCGCGTCTGTTGGCGCCGGCGATGGACGGCGGCATGTATACCCATCCCGCCACGCAGGCCAATCTGCAACTGTTGGCGGCGCGCGGCGCTGTGATCGTCGGGCCGGAAGAGGGTCATCTGGCGTCGGGCTTAGTCGGGCGCGGGCGCATGACCGAACCGCTGGCAATTTTAGGCCACATTCGCCAATTGTTTTCTCAAGCAGGCGCGCTGCGCGGGCGCAAAGTAGTGATCACAGCTGGTGGCACGCGTGAACCGTTGGACCCGGTGCGTTTTCTCTCTAACCATTCTTCGGGCAAACAGGGTTATGCGCTGGCCCAAGCCGCGTTGGATTTGGGCGCTGAGGTGGTTTTGATCACCACGACGACCGCTTTGCCGACGCCAAGTGGCGCGACTGTAATCATGGTGAATACAGCCGCCGAAATGTTAGCCGCTGTGCAGCAAGCCTGTCTGACGGCTGACGTGCTGATCATGGCGGCTGCGGTGGCTGATTTTCGCCCAACGCAAGTCGCTACCCAGAAGATCAAAAAACAGGCGGGCGCGCCCATCATAGAATTGACCCCGAATCCTGATATCCTGGCGACGTTGGCGCAACAACGGCAAACGACCGGGCGACCGCTGGCCGTGGTCGGCTTTGCGGCGGAGACGGAAAATCTGGCCGCGAATGCCCAGGGAAAATTGCAAAAGAAGGGTTTAGATCTGATTGTTGCCAACGATGTCAGCGCCGCCGACGCCGGTTTTGCCGTGGACACCAATCGTGTCACACTTTTTGGGCGAGATGGGGGTGTTGAAACATTGCCACTGCTGCGTAAAACCGAGGTAGCCGAAGAGATATTACAGCGCGTTGTCAAATTGTTGAACGAAGCAACCGCCAAGCCAAAACTGCAATAGTAGAATTTACACAGGCAAAGTTCACAAAGCTTACTAACTCATGGTACGCTCGTCGCCTGCTAGACGTGTAGGGAGCATCCTCATAGACAAACCATTTAAATGCCAGACAAGCGTAGGTGCGGTTTTTAACCGCACAGCTTGGGTAAACCAGCCAAGTGCGGTTAAAAACCGCACCTACCTTTTGTATGCCTTTGATTTGTTTTGTCTATCAGATGCGGCTCTTGTAGGCTAAAGCCGCATCTGAGGATGCTCCCTACACCGGGCGAACGTTGCGTATACGACAAGCTGCGTAACATGAGTTACTAACTTATTCTAGTTCTTCTTTGCGTTCTTTGCGTGCCATGCTCTTAATTTGCATAAACCATAAATAGAAAAGGTGGATTGATGAAAATCGCCGTCGGCGGCTTTGCCCAAGAATCACATAGCTTCTCACCCGTGCCTGGTTCGTGGGACCATTTTGGCCCCCAGGAGATCTTGCGTGGGCCGGCACCAAGGCAGAAAGGGCCAGGCTTTCACGGGGCGGTGGTGAGCCGAGGGGTGACGGGCGTCCTAGTGATCGGCCACATTTATCTGGTCGTGATGGAGCGACCTTGCCGCCAATGGGATCCGGAACTGTATCGCTCGCTTGGCTTGGAGCCGCGCGACGCCCAGATCATGATCGTCAAGTCGCCAGCCGCGTTTCGGGCTGCCTATGCACCGTTTGCCGTGGAGATCTTGATTGTCGATGTGACCGGTGTCGCCAGCCCGAATCTGCGCGCTTTGCCTTTCAAACATGTGCGGCGCCCGTTGTACCCGTTGGACGAAGCGTGAATAACGCATGGTACGCAAGCAGGGCGGTTACACAGAGCCCACAAAGGAGTCACAGAGAACACAGAGAAAAAGCCAACCGTGCTTTGCGTTTGTTGCTCTGTGCGCTCTGTGAAAGCTTTTCCTTGCGCCGGCCTACGATCACCGGTCATTCTTGCTGATTGGGTCATGCGTAAAGAACATTTCACAGAGTTCCACCACGTTTTCCGGGCTGGCCAACCAGCGCCAGTCCATCACTGTGCCCATTTCTGTGTCGATCACACCGGGCGTGGTGCGCACCCAACTCATCACATAGCCGGTGAGCGCGGCCACATTTTTGCCGAGCAGCAACATCATCAAATCTGCATCTTCGCTGTGATAACAGTTGAGCAGCCAGACGCGCCGTACATCGGGGTGGGGCGGCAGATCGAGCAGCGCCTGAAAACATTGGCGATCCATGCCAGGCTGGACATCGATCAGCACATTGCTGGCCACCGTGTTGCTGTTCGGGCTCACTTCCATTTCCAATTCTAACAGCGCATCGATGTCCGCGCGGCCACTAAAACTCAGGATCGTCGTTGTCTCACGGACGCCTTCCACCTTGCGCACGACATCGAGCATAAAATCGTTAAATTCTTGCAGATCGTGCACCAGGCAGGCAAAATGCAGATCGGCGCGATGCCGTAGCCAGTTGACCCAGAGCGGAGACAGGCCACTGGTGCTGTAGTGGCGCAAGTTGCTAATTAACTTCTCGCGGGCAATTTCATCCATGCCAGAAACAATATCGGTCGAGACAAAGACCAACACCGGTTGCTCTTTGCGGAACTGATCGCTCGTTTCGGTTTCAAGTTGCATTTCAGTTGTCATAATTTATCCAATAAAAGAAAAAATAAGTGCATATCTAGCAAATTCCATCCGTCATTTTATCTGCTTTCGGCTGAATTGCAACATCACACCAAGCGCCGCAACCGAAAAAAATGATGAGCCATCCCTGGTTTACCACGGGCGATGACACCTTTGAGCACCCGAACCCTTATCAATCGCCCGTGAAAATTGACACTTTACGCCAATCCGTTGACAATAACGCCACATGTTTTCTAAGCTAGGCAAGCCGATGCCAGCTACGCTTTTACGATTCTTGGCGCGTAAAGCGTTGACTTCAGTCGAGAGATAGCACTGATTAGTCGATAGGACACTGGCCAAACTGCTGCCTGGACGATAGTTTGTCAGCAAACTGTTGCGAGTGCGTCCTCAATATTGTGCTATGCTACTCAACTGTTGTAGGAGAAGCGCCAGGCTGTGTTTGACCTTCGAATACCTAGATTTTAGGGTTGGGTCAAAAATAAGCTCCTTGTCAGTTAATCTGGTCCAGATAATTTAGTACAGAGGTGGATTTTGTTCGATTATGTCTTGCCCGGTGGTCTGCCGTCAGGTAGTCGCACAGCCTGGAGTCAGCATCCGCTGCAACCATTAGTTGCAGTAAAGCCATTGTCGACCCCGCCATTGACGCCATTTAGCTACAGCCTATTGGCCGAAGTTGCCGGGCGCGCCTGGTTTCAATATTTTGATCGCTTAGGCTTTGATCCCATGCCGCGCGCCCGCATCATGCGTCAATATCAAGGGCGGCCTTACCTGAATCTTACCCTGTCGGCCCAACGCGACGCTGAATTTGCGGGGCTTGAACCGTTGACGCTGCGCCTGGATGGCCAGTTATTTCCGCTCTTTAAGTGGGAAAAACCGGGGCTTGTGGCTAGTTTCAAGGCAGGACTGAATCAGAAGAAAATTGACGATACCTTAAAAAATCTAGCCAGCGAACTAGACTCGGTTACGCAGATGGCGCAGCAATGGCAAGCCAAGACCCAAGAATTGCGCTGGACCCAGGCCGAAATTTTGCAAATTATGGAAGAGATCGAAGATAGCGCGGTGCCGGCTTTTATTGGCTTTTTTGCCGCCCGTTATCAGTTGGAAGTGGCCTGTAACCGTTTAATTCGCCTGACATTGGATAAGCTAGACGATCCAGCTAGCCTGACATTGATTCAGGCGGCGACCAGCGATGTGAGCAATCTTGTTGAGCAGGCGATGGCTAATCGTTTGCGGGCGCTTGGTGATTTAGCCGCTGGCGATCCGGCGACCATCGCGTGGTTGCAAGCGGGCATTTTTGAAAACTGGTCAGCGACTCTACCAAATTCGCGCGTGACGGCGGCCGTGACTGAATTTTTGGCCTTGTACGGGCACCGTTGTGTGGCCGAGGGTGAAATTCGCCATTTGCGTTGGCGCCAAGATCCTACGCCGGTGCTGCGTGCAATTTTGGCTTATGCGCTCCATCAGCTATCAATGCCCGATGCGTCGCCAATTGCACAGAGCGAACAGAAATTGTTAGATGCGGTGCCTTCTGGACAGCGCAAAGAAGCGCGACAATTGTTACAGAAAATTCGCCAATGTCTAGCCCTGCAAAGCCGAGCCTTGCATGCCTTCGCCTATATTTTAGATGGCACGCATGGCTGGGCCTTGGCGGCGGCTAAAGAAGCGATGATTGACCAACGCCTGCTGCAACTGGATGACGTCTTCTTCTTTGAATTGGAAGAGATGAAGCGGATGATGACGGGTGAGTGGAACGTTAGTGATCGCCAAGAGATTCAGGCGACGTGCGCTCGCCGGAAAGCTGAATTTGCCCAATCGCAACAGGTAGCCGCACCCGAATTATTGATTGGCGAAGTAGCAGCGACGGTGCGTCATGTAAATGCGGCGCCAGGTTTGGGTAGCTTTTGGTCGCTTGTCGGTGTTTGAGCACGGGTGCTTCGCCGTCGATTGTGTAATATGAGTTAGCTGTTTAGATAAATTTCCAGTTATAAATTCCCAATTCAGGTAGAGAGATTCCCATTGTCACAGCATCTTCTTGCAGCAACGATCAATCAGGTTTCAGAGTTAAATGGTGTCGCCATGGAGGCCGCGCGGGCGCGACAGCAACAATTAACAAAGCCGCTGGGCGCGCTGGGTATTCTAGAAGATTTGAGCGCGCAATTGGCCGGTATGACCGGTCAGTTGCGGCCTGCCCTTTCGCCGCGCAGTGTAATTGTTTGTGCTGGCGATCATGGCGTCACAGTCGAAGGGGTTAGTGCCTATCCCTCGGAAGTGACAGCCCAGATGGTGCTCAATTTCTTGGCCGGTGGCGCGGCTGTCAACGTGCTGGCGCGCCAATTTAATAGTCGAGTGGTCGTGTTAGATGTTGGTGTAGCTGCTGATTTGCCTACCCATCCCCAACTCTATGCCATGAAGATCCGGCCCGGCACCAATAACATGACCCAGGCAGCTGCCATGAGCCGCCGCGAGGCTGTCGCTGCTGTAGAAGCTGGCATTATGGTGGCCAACGCCGAGATTGCCGCCGGTGCGCGTCTGTTGCTCACGGGCGATATGGGGATTGGCAACACGACCGCAACCGCTGCGATCACCGCGGTGTTGACGGGCACACCGGTCTCGCAAGTGGTGGGCATGGGCACAGGCATTGGCTTGCCCGGTTGGCGGCGCAAATGTGACGCGATCGAGCGCGCATTGGCCTTACATTTGCCCGACCCGCACGATCCAATTGATATTTTGAGCAAAGTAGGTGGCTTGGAAATTGGCGCGATTGCTGGCATCGCGTTGGCCGGGGCGGCAGCGCGGATTCCTGTGCTGATTGATGGCGCGATTGCAACGGCGGGCGCGGCGCTCGCAGCTAAACTTTGTCCAGCGAGCAAAGCATTTATGATTATCGGTCATCGCAGTACGGAGCCGTGTCATACTGTTTTGCTCAATTATCTGGAACTGAGCCCAATTTTGGATCTACATTTGCATTTGGGCGAAGGCAGTGGCGCCTTGCTCGCTTTACCGATGTTAGATGCGGCGGTGACAACGCTCAATGAAATGGCAACCTTTGGCGAAGCCAATGTCGCCGAAAAAGCGAGCGGACAAGGGACCGTGTGATCCGCCTGCCTGCTGGCCTGCGGCTTGCGCTCGGCTTCCTCACCACGCTGCCCGCTTCTACGATCTCCGACGCTGAATTTACGCATCGTCCCACCCTGCTTGGCCAGTCTTTTGTCTGGTATCCACTGGTTGGGGCGATTTTGGGCGCGCTCTTGATCGCACTGGCCGGCCTCTTGCATTTTTCCTCTTTATCCTCTGCCGTGCAAGGCGGCTGCTTATTAACCCTCTGGATTGTTCTGAGTGGTGGCCTACATCTCGATGGCCTGCTCGATACCTGTGACGCTCTCTTTGCGCCCGTGCCCGTTGCCCGCCGACTGGTGATCTTGAAAGATGTGCATATGGGCGCCTTTGGGGCGATTGGGTTATTGGTGGTGGTAGGGATGAAGTGGGCCTTGTTAGCTCAGTTGGTCACCCAACATGGCCCGGCGCTTTGGAGTGGCTTATTATTGGCACCAGTATGGGGGCGTTGGATGTTGGTCTGGGCGGCGCAACGTTATCCCTATGCCCGCGCCGATCAGCCCACCGTGTCGCTCGGGGGCGCCATGCGGCAGGGGCTAGATGCGCGTCATCTGAAGATTGCGACCGTCAGTACTTTGATCATCTTCATCCTTGGCGTGAGCATAGATCATACCGCAGCTTTAAGCTTGCTTGGTCCCTTGGCAGGCCTGTTCGCGGCGCGCTGGGCAGCGCGTCAGCTGAATGGCGGCCTGACCGGCGATATTTATGGCGCACTGTGCGAAGTGACAGAGTTGCTTGCTCTGTTCGGGTTGGCGTTGGCCAAATAAAGCTTTTAACCGCGAAGAACGCGAAGGAAATCCCCTTTGCGCTCTTCGCGTTCTTTGCAGTTAAAAAAGCTTTGAGTTGCTTTT
>JBBQBY010000293.1:0-8423 GCA_038318235.1 Caldilineales bacterium
GTCTGGGCTTTTTCAGACTTTTTATCCCAATAGATCAAACGGGCCAGCCGCCGAGCGGGCGGATAACCATGTTCGCGGCGGAAATCAATTTCATGTTGATAGAAGGCAGCATAGTCATGTTGCGCCGCGGCCTGAATCGCATAATGCTCTGGCCGATAGCTCTGAATCACAACGCGCCCGCCGCGCTGACTGCGCCCGGCGCGACCGGCCACCTGAGTGAGCAATTGAAATGTGCGCTCGCCACTGCGAAAATCAGGCAAATAGAGCCCAACATCGGCGGCAATCACGCCGACCAGCGTCACCAGGGGCAAGTCTAAGCCTTTGGCAATCATCTGCGTACCCACCAGTATATCGGCCTCATGGGCGGCGAACTGTCGCAAAATGGTCGCATGACTGCCTTTGCGGCTTGTCGTATCCGCATCCCAACGCAGAAGGCGGGCACGCGGCTCAATCTGCTGGATCAGTTCTTCGATGCGTTGTGTACCGCTACCAAAGTACTTGATGCGTTTGCTATTGCACGCTGGGCAGATCACAGGAATGGGGTAGCGCTTGTTGCAATGATGACAGACAAGCTCCTGCGCATTTTCATGATAGACAAGCGGCACTTCACAGCGTGGACACTCCTGGACATCGCCACAGTCGCGACACATCACAAACGTATTGGTGCCACGCCGGTTTAGAAAGAGAATCGCCTGTTCGCCAGCGTCAAGGGTTGCATGCAATTCAGCTTGAAGACTTCGACTAAAGATGCTGCGATGACCGGCGCGCAATTCCTGGCGCATATCGACAATTTCTACGGGCGGCATCTCAGCATAGATCACGGGCTTCGGCGCCACGAGTGTACGCTCAGCAAGGACAGACGCACTATGTGCCGGTTCTGCTACCAGCAAAGTATCATCTGGTGGCGCGGCTGGTGCCTGATGGCCCATCACCCGCCGCGGCATTTCCAGCAAAGTAAGCTTACCTTGCGTTGTTGCGTAATAACTTTCCAAACTAGGAGTAGCACTACCAAGGATCAGGGCGCTATTTGTTAATTCCGCCAACTTATGCGCCACCATGCGCGCATCATAAAAGACTGTAAAACTACCCCATTCCTCCGCATTTTGCTTATAAGAACTTTCGTGCTCTTCATCCAGAATGATCAGCCCCAGGCGCGGCAAAGGCGCAAAGAGCGCGCTGCGCGGCCCGACCACCACATCAAAAGTCCCCGCGCGAATTGATCGCCAGGTATCATAACGTTCACCGGTGCTAAGGGCAGAATGAATGACGGTTACCCGGCCCGGAAATCGGCCAGCGAAACGGGCGACAGTTTGGGGGGTTAGCGCAATCTCTGGCACCAATACGATGGCCTGGCGTTGATTGGCCAGGGCATATTCAATTGAGCGTAAATAGATTTCGGTCTTGCCGCTCCCGGTTACCCCGTGGAGGAGAAATTTGGCGGCAGCTGTCTGCGTTGCTTGCCAATGATCGGCGACCTTTTGCCAAACTTGCGTCTGTTCGGTCGTCAGCGGCGGGGCCTTTGTAATGGTATAAGTTTGGCCGGCCAACGGATCACGCAAGTGGACTTTTTCAACCAAGCTCACCAAACCAGCCGCTTGCAGGGTGCGTAAAGTTTCTAAGTCGGTCTTGGTGCGGGCATGTAAATCACTTTTCCAGAGCGGTTTCCCTGCCGTCAATAGCGTTTGCAAAACCGTGGCGTACTTATCCACCCCGCGCCATTGTAATAAAGTCTGGCGCGCCTCGGTATAGGATTGGGCCAGTTGCACCAGGCCATTCACAAGCTCAGCGATACCCTCCGCTAAGACGCTCTTGATGGCAACCGGTGTACTTAGGCCACAAAGCTGCTGTAATACTTGAGGTGTGGGCAACTGATCTTGATGCTCCAATAACCAGCCCAGCACCGTTGCTTTTTGGCTGGCCCGGCCCAATGTAGGCAAACGCTGTTCAATCATGCCAGCATCGGCGAGCAGCGTCACTTCCAGTTCACGTTTTGCGCGTGCCGTGCCTTCGCCATTCACTTTTGTAAAGAGGCCGGGGGGTAAAAAAAGCTTAATCGCCTCCGCCAGCGGCGCAACATAGGCATCAGCAATCCAACTGGCGAGTTCAACCTGAGCCATTGTAACTACCGGCTCAGGGCGAGCCAAGCGGAGAATTGCCTTTGTAGGCACCGGCGCATCTTTGGCCAGGCGGACGACAATGCCCTGAATCTGTTGGCGACCAAAGGGAATCCAGACCAAGTGACCCGGTTGTACAACGGTTTCAAGTTCGGCAGGCAAATGATAGTGAAAAATTTGGAGGGCAGCCGCAGCCTGTAAAGCTGCGTTTACAGGCGCGTCGGCTTCATGCTCCGCCAGGAAGGGCATTGGCTCAGGCGGTGGTGGTTCAGTGCCGTGGTGGCCAAAAGACCGGCGGATCGGGACGTTGACAATAATTTCTGCGTAGATCATAACGTAAGCAAGACAAAATTATCTACGCGTGCCATAAATTGATTCCTGGCTTACACCAAAAGCAAATGCGATCAAGACAGGCAGCGCACTCAGGGTCATGTTTATGGACGGGTTAATCTCTAGCAGATAGAAGATCAAACCAACGAATAGATAAAGCACAAAACCAAAAAGCGCACCCATAATTGGTAAAATCAAACTTCGCAACCCATATTTACGGTCAAAGAAGCCATGTTCAAGACGACTATGCAGACGTAAATTAATCAATGTCCCCAGCGCGCCGCCCAATGCCCCAGCAAATAACGTGCTCAGCCAAGCAACAAAGTTTTGCGCAGCAAAGCTGTCGGTGGCCCAATTGCCCAGACCAATCATCAAATTTTCCATTTGAGGTTGATACAAATAACGGGCTAGAATCACAATCGCCGCCAGCAATGACCAACTGGTCAGATAGATCAACAAACGATTGCGATAGAGATTGGACCAATGGATCGTCTGCTGCACCCGTTGAAAAATGGTGCGCACTTGCTGCAAATAATATTCAACTTCGGCCGAGCGCATCGGATCGTTTTCTAAAATCGCCTGGGCTTTTTCCAGCAAATGCTGCGAGCGCTGGTTCGATTCATGACTAGCAGGCAAAATGGCATTAATCTCACTATGCAACGTGGTAATTTCTTGTTGCAAGGTTTGTAAGTCGGTGTTGGATACTCGCGGCAGGAGATTAGACCATTTTCCATTACGGTTCGGTCCGTTCTGTGTACTAGAACCGCCTGTCATAGGGGCTACACCCTGAACGGGCATCGCCATCGCGCTCGTCACTTGGGCAACGGTCCGGCGCACTGGCCCTAACTCTGGGCTGTGATTGCCATTAGTGGCGATATAGCCATTTTGAGTTTGACCAGTTTGGGTAAATTCAGAGACCGCGGACAATGGATTCGCAGCAGACGTAGGCGATTCTGCCGCCATCCACGGTTGGGCAGCGGTGGGGACAGGAATCGACGAAGTAAAATTAGCTGGCAACTGACTGCTCGACTCAGTGTTCTGACTACGCGCAATCTGTTGGTAACGAGCTTCAGCAGAAAACACCCATGATTTCGTTTCACGGGCTGGTAGCTCTACCGGCCCATTGTGGCGAGGTTGCCCAGTTTGGCCTTCTGCTTTAGCAGAACTTACTTCGGGTAAGGCTGATGTAGAGGCGGTAGTTACTGGTCGATACGCTTGCCCATCAGTGCCGCCATTTTCAGCCTGCCGATTATTTCCAATGCGCCCATTTTCAGTGTAACCATTGACGCCATGCCCATTCACGGCAGGCGTTTCTAGCCCGTGATAAACGCTGTTACGCCCATTTTCATGGGCCGACCGCGCGGAAACAGCTGGATCGCCTTCGGCGCCAGTAGCATAGCCATTGTGTGGCTGGTAAAGCGATGGAGCGGCAGGCGGCGGTGCAACTTTGGGTTCTCCTGCATAAACATCAACCGCGCCCAGCATCATTTCATCCATCAGCATATCAGCGCGCCAACGCAACAAATCAGGACTTTCCCCAGCAAGCAACAGGCCCTGAGTCATAGTACCCTCATTGTGGTCTTTTTCACGCAAATTTTTCACCTGAGAGAATTGCGCTGTCGGCGTCAGTCCCAGGTCAGTGGGATGTCGCGCAGACTGTGTGGACATTCAACCTCCAACAAAACTTGAACTTCTAACAGAAATTATACTACCACTACTCCCATTGCTTGCCAAGCCCGAATTGTAAATAATGAGCAATATAGACGCGGGTTTTTGCCAAGCACCAGCGGCAAGGGTATAGTGGCAAAGTGCCATTTAAAGCTTACTTCAGCGATAGTACACGTCTATTCACAGACTAAAAGTATACGTTTACCATCCGCCGAGCGATAATCAGGCAGCAGTAAATTTTACGGTGGAAAAAGCTAGCGCAATTTGACAGGTAGAAATAGATCCACGTATAATATCCGTTTGAGAATAGCCCTACGCAGCGACTGCCGCTGTTAATCGATGGTAAGGAGCAAACCATGTCCACAAAACGCACTTGGCAACCAAAAGTTCGTAAACGCTTGAGAACCCATGGGTTCCGAAATCGCATGATGACACCAGGTGGTCGCAATGTCTTGCGGCGCCGACGTTTAGCCGGCCGCGCAAAATTGAGTGTGCAATTGACCATGCGCAAGTCAATTGACTAAACGCACTTGATCTTTTGTTACTTCTCATCAATCGTAGGGGATGTCTATTAATTTACACCCATAGGATTGGTTGAGTGTGCCCAGAGGTTTACAATATTATATACTTATTTTGTTAAAAAGTAACATTCTATACAGCCACGTCTGGAATATAGATGTTACGTTTTCAATGCTATAAGTAGCATTCTCAGGTTCTGTGTCGTCTAGTGGCCGAGTGAAACAGCGCTATCGAGTTCGCCAAAATCAACATTTCCAGGAAATTCGCCGTCGCGGCCAATCCTATGGTAATGAGCTTTTGGTTATGTGCGTGCTTCAGAATGAGCTGACTTATAGTCGCTTTGGTTTCTCCATTAGCAGTCGAATTGGGGGCGCTGTACTGCGCAATCAAGTCAAGCGTCGCTTACGCGAAGCTACTCGCTTGCGAATGCCACTAATTGAGCCTGGGTGGGATATTGTTTTTATTGCTAAATACCCGATTGGTCGTGCGAGTTTTCAGCAGATGGACACCGCCTGCGCCCGCCTCCTTCGGCGGGCGCATTTGTTACGTGACGATGGTGCCACAAGCGGCAGTTGACGAATAAGCCATTCAAACGTATCCGCTTGACGCTTTGGTAGCCGTTGCTGAACTAGCTTTTGAATAGATTTAGATCTCGAATAGATATAGCCCTATGCAACACTTTGTGTTACTATTGATTCGTTTTTATCAACGTTTCATTTCACCGTTGCTCGGCAGCAATTGCCGTTATTATCCGACCTGCTCCCATTATACGGCGGCGGCGATTGAAAAATATGGGGTTCGCAAAGGCGGTTGGATGGGGTTTAAACGGATTATGCGCTGCCACCCCTGGCATGAAGGCGGCTTCGATCCAGTCCCTTGATTAAAGGAAACGCTTCAAAACTCATGCTGGGTTTCGTGGCGATCTACTTGTTGTGGTTCTCTTAAAGGAGAAAACTCTACGTGAAGCGTAAATATTGGATCCTTCTGGTCTTGATCATAGCCGTTTTGGCTCTGAGTGGCTGTGGTGTCCCACATGAAGGTGTTGATGTCTACAAGGTGCCGGCAAGTGGGCTTTGGCAGACTATCGTCGTTTGGCCCCTAGCCAAGTCGCTGCTCTGGCTCCATACAATGTTACAACAGTCCGGCGTACCCTACCATTGGGGCTTCGCGATCATAGTTTTTACTCTGATCATTAAGCTTATCACCTTTCCTTTGACGGTGACCCAGATGCGTGGCATGCAAGCCCAAAAGGATATGCAGCCAAAAATTCAGGAATTGCAAAGGAAATATGGCAAGGATCGAGAAAAACTAGCCCAAGAGCAAATGAAGCTTTATAAAGAAGCCGGCGTTAACCCCGTCAGTGGTTGTTTACCGCTGGTGATTCAGATGCCGATTCTATTTGGCCTATACGCAGCCTTGATGACATTGGGGCCAGCCTTGCAGAATGCCAACTTTTTTTGGATTCCCGATCTTGGGTTCCCGCACTATTCTCAAGGCACAGCCTGGCTAACCGAGGCCTTTAAAGCGGGTAACTATATCCTGCTCGCCAGCTATTTAGTCTTGCCAATCTTGCTCGTGGCGTCGCAATTCGTCATGCAAAAATATATGACGCCGATGGCTGCACCGGCCAATGGTGACAGCCAAGCGAAAATGATGCAGCAAATGAGCTTAATGATGACGCTGATGTTTGGCTTCTTCACGATCCAGGTACCGGCTGGCCTTACGCTCTATTGGGTCACCAGCAACTTGTTACAGATGCTACAGCAGTGGGTAGTGACGAGCAATCGTTTTAATTTGGTGGGTAGTGGCAAGCCAGCGACGGTCACCATCGACGTACCGCGCTCGACAAAACCAGAGATCACTGGTGGATTAAAAGCCATCACAGCCAACAATCTGGATGCTGACGATATTGAGGATGCGCCCAGCAAGAAAAGTGCAACGACCCAGCCAAAACGGCGTAAAGAAAAAAGGAAATAGGTCATGGCAGCACAGAGCTACGAATTTACGGGCAAAACAACAGACGAAGCGATTGCGGATGGCCTGAAAACGTTAAAGCTGCGCCAAGACCAAGTTGACATCGAAGTCTTGAACAAAGGAAGCCGCGGCATCTTTGGGATTGGTAGCGAACCAGCCCATGTGCGCTTGACGCTGCGCTCAACTGGCGTAGAAGAGCAGCCCATGAAGCCGGCGGCGGCAATCGTGGCTGAGCCAGTGGTGGAGCAAGCCAGCCCAAAGCTAGCTGTTCCCCCTGTGCTGCCAACCACTCCTGCGCCGGAGACAAACACCATGCAGCGGCCGCCAGTGGAAGAGACGAAAACCACACCCGCCGCTGCGCCAGCGCCCATCCTAGCCGACGAAGCCACTCCTGTAGCCGAGACCTTAGACAGCACATTGCCCGCCGTTACCGACTCTGATCCAGCCACCGATGAGATTCTGGCCCAACTAGCCGTTGAATTATTAACCAAAATGATTCAACTTATGGGTTTCCAAGGCGAAGTAACGGCTACCTGGCAAACCGGGGATAGCAAAACCGGGGAATATGAAGAGGCCTATCTACTATTAGATGTGCGTGGCGCCGATTTAGGGGCTTTGATCGGTCGCCGCGGCGAAACACTGGACAACATGCAATATCTACTCCGCTTGATGATCAACCAACGGCTACGCCAGTGGAAGAATATCGTCGTCGATGTTGAGCAATATAAAGCACGTCGTTTGACGCAATTGACGCAATTAGCCATGCACATGGCGGACCAAGTCACAAATTCGGGGCGGGCGGTTTCGCTAGAGCCTATGCCACCCAACGAGCGGCGCGTGGTTCACCTGGCCCTGCGCGATCACCCTACCGTTTACACCGAAAGTAGCGGTGATGGCGAGCGTCGTAAAGTGAATATTGTTGCCAAATAGTGCACCGTGTGGCTATTTGCTTGGCTTAAACGCCCTGCCTCCAGAGGCGGGGCGTTTTCTTTGCAATTTGCAGCCTATCCATGATAAGCGCTACCCGAACGTTCCTATCTAATCATCTATACTAACCCGTGCGCCACATGCGTACGAAATTAAAAAGTTCTTTGACCGGGAGTTCAAGGCATGCTAAAATCTAATCCCATGGCGCAAGATAATTCACAAATCGACATTCTGCTGATCGGTCACTTAACCCGTGACCTCATTACCAATCATCCAGACAGTGATTACCGCTTGGGTGGCACCGTGAGTTTTGCGGCGATCACGGCTTTACGCCTGGGTCGCCAACCAACGGTGATCACGCGGGCCGCGCTGGATACGAATTTATCGGAACTACCAACCGAGGTTGATCTGCATCTCCTCCCCAGTGCGACAACGACCACCTTTGCCAATGTTTACACCGATCATGGGCGGATCCAATATTGTTATACACCGGCGGCGCCGATCACAGCCGACGAAATCCCCACCGCCCTCCGTCAGCCGCGCGCCGTACTCCTTGGGCCACTGGTCAACGAAATTGGCGGCGACATTCCACCGATTTTCCCCGATTCAACGCTGGTTGTGGCCGTGCCCCAAGGATGGATGCGCCGTTGGGATGAAACCGGCCGGGTTTACAGCAAGCCGTGGGATAGCGCGGAAATTATTTTGCCGCACGTCGATGTATTGGTGCTCTCGCTTGAGGATATCGATAAGGATCTAGAACGCCTTGAGCCTTTTTTCAAACATGTGCCGATGGTTGTGCTCACCGAATATCGCGATGGCAGCACGCTCTATCAACGCGGGGCTGATGGGCAGATGCGTGAGACGAAAATCCCCCCGCGGCCGGCCAAAGAA
>JBBQBY010000294.1:0-8414 GCA_038318235.1 Caldilineales bacterium
CTCTATGAAATGCTGGCGATGGAGCAGCAGGGTGTGCAGATCGAGTTGTACCCGCTCCAGCGTGAACGAACAAAGGTAATGCATCCAGAGGCGGCCGCGTTTGTGGAACGGGCGCACTTTCAGCCTCATTTTTCCTGGCCAATTTTGCTGACGCAGTTGTATTTCTTGCTGCATAAACCACTGGTGTATCTTGGTCTGTTATGGACGCTGGTGCGGGCCAACTGGGGGAGCATGCGCTATCTGGTTGGCGCCTTGGCCTTCTTTCCCAAAAGTGCTCATGTTGCGCGGTTAATGGCGGCTGAAGGCATTGTCCATATTCATGCTCATTTTGCCAGCCACCCAGCGGCGGCGGCATTTATCATTCATCGCCTTGTAGGCATTCCGTATAGCTTTACGGCGCATGGTTCGGATATTCATCGAGATCGGCATATGCTGCGTGAGAAGGTGGCTGAAGCCGCTTTTGCCGTGCCGATTTCTGAATATAATAAAGAAATTATTCTGACCGAATGCAAGGGGCAATTTCGCGACAAAGTATTGGTGATCCATTGCGGTGTGGATACCCAATTGTTCCAGCCACGGACAGCCCCTACACCGCATGAACTGGGGCAAGGTCCATTTACAATTCTTTGTATTGGCACTTTGCACGAAGTAAAAGGGCAAACTTACCTCATTGAAGCCTGTCGCTTGCTGCAAGCGCGCGGCATAGATTTTGCCTGTCATTTTGTCGCTGATGGACCTGATCTGGCAAAACTTACCCAGCAAACTGCCCAGGCCGGTTTGACCGAACGGATTCATTTTCATGGCCGGGTGACCCATGAAGAGATTGTCCGTTTACTCCAGCAGACAGATGTGATGGCGACGCCCAGTGTGCTAAGTAGTGATGGCCGGCGCGAAGGTATTCCGGTGGTGCTAATGGAGGGTATGGGAAGCGGTGTACCCGTGGTTGCCAGTGCGATTTCCGGTATTCCTGAATTAGTGAAAGATGGTGAGAGCGGTCTTTTAGCGCCTCCGGGCGATGCGCAAGCGTTGGCAAATGCCTTGGAACAGTTATATAAAGATCCGGCCCTGCGCCAGCATTTTGGCCAAGCCGGCCGTGATAAAGTGCTGAACGAATTTGACTTGAATACCAATGCGGCGATCCTCGCTAGCCATTTTGCTGCGGAGAAATCACAATGAGCCTAGTTTTATTCTGGGTGGCGCTGGCCTTAATTATTTATGTCTATCTGATTTTCCCATTGTTGGTTGTTGCGCGCGGTTTACTCTGGCGCCGACCTTATAAAAGTGCGGAAATCAGACCGCACGTCAGCCTGATTATTGCGGCTTACAATGAGGCGGACAGCATTAGCAAGAAGCTAGATAATGTTTTGGCGCTTGATTATCCCCGCGAATTGCTGGAAGTGATCATTGCCTCGGATGGGTCAAATGACGGCACAGATGCAATTGTGCGCGGCTATGCAGACAACGGCATCCGTCTCCTTTCTTTGCCACGCCAGGGTAAAGCCGCTGCGCTGAATACAGCCGTAGCCGCATCGATCGGAGAAATTCTTGTTTTCTCAGACGCCAATAGTATGTATGCTCCGGATGCTATCCAGGCGCTCGTGCGTCCTTTCGCCGATGCCGAGGTGGGTGGTGTGGCCGGCAACCAAGTTTACCTGAAGAAGCAGAGCAGCAGCGCCACCGGCGCCGGTGAACATAGTTATTGGAATTTTGACCGTAAGCTCAAGCAATCGCAAAGCAAGGCTGGCAACGCAATCTCGGCGACGGGCGCGATCTACGCGATCCGTCGCTCGTTGTTCCAAACTGTTCCGGCCGGCGTGACCGACGATTTTACCACATCGACCGGTGTGATTGTGCAAGGATATCGCTTGGTCTTTGCGCCGGATGCGATTGCCTATGAGCCGGTTGCCGGTTCGGGTGGTTTAGAGCTAAATCGTAAAGTGCGGGTGATGACCCGTGGGCTGCGTGCGGTTTTGTTGCGGCGTGAGCTGCTCAACCCATTCCAGCATGGCTTCTATGCGCTGCAACTGTTTTCGCACAAGGTTTTACGTCGCCTAGTCGTTTTTCCCCTCTTGTTGCTGTTGGTGGTTAGCCCTTTCCTTTGGCAAAAAGGCTGGTTTTATCAAATTATTACCCTAGGGCAAATCGCATTTTATGTGTGTGCCGCTATCGGGATGCTCCTTGGTGGCACACGCGTGGGGCGTCTAAAAGTATTTACGATTCCTTTCTTTTTTTGTATGGTTAACTATGCGGCCCTTCTTGCTGCCTTAAATATAGTGCGAGGGCACCGAATTGAACGTTGGGAACCTCAACGTCAGAATGTAGCATCAGCCACGTTTGGCCATCAAACGGCTATGCCGACATCAGCACAGAAGAAAACCCCCTAGAATTTGTTTAACGTAGCAAGGCAGCAGATCCTGACGCTATCGTCTAGGTAAGATAGCCATCCGATGGCTACACTGGACTTTGGTTGGGTGGACCGAGCACGTTAGTGCAAATGACAATAAGCTACACATAATATTGACTTTAATGTACCCAGGGCTGCATTGCTGATTTCTAGAAGCCTGGATTGATGAGGTTTGAATGGTCGTATCTCGCGGATTTCTTTTGAGTGTGGTTTTCTTTGTTGCCGTGATCTGCCTGGCTTGTTCTAGTGACGATTCAGCGGCCCAGGTCTCTGGTCAGGGCGCAACGGAGCAGATAGCTACGGTGGTGCCAACGCGTGCTTCCGTCGTTACAAATGTTCAGATTGAGCAGAATGCTAAACCAGTGGCGACAAAACCAGCGCCCCCTGTAGGTACAGTTGGGGAGTCTAAGGGGTATCTAACTACGCCCAAGGAATTAGCAGTCATCCAAGCCAAGGCGGATCAAGGCATTGAACCTTATCGCAGTGCTGTCAAAGGGGTGTTAGCTTGGGCTGACAAAGATTGGAAGTTTTCGTCGTTGCATGCGCTGCAAGATTGCCCACAAACTGATTCGCCGACCTGGCTTGACAACGAATCTGGTGCGCCGATTCTTTATGCCAAAGCGCTTGCCTATCATTTGACGGGGAAAACTAAGTATGCCAAAGACGTCAAGGATATCTTGCAGCGTATTATGTCCGAAGTTTTGCAAGTTTCTTTAGAGGAGCAACATTGTCGTCTTTCGTTTAGCTGGGGTACACCAGAATTGGTCGCTTCTGCCGATCTGATCGAGGACTATTGGTATAAGCTAAAATGCGACGGCCCCGTTAGCACGCTTTACGCTGACGAGAAGATCGATTCTGGCAATTGTAAAGAGCTTTTCCAGAACTGGCTCGTTAAAAACCCTTACTATCTGATCTCCTATACGGCCGAAGGAGCACAAAGTAATTGGGGCGCGTCATCAACTGTTTCACTTGCCTATATTGCCGATTATCTAATGGATCGACCCGATGTGGTGCTCGTTCATCGAGTTGGCAATCCAGAGAATCTGAATGAAATTACGACGCTTTCCCTGTCGCCGGCAGAAGCCTACGCACGCGCCAATAAGTTAATGTTTGACCGCATGAACGGTTATGGGATTGAGTATTTTAGCAATATGTCTTGTAGTGAGCTTACCGGTGAGCAACAGAGCAATCAATGGTTGCCAGTCAAATCACAAATTACAGAAAAGGGCATTATTCCTGAAGATGCTCGACGCCAGGAATTTTGCAATATTCCTCAGTACAATGGCGAGTATGAGAATTACCCGCAACTTCACCTTGGCAGTAATATCCAACAGTGTGAATTGATGTTGCGCCGCGGCGATAGCTCCTGCTACGACAATGTCGATAATTCTGACATTCCTAATTACAGTTATGTTTACTCTGATGGCAAGCCGCGGGTCACCCATCTTTACCCAGGTCGTGGATCGATTGAGCGGGCGATTGACGCGATCATTGTTGATTCACACACGGAATGGCGCCATGATTCTGCCTTAGCCGTTGCTTATCGCTATTATTATGCGCACCACAAATTGCCAGGCATCGAACAGTGGGCACCACAGATTGAAAAGATCGGTGACTGTGCACAGGATATCTGCTTTGGTGTGTTGACGCATGGTTTTGCCGCCGATGAAAAGCCAGGATTGCCACCAGTTCCAGGCGCTGAACAGTAAAATAGTGTAGCGCTGTTTGGGCTATAGAAAGCGCTAATATATTCAATTTACCGTTGTGTTAAGCAACGGGCTAGATAGATGAGGTAGTATGAAAATTGTAGAATCAACCGCAGAAGCTTTAATGGATGCGACACCAGGCATCAAACCAACTGCGACTAAAAAACATATTCGTGGCTCTAGCCTGCTCCTGGTGGGGCGTTTTATCTCGTTAGGCCTTAATCTTGTGGTTCAGGTCTTGACGGTGCGTTATCTATCCAAGAGCGATTATGGTGCCTTTGCTTATGCCATTTCGATTGCCTCGCTTGGTTCAAGCCTGGCTGTCTTTGGATTGGATAAAACCGTCACGCGCTTTGTGCCGATTTATCAGGAACGCAAGGCCTACGACAAGATGTTCGGCTCGATTATCATGATGCTGGGGACGATTGCTGCCCTTGGCTTGATCATGGTTTTGCTACTCTTTGGTCTGAAAGATCTAATTGCCGGCACATATGTCAAAGATCAACTATCCTTGGCACTTTTGTTGATCTTGATCGTATTTGCCCCAATCGATGCGTTGGATAGCCTGTATGAAGGCATGTTTGCTGTCTTTGCTAGCCCCAAGGCAATTTTCATACGCCGTCATGTGCTTGGCCCTGGCCTTAAATTAGTCGCAGTGGTCGTTGTCATAGCCATTCACAAGGATGTCTATTGGTTAGCCGTAGGGTATGTGATTGCCGGTCTATTGGGGTTTGCCAGCTATGTAATGATGTTGTCGGGCATGTTACGTCGCCAGGGGCTGCTTGAGCATTTTAAGCTCAAAACGATTCAGATGCCTTTTCGCGAGATCTTTAGCTTTAGTATCCCACTGCTCAGCAATGATTTCGTCTACATGTTGCGGAGTTACCTGCCAGTACTGCTTTTGGAACATTTTAACAGCAGTATTGGGGTGGCCGCTTTTCGCGCCGTGGTGCCTGTGGCCCGGCTAAATATGCTAGTCTATCAAAGTTTTACTTTTCTCTACATGCCATTGGCCTCGCGCATGTTTGCGCGCAACGAGCGTAAAGGCATTAACGACTTGTATTGGCAAAGTGCGATTTGGATTGCGATTATCTCTTTTCCGATTTTTGCGGTTTCCTGTTCACTGGCGACACCGCTCACCGTGTTATTGTTTGGCAATCGTTATGCCGATTCTGGCGTGATCCTGGCGCTACTTTCGTTGGGCAACTACGTCAATGCGGCCTTTGGTTTTAATACGTTTACGCTGCGCGTCTATGGCAAGGTGCGTTATATTGTTGCGCAAGATATCCTTTCTGTTGTTGTTGGTATTGGCACCAGTTTGTGGTTGATCCCTCATTATGGGGCATTAGGGGCCGCGGTTAGCACGTCACTTACTATGATCGCTCAGAATTTCTTCTGCCAAATCGGCCTGCGTTTTGGCACAGATGTTAAACCTTTTGATTGGGCTTATCTGAAAACCTACGCAAGTATTGGTCTAGGGGGGGCAGGATTATTTTTAGTCCAATGGTTGGTTGTTCCGCCCGTTTACTTGAGCTTTCCATTGGCAATTATCGTATCGTTATTGGTCTTTATTCTGAATCGCAGCGAACTTAACGTGGAACAAATTTTCCCTGAGTTGTTGCGTCTCCCGCTGATGCGACAAATTTTGACGCCATCTGCTAATCGAAAAACTGTGTAACTGTTACTCGTTTAATCATCACTATGGACAATTGCCTGTTGACCACCATACGCTAAGGACGATACGATGGATGAGGAAAAAGCTTTTATCTTGCATTTGAGCAAAAATGCCCCTCAATATTTTACCAATTTGGGCGAAGGTCAAGCACAGATCGAGTTCATCAATAAGCAGGCGCGCACGAATTCAACATTTTATCGGTTTGATATACGAATGGATAACCAACATCGCCGTATCCTTGTCAAGACACCGCCGGTTAGTAAAGTTGCCCAACCAGTCAACCCTGTCGATGCGGCTGGCCTCGATCGCCCGCGTCTGACTTCGAAAGCAGATTTGGCGACTAAGTCGCATCTCGAATACAAGATGCTCACAAATTTACATGCGCACTTTGGTCATCCTGACGATCAACGCTTTGGTGCGCTACATGTGTTTGATTTTTTGCCCGAGCAGCGGGCCATTGTCATGGAAGAGAGTTCTGCACCTAGTTTGCGGCAAGTGTTCGCGAAAACAAATCGGCTCAGATATCCGTTTCGGAGGATGGATTTGAGTCGTGTTTTCCATAATGCGGGCGCATGGCTGCGTAAATACCATGCATTTCCGAAATTAGAACATACGCAGGCTCGGCATGAAGGGCGCACCGATTTTACAAAGTCAATTCATAGTTTTACGAATTTTCTGGTCGATATTCAGCCTGATAAGCGCTACTTCCAACATGTCGAACCCATAACAACAGCCAGCGCAGACAATTTATTGCCAGACCACTTACCCATGGGTTTGGGACATGGTGACTATGCCATGCGTAACATTCTGGTTGGCAACAACGAGCGCGTCATTGTCTTTGATACCCTTGGACGATGGCAAGTGCCAATTTATGAAGATATCGCCTACTTTTTGTTCAGACTCAAATTCGCGGGCATTCGGGCCGTTAGCCAAGGGTTGGCCTTTAATCAACGGCAATTAGCCAAATATGAGCGAGAATTTTTGGATGGCTATTTTGGCTGTGAAACCATTCCGTGTGCAGTCATTCGGCTTTTCGAAATTCAGGCGTTGTTAGATTATTGGTCATCTCAATTTCTGTTAGCGATCGAATCGGAGAATAAGCACAAGCAAGGTTTGTTCAAAAAGATAAATTTTATCTTGCTAAATCGCTTTCTGCGCAAAATGCTCAATCAGTTATTGGACGAAGTAAGCCAAAAGACGCCCGATACAACTGCTGTATTTAGAAAAATGGCGTAATGCCAAAGAGGTTTTCTCCATGTTATTTCGTGAAGTAGCGCCAACTTTTTTATCACCAGAACGGCGAACGTTGGCCTTATGTTTTCTTGTTTTGAGCTCTGCTGCTGCCATTGGTTTTGTGGCGGCGCAGCAACTTATGCTCGCTTTTGTCGCCGTGCTCGTCAGTGTATTGGCCTTACTCATCGCGAATCGGCCAGATATTGCGACATTAACCGTGATTTTTGGCTTGTATACGAATTTGGCTGTGATTGCTGTCAAATTCCATCACTTCCCTTGGGCTGCCGGTGCAGCTTTTCCCATGTTGCTAGTTATCCCCTTGGTCTATTATATCTACGTTCGCCGGCAGTCGTTTATCTTTACCCCTTTAATGATCTTGTTGTTCCTGTTTTTTCTGATCCAAATTCTGGGCACTATTTTTACGAGCGAAGGCATTAAATTTGCCGTACCAGAGTTGATGAATTTTATCATTGAGGGGATGGCACTCTATTTTTTGATCACAAATGTGGTGCGAACACCCGCGATGTTACGCTGCGTGATCTGGGTGTTATTGCTGGCTGGGTTGCTCATGGGCGGTATCTCGTTCTATCAGCAAGTAACGAATACATTCAATAATAATTACGGGGGGTTTGCCCAGAATGATGATCAGGGGTTAACGCCAGGGGTTGTAACTGCCCAGGACGATACTGCATTACATCGCATGGCGGGGCCGGTTGGTGAGAAAAATCGCTATGCGCAGATTATGTTGATGATTGTCCCACTTGGGCTGTTTCGCTTTTGGGGGGAACGCTCCCGCCGCCTGCAATTATTGGCTGCTGTTTGCACCATTTTTGCCTTGATTGGCACCGCCCTTACTTTTTCGCGTGGTGGTTTTGTTGGGCTGCTATTAATGCTGATGATTATGGTGGCGATGCGCTACATTAAAGTTAAGCAATTGCTCATTGTGGCTGTAACGCTCATTTCTGTGATTATGATGTTTCCTCAGCTGAGCGAGCGGTTGGCTTCGTTGCAAAGTCTCACCGCGCTATTCAATGAGGATCAGGCCGGCATCAATCAGTCCGATAATGCCATCCGCGGGCGCGCCACTGAAATGCTGGCAGCTGCCTTGGTGTTTGCCGATCATCCTTTGATTGGCGTGGGTCCCGGCATGTTTCCTTATTATGTCGAAGAATATGCCAAACGGATCGGCATTCGGGGCATCACCACAACCCGCGAAGCGCATATGTTATACCTGGGGATTGCGGCTGATTTTGGAGGGCTTGGTCTGCTCTGTTTTCTCGGCATGCTCGGTTTGACATTGCACGATCTGATCCGTACGCGCAAAAAATGGATGGTTCGTCAGCCTGAATTGGCCAATCTGGCGGCAAGTTTTATGTTCTCGATTATCATCTACATG
>JBBQBY010000295.1:0-8391 GCA_038318235.1 Caldilineales bacterium
GATCCAGGCGGTGGCGGCATCATCCAATGCAGCAATGGCCTCCATATTTTTGTCAATTGTGTGGCCGAGCGCCGTGAATGGTTTGACCAAGTTGTGATGACGGGCGCTGGCGGGCGGATTCACTTTAGTGAACGCACAGGCATTTGGGAATATGGCCCACTGATCGAGGCAGCGGGTGAGCCGTACAACGCTAAGTATGATTTCCACCCGATCTCCGACATGCCGCAAAGTTTTGAAAGCAGTGGCTTTTTCTACTGGGCAGCGCGCGAAAGTCTCGACTGTCTGTTGGAAGATCGCGAGAGCGTCTCCACTGGTCACGATGGGCTCAAGGCGCTGGAAGCGATTACGGCCATGCATATCTCGCATCAAACAGGCGCGTGGGTCTCGATACCCTTGTCGCCAGGATTAGACCATTTCGAGATTCGGTCTACGGGCAAATGAGTAAGTGGTAATTGGTAATTCGTAACCAATCTTGTGACAACGAATTACCAATTACTACTTACCAATTACCATTCAAGATCAACAGGGATAGCCTATGAATCGTTACATTCTCCGCCGAATTGTCCAGATTTTGCCGGTGCTCCTGGGCATTACGCTGGTGACCTTTACCTTTATCGAGCTGGCGCCGGGCGACGCGGTGATGGCGATGATCCTGGCCGATATGCAGACGGGCGGGCGCGTGACTAAAATTGACGTGGAAGCCATGCGCAAGCAGATGGGCTTGGACCAACCGGCGCCGGTGCGTTATCTTCGCTGGCTGGGTGAAATTTTGCAGGGCCGGATGGGGGTGCGCATCCGCAGCAAAATCCCGGTCGCCACTGAGATTGGGCGTCGTCTACCAGCCACGTTGGAACTGATGGCGGCGGCGCTGCTCATTTCGGTGATCATTGGCATCCCGTTGGGCATTCTCTCGGCGGTGAAACAATATTCCTGGCTAGATTACTTTCTGACGGCTGGCACCTTTGTCGGTGTCGCCGTGCCCTCTTTCTTTGCCGCCATCATCGCGATTTATCTCTTCTCGCTGAAATTAGGTTGGTTCCCGACCAGTGGCTATTCGACACCCGATCAACACTTTGGCTTTTTTGCCGGCCTGTTTAATCATGTCCAGTACCTGATCATGCCAGCCACTGTGCTCGGTTTGGAGAGCATCGCTGGCATCAGCCGCTATATGCGCGCCAGTGTGCTTGAAGTGATCCGGCTGGAATATATTACAACGGCGCGCGCCAAAGGGTTGGGTCAGAAGGTGATTTTGGGACGGCATGTGTTGCGCAACGCGCTCCTGCCGATTATTACGATCATCGGGCTGCGGCTACCAAATCTCTTTGGCGGCGCGTTGATCATTGAGACGATCTTTAACTGGCCTGGCATGGGAATTTTGTATATTGACGGGGTCAACACGCGCGACTATCCGCTGCTCATGGGGATGACCCTGATTTCCGCCCTGACCATTGTGATCAGCAATCTAATCACGGATCTTGCCTACAGTTTCGCCGACCCACGCATTCATTATGAATAACGAAATGTTACGCAGAGGATCGGCCCCCCCCCGCCCTCCCCAAACGAGGGAGGGAGCCGTTGGGTGGACAGAAGGTGTCACTTCCTCGATCCACCAATCAGTCCCCTCCCTCGTTTGGGGAGGGTTAGGGTGGGGTGATTGTTCCTTCGCGCCTCTGCGTCAAATTCCTATTTTTCCTGGTATAACAAGCATGAATAATCCCACTTTGTACAATCACGGGAGCAGATTAAGGTGAGCTTGCCATCAACCACCACCCCTAATTTACCAGTCGCAATTCCAGTGGGATCAGCATTGGCTGGGAGCATTGTGCGCCAAAGAGGCAATCGCCTCTTGCAACGCTTTCTGCGCCATCGCCTGGCCGTTGTTAGCCTGATCTTTCTGGCCCTGGTGCTAATGGTTACCTTCCCGCTGGCCTCAAGCATCGCGCCGGCTGACCCCAACCGGATCGATCTGCGGGCGATTGGCAAGGCACCGAGCCCCAGTCATCCGCTGGGCACCGACATGACCGGGCGCGATCTGCTCAGCCGCTTGGTCTATGGGGGGCGCATTTCGATGGCCGTGGGCATTGTCGCTGTTTCCATTTATATCAGCCTTGGCACATTGCTGGGCAGCATTGCCGGCTATTATGGGGGGCGCATTGACACCGTGATCATGCGCCTGACGGAAGTGGTGATGGCCTTCCCCACCCTGATTATTTTGATCACGATTGTCGCGGTGATCGGGCCAGGGTTATTTAACGCCATGATCGCGATTGGCCTGATCGGCTGGACTGGGATTGCCCGACTGGTGCGCGGGCAAATTCTGTCGCTGCGGGAAACCGATTTTGTGACGGCTGCTCGCGCCACCGGCGTATCGCAGTGGCGCACATTGCTGCGCCATATCCTGCCCAATGTGGTCGCGCCGATTATTGTCGCCGCCACTTTTGGCATCGCTGGCGCGATTCTGACCGAAGCCGGGTTAAGCTTTTTGGGCCTGGGCATCAAGCCGCCGACGCCCAGTTGGGGTAACATGATCAACGAAGCGCAACAGTTAAATATCATCGAGAACAAACCCTGGCTCTGGCTGGCCCCTGGCTTGATGATTACGTTATCTGTGCTAGCGATTAATTTTATCGGCGATGGCTTGCGCGACGCGCTGGATCCGCGCATGACGCTGGATTGAGCTGGCGATTAAAGCTTAGGACTATCCGAATTAATCATGCAGGGATCGATACCTGTCAGGAAAATAACACCTGACAGGTCAGGCGACAATGGTTATTCGGGTAGTCTCTAAATTTCCATTCGATAAATCTGATCATGAAAACTATTCTATTTTTCGACAACTGGCTGATCGAACGGCAAGAGTGCCTGGAGCGGGTCTGGGGCAAACCAGAGTTTGTCAAAGAAATTTTCACTGATGTTCACCCCGGTGTGCTGGGTTATGGTGGTTATTATACCGTTTTCTATGACGAGCCGTTGGGGCGGTATGTGATGTACTTGGCCGTCTATCCGCCCGAGGCCGACCCCGGCACGTTTGTCGTGCGGCTCCAATCGGACGACCCTTATCACTGGCCGAATCCGGTTTATGATCTGAACGCCAGCACACTGTGGCAGGGGTTTCAGGGAAAAGAATTTCAAGATGTCGTGGTCGATGAGCAAGGCGAGCGCTTCTGGCCGATCTTTATCCGTTCGCTGGCTGACACACCACATGCAGAACGAGGCTATCTCACGACAACGCTCAATCCAAGCCGGCCGATCAAGAATAGTCTCTTTGGGTTCTCGACGGACGGTTTGCATTTTACCCTGCGCCATGACCGCCCCTGGCAACCGACCCGCAGTGATACCTGGTGTGGCTGGCTGTGGAATCAACAGGCTGGCCTTTATCAGATTGCCACGCGGCCCGTCCATGTGGATCGGCGCATTGCCACCATCACCACGCGCGATTGGGAGCACTTCACACCGGCCACGACCCTCTTGCAACCAGACGCCGTGGATCGCCCCGGCACAGAATTTTACAGCATGCCGACGATCCCGTACGAAGATCTCTATATCGGTCTGGTGCATCTCTTCAGCACCGACAGCTTCGAGGCGCGCCGTGTCAAGATGGATGGCCGTATGGAGACTCAATTGACCTATAGCTACAACGGCTTCAACTGGTATCGCACGGCGCGCGAGGCAGAGTTATTTGCCATTCGTTTAGACTGCCAGCTCTACATTGGCACCGAGCCGACGGAGACATTATAACGATGGAACTGCTCTTTGAAACACGGCTAGAAATTCGCAGCGTGGAAGGCAAGCTCTATTTCATCCAGGTACAACCCACCTTCCACCCCGAACCCGTGCTGGAACCCGATCCGAACAGCCCAGTCGACGCGGCTGGCGCATCCTGTTTCGGCACCGTGCTGCATGATGGCGGCAAATTTCGCATGTGGTACCAAGCTTGGCCCAAAGATTGGGATGGCCGCAACTCGCAACTGGTCGGTTATGCGGAATCAGACGACGGCATAACCTGGCAGCGGCCCGCTTTGGGGCTGGTCGAGTATGGACATCAGCCAAGCAATTTGTGTAACTTGGGCTTTCATTCGGTCTCGGTCTTTATCGATCCCGGCGCGCCGGGCAGCCACCGTTATCGGGCGACGGGCTGGGCCGATGTCGGCACAATCGCCGGTGGCCAAACCGCGACCCAACGCGGTTATTACACGGCCCATTCCGCCGATGGACTCTACTGGATCTTAGACGCGCCCACCCCGCGCTGGCCGAGCAGCGACGTGATTATGAGCATCTATCATCCGCAACAGGAGCGTGGGATCGTGGCGCTCAAATACTCACCACGTTATCTCAACATACCGCGCCGTGCGATTTGGACGGCAGAGTTACGCGCCGGTGTTTGGTCAGACGCCCACTCCGCCTTGATCCCTGACGAGTTTGACGATGTATGCGCAATGGCGCGCGGCTTTGCCAGCGGTGATTATTATGGCATGGGCATGATGCCAGCGGGCAGCGGCATAGTTGGGTTTATCTGGCAATTTCGTCACACGTTACCGCGTACGGCAGGGCGACAATTTGGCGTCTTCGGCACGATGGATGTCAGTTTGGCCTATCAAGCCCAGCCAGGTGACCGTTGGCTGCATCTGCCTGGCCGCAAGGATTTTATGAGCCACCGCACGTTCAACTGGGATCGCGGCGGGATTTATACGGCGTCCGGCACAGTCGAGGTTGGCGACCAACAACGGATGTATTTCTGCGGCGCTCAGGAAAGTCATGGCTGGTACGTTGATGACGCGTGGCAGATCAACGATAAGTGGAAACAGGCGCTCATTGAGAGTGGGCTAGATCGGATTGGCTTTGCCTATTGGCCGAAGGATCGGCTCTTTGGCTTTCGCGCCGATCCGGAAGGCGTGCTCGAATTGAATCTGGGACTGATCGACAAACCTTGCAGCCTGGTGTTAAACTATAGTACATTGCCGGGTGGCAGACTGCGCGTTGAGTTGCCCGCGCGTGACGGTCACGCGTTGGCGGACGCCATCGCTTTAACCGGCGATCAGATCACAGGGCTTGCCACCTGGCAGTGCGGTGAGCAGATCCTCCCCACTCTTGATCAACCGTTGATCGTGCGCCTGCACTTGGAACGCGCCGAGGTTTACGCGTATGAACTGCGCCGGTAAGTCTGTTCCGAAAAAATAAGTACGCCACCCGCATTCCGGGAATGGGCCGGTATCACTCGTGGATTAGCAAATTCGTGTGGCCCATTCCCGGAATGCTTGCACCCACCAAACTGAATCTCTATTTTTCGGAATGACCTAACAGCGAATCGAAGAGCGTCTGACCGATCATCAACTTTATTTGAGCAACCAAAACATGACTGTATTAACTCATGATCAGATGGTGAATCAACTGCGGGCGTTGGGGCTGGGCGCCGGTCAGATTGTCTTTGTGCATAGCTCGTTGCGCAGCCTGGGCTATGTAACAGGTGGGGCTGAGGCTGTGGTCGACGCTTTTTTAGCGGTATTAGGCGCGACGGGAACGTTGGTCGTTCCCACCTTCACCTTTACCCACGGTAGCGCGGATGCGCCCGTCTTCGACCCGCAACAGGATCAATCGGAGATGGGTGCGATCTCGGAAGCAGTGCGCAAACGGGTTGGAGCACGCCGTAGCGGTCATCTGTTGCATTCGGTAGCGGCGTTGGGCACCCAGGCCGACGCGCTTTGCGCCGTGCAGGGTGCGTCAGCCTGGGCGGCCGATGGCCCCTTTTGGCAGCTTTATGCGCAAGATGCAACCTTGCTGCTCTTAGGCGTGCCCTATCTGCGCTGCACCTGGTTTCATGTGATCGAACAACTGGTGCAGGTCAGCTATCGTGAATGGGTAGAGAAGGATGCCTGGGTGCGCACAACGAATGGGCAAATGGAGCCGCTGCCCACGCGCATCTATCGGCCCAAACCAAACTTCGTGGGCAACGATTTTAATAAATTCGGCAGGTTGTTAGAAGAAGCAGGCAAGGTGCGAATTCAGGCTGTGGGCAACGCCGTTGTCCGTTGTTTTGCAGTGCGTGATGTCTTGGCACTTGGTGTGGCCTACTATCGCAAGGATCCGCTGCTCTTTGTCAAGACTTCAGCAACCTATCAATCTTTAGACGATGGGGTCATAGCCGATGAGTTGCATAAAGAAAAAGTGGTGGTTGACCCGACGCAGATTTTCCATAAAGGTTAGAGAAAAATATGATCAAAAATAGTTTCAGCAAAGGCCCACAAGGCTGGTGCGCGTATGATTATCATGCCAGCATGGTTGCCGACGGCCAGAACATCTTTATCCTGGCCACTTGGGCCAAGGAAGGCGGCGTCAACAACGGCAGCTATATTTGGGTGGATCATCGCCGCTGGAGCGCAGACACGCCAGAGAAGCCGCTCTCGATCCTGCCGCTGCTCTTTTACCGTAACTGGATCGACGCTGACCCAATTGATCTGCGCGGCTGTGAGGTCGCGGTCTATCTACGTGGGGACAATCTGCGGCTGGATGGGGCGAAATGTTATTTCTGGGTCAATTCGCCCGGCACGCGCTGGCATTACACCGCGCAGCCGCTCACGATCAGTGAAGGAGCCTGGGCCACCGAGCCGCAACGGTTTGTGTTACATGACGACGAAAGCCGCTGGCATCGCAGTTGGGCCGCCAACCCGGCCACCGCCCTTTCACTGACCACGATGTTGGGCAGCGCGTTGAGCTATGGTTTCTCGTTTGTCGGTTTTACGAGTGAAGTCACCGGAAAATTCTCGCTGGCCGAGTTTGAAATCAGGCAAGCAGCATGAGGCTGGTTACGTGGAACTGTCAAGGTGCATTTCGCAAAAAAGCCCAACCGATCAACAGTTTGCAACCGACGATTGCCATCATCCAAGAGTGCGAATCGCCGCTCAAGTTACGCTTTCCAGCAGTCATACGCCAGCCTGATGACTTTGTGTGGCAAGGCTATAACCCCGACAAAGGGGTGGGCGTCTTTGCCTATGGCGATCTACAGCTTACCCTCGATGAGCGTTACGATCCCGCGATCCACCACTGTCTCCCGGTCTGCGTGCGCGGTGAATACGACTTCAACCTGTTAGCGATCTGGGCCATGGGCCACAAAGAAAAGGCGCGCAGTTATATCGGCCAGGTCTATTATGCGGTCCAGCGCTACGCCGAATTTATCCGCGAGCGCCCGACCATCGTCGTGGGCGATTTCAACAGCAATGCCGTTTGGGATCGCGAACGGACAGTCAGCAACCATTCGGGCGTGGTCAAAGCGCTGGCTGAGGCTAACATCGCCAGCGCCTATCATGAATATTTTGACGAAACGCCCGGTCAAGAAGCGCAGCACACCTATTATCACCACCGCAGCGAGCACAACGGCTGGCATCTTGACTATTGTTTTGTACCAACGGCCTGGCTGCCGCGGCTCCAAGCGGTGACGGTTAGCCCGTTTACGCCGTGGTGTGAATACAGCGATCACACGCCATTAGTGGTGGACTTCGCCCCAGAAAATGGTTAGTCTATGCAGATAACGTAACTGTTCAGCCAGAACAACAACGAATTCGGAAAACAGCGAATAAATCCCTGATTCGCTGTTTTCCGAATTCGTTGTTTACGTTCTTGGCAGCGGCAACGGCACCTTGACGCAGCCGCGGTCTTGCGAAATCAAGGCCCCAAGCATAATTTCCAGTGAATTGCGGGCGCGGTGCGGTGGTGAACTGCTCGGTGCGTCGTTCCAGACCATTTCCGCCAATTCCTGCACGGCTGGAATCAAATTTTCACCAAAGAAGTCGATATAACCGCGCCCTTCTGGCGCTGGCACTTCAGACGGTGTGCCTTCGAGCTTGTCGGTCTTCCAGGCTTTGCAAGAGCTGTCGGTCAGCCAATAGCGACCATTCGGACCTTGCAGGTCAAATTCAAAGAGCGCGGGCGTCATCTTAGAACTGTTAATGATCGCCCGCACGCCATTAGCGAACTCGACAATCACGGTGGAGGCCGGATCGAGACTGGGATCTTTGCCGCCTTCGCCCTTATAGACAACCCCATAATCCTCAAGTCCTCGCTCATGCGCCGCAATCACCCAAACGGGGTCAGAATCTACCAGGTAACAGACGGCATCGACCAGATGCGTGCCGTTACGGAAGAGCATCGAGCGGTGACCGCCCATGTGGGCAATGATACGCGTCAGCCCGCCAATTTCGCCATCCCAAACGGCCTTTTTCACCGCCTGATAGGCGGGAATCCAGCTGCGCGTGTGGTCGATCGACATTTTGGTGCCGTTACGCGTGACGGTCTCGACGATGCGGTCGGCGTCTTCAATCGTGGTACACAATGGTTTTTCACAAAAGATCGCTTTGATGCCCGCATTCGAGGCATCGCAAACAGGATTGACATGCAAAT
>JBBQBY010000296.1:0-8363 GCA_038318235.1 Caldilineales bacterium
ACTGTTGCGCCTGGTGGTCGGCGCGCTGCATGGTAAAGAGGTTGGGGGGTGGGGCGGTACGCCTGTCTGTCCCAAAATTGAGCAATTGCCTGCCATCCAAGGCGGCGCGCATTTCTTGAATGCTGGCGAAGCGGTCGGTGGCCTGGACTTGCAGCGCGCGCAAAATCACCCGTTCGGTATTGCGGCTCACCTGCAAATTTAATTTGCGGGGCGCAACCAACGCTTTTCCACCGGCGATGGCTGGCGAGTCGGGCGGCTTGGTATTCGTCAACAAGTGATAGAGCGTTGCACCGAGCGCATAGACATCGGAGCGGACGTCGGTGCCGCCGGTATATTGCTCCACGGGAGAATAGCCGGGCGTTATGGCGCGTGCGCCAATCTGCGTACCAACACTGGTCTGATATTTCGCCACGCCAAAATCGACCAGCACAATGCGACCATCTGGTGTGCGTTTGATGTTGCTGGGCTTGATGTCGCGATGGATAATTGGGCGCGGCTGGCCGGTTTCGTCGTCGATCCAGCTATGCATGTAGGTCAGGGCGTCCATCACCTGCCCAACCCAGGCCAGCGCTTCGGTTTCCGGTAATGGCGCTTGCCGTTTGTGTAGGATCTCCTTGAGATCATCGCCGCTAATATAATCCATCACCAGATACTGGCGACCAGACGGTTCGATAAAATGGTCGGTCACCCGCGGTAAATTGGGATGGTTCAGCCGCGCTAATAACACAGCTTCATGCAAGAATTGCGTCTGCGCCTCCGCTAGGGTATCACTATTCTCTTTAATCGCAACGAGCCGCTCGGATAGATTCCGGTCTGTGGCAAGATAGACTGCGCCCATACCCCCTTGATTGAGGTGCGCTTTGATGCGATAGCGTCCCTGTTGTAAATCCTGGCCAGTCTCTAGCATAATTAGGCATCGATTCGTCGTGTTTTGGCGCGTAAAAGGGCAGTATGGCGCGGCGATCCTGCCCGTCTTGTTCAAGAAGTATACACAATATCGCGGTCAATATCAACGGTCTAAAGTAAGTGTTCCGGTAGCCCTCCCTGTGGGGCTGAAGTAAGCCGTAGATCCATTGGGGCGCAATCCCGCATTCGCTGCCTGGATAGTATACACAATGTTGCGACCAATATCAACGGTCTAAAGTATGGGTTGAGGTGGGCGGTTGCGGTCGGTGCCTATGGATCGCTTATCCACTTTAAATCAGTGGTTTCGATCGAACTAATTAACAAAATTTTACCCCGGTTAGGCAATGAAAGTTAAGCAACGATCTGGAAAGGTATAATAGGCTAGCTGGAAAGGTAGAATAGGCTAGGAATGAGCATTAATGGTTTTTTATACGGGATGTCGAATTGATGCAGCGGACTTTTCTCCTCTCCTTGTCTATTTCTAGATTTACCTGAATTTCTCTGCTAATTTTCTCTCAAGTTTAGTACTTGACCAGAAAACTTAACTCTTTTGCTATACTCATGTCAGAATGAAAACCGAAGTTTAAGGAACCAACCTTCCAGGAAGCGGTCAAGCGGTCTAGGGTTAACGAGGCTACTGGTGACCGCTTCCTGGAAGGTTAGCAACTCCGCTGCTCAACTTGATTTTAGTATAAATATCTAATTTCGTGCTGGATTTTTGCATGTAATTATGGTAAGCAGATTGTAAGAAATGGTAGAATCGGGCACTCGACAGGTTCCACAGGATTATGCTATACTAAAATTTAATGACGCCTCGGTAATCAATTTATCTAACTCCAACAGCTTTACAGCGCCTAATTTCACATCAAGCCAACCCTTTGGAGGTAAGTAATATGCACATGTCAAGGCAGACAAGAGGTACTCTCAATCTTGCAGCCGCCATCGTCTTTATCCTTGGACTCCTCATCGATCCCCTTGCCGCCATTACAGCAGAGGCTGGCACAACGCAGGTTCAAACAATTGAACAGCGTGATGATAAAACAGCAACCCCAACACCAGCCTCACGCAGCCCCATTGATCCGGCCGATGTTCAAGTGGAGAAGGCAACCAAAGTGAACAAAGTGGTCGGCCCCGCTGGAACGGTAAACGCGGCCAGCACAACCTTGGATACCTATATCGTGGTGCTGACCGGCGCGCCGCTGGCCAGTTATCGGGGTGGTGTGGCCAACTTGGCACCCACCAATCCAACTGCCCAAGGTCGCAGTAAGCTAGATGCGCGTAGCCCCGAAAGCCGGGCCTATCTGGGCTATTTGGCGCAACAACAGGCTGATTTTATTGCCCGAGCCAATAAAACTTTGGGGCGTCCCCTGGATATCTTGTACACCTATAAAGCGACCGTGAATGGGTTTGCCGCCAAAATGAGCGCCGCCGAAGCGCAACGGCTGGCGAAACTACCCGAGGTGAGACGGGTCGAAAAGGAAAGAACCTACCAACTGCAAACCGATGCTGGCCCGGCCTGGATCGGCGCGCCTGAAATTTGGGGTGGCAACCTGGAAAGTCTACCCTTTCGCGCCACGCTTTCCGGGGCCAACGAGGTGCCGCCGGTTGTCACGACCGCCAGTGGTGTGGGCACCTTTACCTATAATTTGCGCACCCATGAACTTACCTATACAGTGGCTGTTGCCGATATCGCCAACATTACGCTGGCGCATATTCACCGAGGTGCGGCCGGTGTTAATGGGCCGGTGGCCTACATGCTATTTGATGGCACGGGCGTCTTTGACCCCGACCATCCGATCAGCGGCACTATCACTCTGAATGAAGCCGATCAGGGGCTGCTGATGAATCAAGGCTTGTATGTCAATGTCCACACCACGGCCAATCCCGGTGGCGAGATGCGCGGACAGATCATCGGCACCGGCACCCTGGGCGAGGGAGTTGTCGTTGGCGTGATCGACACTGGCATTGATCCCTTCAATCCATCGTTTGCCGCAGCCGGTAGTGATGGTTATACCCATACCAATCCGCTCGGCGAGGGCCATTATGTGGGCGTTTGTGATCCGAGCAATACGGCCCCAGCGCCGGGCGTGGTCGCCTACGATCCAACCTTCCCCTGTAATAGCAAATTAATTGGCGTCTGGGGCTATACGGCGGTTGCGCCAAGCCCGCGCGATAGCGACGGACATGGCTCACATACTGCGAGCACGACGGCCGGCAACATCGTCAAGGATCCGGTGGTCAATACACCGACCGGCTCTTTCACAGTTGATTTGATCTCCGGCGTTGCGCCCCATGCCAATATTATCGCTTATGCTGCCTGTTGTGCCGGTTCTGCATTGCAGGCCGCGCGCGACCAAGCATTGCTGGATGGGGTGGATGTGATCAATTATTCAATCGGTGCCAGTTCGCCGACCCCTGATCCCTATAACGATGTTGAGGCGCTTTCTTGGTTGGCCTTGCGCGATGCTGGCGTCTTTGTGGCCACCTCGGCGGGCAACGATGGGCCTGGCGATAGCACTGTCGGTTCGCCGGCGGATCTGCCCTGGTTAACTTCGGTGGGCGCTAGTAGCCATAACCGAGCCTTTATCAGCACGGTCACCTTGAATGATGGTGCCCATTCACCTTTGGCACTTGCCGGGATGGCACTGGCCACGGGGTATGGCCCAGCACCGCTTGTGCTGGCTAGAAATGTGGTGATTGCGCCGACCACCCCTGATGATGCGCGTTTGTGCGCGCCAGGCGCTTTTCCGCCCGGCACATTTAGCGGACAAATTGTCGTCTGTGAACGCGGCATTTACGGTCGTGTAGAAAAAGGGCAAAGTGTGAAAGATGGCGGCGCCGGTGGTATGGTGTTGGCCCAACCCGATGCCTTTGGCGGTGGCCCTGGCTCCATCACCGCAGATACGCATGTGTTGCCTGCAACCCATATCGATTTTAATGCTTACCAAGCGTTGCTGGCTTATCTGGCGGCGGCGACTGGCCCGGTACAAGCGACCATTTCTGGCGGGAGCAAAGTGGTCGATAATGCATATGCCGATATTATGGCTGAGTTCAGTTCGCGCGGGCCGAATGGTGGCCTCTTTAATGACATCATCGTGCCCAACGTCACCGCGCCCGGGCGCTCGATTTGGGCGGCTTATCATCAAGGCCCGGGGGGCGATGGCGACTATACCTATAACGTCATTCAGGGTACGTCGATGGCCAGCCCGCATGTGGCCGGTGCTGGCGCCCTAATGAAAGCCCTCCACCCTGATTGGACGCCAGCCGAGATCCAATCGGCCCTGATGTCAACCGCCTATACCGCAGTGCGCAATGACGATGGTGTCAACCCGGCAACGCCCTTTGCCCAAGGTTCGGGCCGGGTTGATCTGACCCAAGCGGCCCATGCCGGATTCGTGTTGGATGCCACCACGGCTGACTATCTGGCGGCAAACCCAGCCAGTGGCGGCGATCCCAAAAACATTAACTTGGCCAGCATGGCTGACGATCAATGTCTGCTCGCTTGCAGTTGGACGCGCACAGTCAAGAGTACGTTGGATACCCCAGAGACTTGGACTGTCGGTGGCACAGGCTCCAACGGCGTGAACATCACGGCCAACCCGGCGCAATTCGAGTTGGCGCCAGGGGCAACGCAGGAGATCGTGATTACGGCGGATGCAACCGGCGCACCCAGAGATGAGCAGTTATTTGGTGAGGTGCAGTTAACTCCCGCCGGTACTACTCCTGCGGCGCACTTTCCTGTCGCGCTCGTTTCGTCTGCCAGTATTTTCGCCGATTCGGTCGACATTCCTACCCGCCGCGACGCCGGTTCCCAACTGGTGACTGGGTTGCGCGCGATTGGGATTACCGATCTGACGGTGACGACGTTTGGTCTTGTCGGGGGCACCAAGGTTGATCTGAGCCTGAATGTTGATCCGACCAATGACGATCCGTACGATAATATTAATGATGGCACCGTGTCGGTGACGTTGGTCGATGTACCTGCCGGCGCGTTGCGGCTGGCGGCTAATATTCTGGCCTCTACAGCGCCTGATGTCGATCTGTATGTCGGCACTGGCAGCGTACCAAGTGCCGCTACCGAGGTCTGTACCAGCGCTACGGGCACGGCCTTGGAATCTTGTTTGGTTGACTATCCTGCTGCTGGCACTTGGTGGATCCTGGTGCAGAACTGGGAAGCGTCTGCCAATGCGCCGGATGCCATCACCCTGGCCCATGCTGTCGTTGCGGGTGATAATGGTAATCTTCGCGTGGAGGGTCCAGCCAGTGTGGCTGCCGGTACACCGTTTGACGTGCGCGTCTTCTGGAACGAACCGGCCATGCAGGCCGGCGAGACCTGGTATGGCGCCTTTAGTCTTGGCACCGACCCAGCCAATCCCGGCAACCTGGGCACAATCTTTGTCAATGTAATTCGCGAAGCGGATGATGTGGTCAAGAGTGTCGCGCCGGTTACTGCTTCACCCGGTACAACCGTGACCTACCAAATCGTGGTCAACACAAATGTGACACCAGAAGATCTGGCCTACACGATCCAGGATACCATTCCGGCTGGTGTGACGTATGTGCCGAACTCCGCTACAGCCAGCACTGGTACGGTCGCAGTCAACGGCAACGTCCTCACCTGGACCGGGGTAATGCCGTCCGCGGCTAGTGTGCCAGGTCACTATAATATGACGAGCAACCAGGCTGATCCGGCGTGTGCCCCACCGATTGGCGATGGAGGCTATTATGATTCCCTCGCCCAGACCGGCTTCACCACTGACCCAGATCTCTCTGGTGATACGATTAACTGGGCCTATAACTCATTTGCGGGGACGGATTTCTATGGCACTGAACGTGCGGCGCCACCCCGCTTCACGGATGACGGCATCGTCGCCTTTGGTGGCCTTACCGGTGAACCTTGGGTAAACCAGAATATTCCTGATCCCACCCCACCCAATGCGTTGTTGGCGCCCTATTGGCGTGATATGGAGGTCGTCTATGACGCGGCGACCAACAAGGGCGTCACTTCGATTGGGTTTGGCGGTGGCGCCTTCTGGCTGGTCGAGTTTGATGATATCCAAGCCTACCAAGATCCAACCACCGCGCTCGATCTCGAAGTCATGGCTTGGAATGACATCGACCCCAGCGCCGGGAGCTACGATGCCTACTATGCCTTCGACAACGTTCACGTCGCTGACACCGTTGGCACGATCGGCGTGGAAAATGACGCAGGCAATGCCGCAACACAGTTCGCCTACGATAACTTCACACCGACGAACGGCCTGGTGCTCTGTCTGGATTATGTGGGCTTAACGCCAACCGTCATCACCTACGACGTAACGGTGAATGCCGATACACCGGCCGGCGTGATCACCAACCAGGTTGTCCACAATACCAATAACCCTGGCAGCCAACCCGCGACCACCAGCGCAGATCTGACAGTCAGCGGCGATGACGTGCTCTTCCTCAGCCTGAGCAACAGCGCGCACGTGCCAAACTTGTCTTTCCGTGACGAAGACATTGTGGCCTATAACACGAAGACTGGCGCATGGTCGCAGTTCTTCGATGGCTCTGATGTGGGTGTGGGTGACAATGATGTCAATGCCTTTGATCTCACGAAGCAAGGGGAACTCTATCTCAGTTTCAATCAGTCGAAGAACATGCGCGGCCACGACAAGTTCAACGGGCCAGACCGGATTGAAGATACAGATATCTACAAATTTATTCCCACGTCGTTGGGAACAAATACCGCTGGTCGCTTTGAACTTTATTTCGATGGCTCTGATGTCGGGCTGACCAGTGACGGCGAAGATATCGATGCGCTCTTCATCACCCCAGAGGGCAAGCTGATTATCAGCACGCTGGGCTCCTTCAAAGTGCCTGGGCCGAACGGGACCGAGCTGCGCGGCAAGGATGAAGATCTGTTGCTCTTTACGCCGACCAGCCTAGGTGAGAATACAAGTGGCACCTGGCAACTGTTGCTGGACGGCTCAGCCGAAGGGTTAACCAAATCTAGTGAAGATATTTCGGGTGTTTGGCTGAATGATCAGTCCCAGATCTTCCTGACCGCCAAAGACAAGTTCTCGGTTGATGGCGCTAGTGGCGACGGTGCAGATATCTTTATCTGCACCAGACCAGATGCCAATAGTTTGTGCAGCTTCAGTCTCGCGCTCGATGGCTCGACGATTGGCCTTGGCGGTGAACATATCGACGACTTTGCCTATGGTTCGCTGCCCGAACTTGCCTCAGCCGCTGGCGGCGCAGCCTACGACGCCGCAGATAACCTGCCGGAAGCGAACGACGATGCCTATGACGATGTCGCCGATGCGGAAGAAGCAACGCAAAATGGAACGATGTATCTGCCCTTCGTGAGTAAGTAAGTAGCGCTTGTAGACCTAGCCGGAATCTGTGATGATGCCGGCTAGATTGCTAGCTGTGGGGAATGAAAACGGCGGACGAACTTCTACTCGTTCGCTGTTTTCTCCTCGCTCAATCTCGTCTGCTCGTCAGGCTCGCTCGACCAGAGTTGGCGCATTTCCTCAGAACGACTCAACAACTCCGCCAATGTGCCTTCTGCTTCAATTTGGCCATCTTTCAACACGATAATATGGTCTGCCCGCCGTAAAGCTGTGCGCCGGTGTGATACCACCAGACAGGTCGGCGGCGTGGTGCGCTCAAACAGCCGTTCCCATAACAAACGTTCTGTTTCCACGTCGAGGGCGCTGGAGAGATCGTCAAAGACCAACAATTCCGGCTCGCGCACAAACATGCGCGCCGCGGCCGAGCGCTGCATCTGGCCGCCAGACAGCTTGACCCCGCGCGGTCCTACGCGTGTATCCAGACCTTGTTCCAAGGCTGCAATATCCTGTTCCATCACCGCTGCGCGCAGCGCGGCTTGTAGATCGACTTTGTCTTCGGGGAGGCCCATCAAAATATTATCGAATAAACGTTCACTAAACAGGCGCGGCGTCTGTGCGGTATAGGCAGAGCGGGGCGGTACAAAGAAGATCGCCGGATCATCGACCAGCTGATCATTCCAATAAATTTCACCCGCAGTCTTGGGCAAAAGGCCCAAAAGGGTGCGCAACAAGGTGGTCTTGCCTGACCCAATCCGTCCCGTGACGACGGTGATGGTCCCCCGTTTTAACGTCAAATTTACGTGCGCAATGCCGTGTTCGCTACCTGGATAGTGATAACATAGATTGTGGGCCTGCAAGCTCGCCAGGTGATCGTGGGCCGTTTTTGCAATATAGGGCAGATCCGGTGGTTCGGTGCGCCATAGATAAAGCGGTTCATGTTGCACCAGCGTCTGCGGTGGCGCACCGGGCAGCAGATCAAGCAGACGTTGCAGGGAGATGCCGGTTTGGCGATAACGCGTCAAATAGTTGCCAACCATGCTGGTGACCACGGCCAGCCAGCCCAGATACGAAACAAACAGCGAAAAGTCGCCCACCGTGAAGGCGGCCGGGCTGCCAATT
>JBBQBY010000297.1:0-8341 GCA_038318235.1 Caldilineales bacterium
ACCAGATAATTCTCATCGTTCAGGCAGTGATAGAGCGCACTGGCCGCCTGCATGGTCGCAATTTTGCGCAAGGCATACGCGGCGCGGGTGCGGGCGCCTTCGTGGCCGCTTTGCGTCTGGTCGCGCAAAATGGTGATCAAGGCCGGCACGGCTGCATCCCCGCCCATGACCAGGGCATCGGCCACCGCCTGACGAACAACGCCGTCATCATCGCTCAATTTTGCCGCCAACTCAGCCAGGATCGGCCGCACCGCGTCCGGTTCGCGCGTGAATAGATGCCCCAACGCCAAGGCGGCCGTAGCCCGCAGCGCGGCGTCTTCGGCATCCAGCGCATCTTGTAAATCCGCTACCGCCGCCGTTGTCCCGCACAAGGCCAGCGCGTGTACCGCCCACCAGCGGCGATCCGGGTCTGCGGTCGTTAACAAATCGAGCAAATCTGGTTCATCCGTTGCGACCAAGTAGCTGACCTCTTGTTCCACTTGTTCATCATTGTTGTGATCAATTGCAGTAATAAAATTTTGAAAGGCAACCGAATGACTCATGGGAAAATTCCTCTGGGAAGCGGCCCCTCCCTATAGGGGAGGGTTAGGGAGGGGTCTATCACTCCGGCAAACTATATAATTTGAGCCAATCGATATCAATTTGGGCAGGCGAATGGTCGGATGCTCCGCCTACTACCCCGGTCTGACCATTCGCCAACAGTAGATCATCTTTTTCGAAGGCTAGCTCATCGTTAACGTATAAACTCAGCCTCGAATTATTATCGATTAATGCCATCAGGTTGTTTTGTCCAACCGGCTTAGCCTGCGCTAGCGCTGTCCAAGGTTGCACAGTAGACAAGACCCCAGCTTTGCGCAACTGCACCCGAAAACGCCCTTGGCCATCCAGGACGAAAAAGTAGAAATTATCAGAATTTTGATAGCGACCCAACAAGCCGCCATAACCGTCTGGCGTTTCCGCGGCCAGGGCGAAAGCCGTTTCTAACTTAAACCTGGCTGACGTCTGAACCCCCAATGTACTCCATGCCACATGGCTGGGCGCAATGACCATCCGATAGACGCCAGCCTGGGGCAAAACTTGCATTGACCACTGATCCGGCTGTTGTTGCGCGGCCAACAATTGACTCGTATTTGTAAAATCGTCAGCAAATTGTAAGCTGTCGATCTGGCTATTTACTGGGGCGTTGAGACCTTTGCCGGAAAACCAGGCGGTCAAATTTTGGCGCACGACGGTCCATTGGGTGGGCGAATGCAACACTTTGGCGGTAATTAACAAGATTGTTGCGCCTGCTACTATCATCAATAAAAAGACCGACCACCAACGCCAAAAGGCGAAGCCTGGCTCCGGTGGCGGCCGTTGCGGCACGGCCTTTGCCGTGGGTCGCTGTGGGGCAAGCCCAATCGCAACTCGTTTGCGGGCGCGTTCTTCGTCCTCTGTCATGTATGCACGATCCATTGGCTTGTTACTCGTTCTGGCGACAGCGTATTTGGCCCTGTTCGTGTATAAACTTGTATAACTGCACAGGGCCCTGCGAAAAGCTCTAGAATAATTGCCAGTATAGCACTAGCTGGCGATGCCCGACAAAGTAGCGATATGGATAACACTGGGGTACGCCTTTCTGGGCCTGACGATCAGATAAATTCGCCAAGCAAAATTGAGAATATTCGGATTTCACAAAATGTGGTAGAATTCTTCATGCGCCTTGTAACTAATTTGTGGATTTATAAAACGGCCCTTTGTTGCGAATGACGGTAGCAGATTGGTAGGGCAGCTTGCAGGAAAAGTAAGACTTATCTGTAAAAGTGTGTAAATTGCTCAGTTGCACGTTAGCCATTCAAGCCTGGCGCACGCTTTTGACAGATGAACGAAGAGTCAAGATTTTCGACGAGTTTGTGGATGTTGGAATAGCAATGCTTAAGCTAGCCCACCTTTGTTTCTAACAATTAAAGATGACTATGACAAATCTCTATCAAAACTCAACGCACGATGATTGGTCGCCCTCCCCGCAACAAAAGCTCATGGCCTGGTTTACCCACTTGTTTACAGCCAGCGGGGCCATTTGGGGGTTTCTCTCGATTCTAGCTATCTCGAACCATCAGTGGATTTTGGCATTTACCTGGATGGCGGCCTCTGTTGTGGTCGATTCATTCGATGGCTTGTTGGCACGGCGGGTACGCGTCAAAAGCGTGCTGCCCGATTTTGACGGCGCGCGGTTGGACAACATGATTGATTTCCTCAATTATGTCTTTGTCCCTGCCTTCTTTTTGTATGAGGCTGACATTTTGCCGCGCCAATATGCCTTGGTTGGAGCCGCGCTAATTTTGTTGGCGTCGTCCTATCAATTCTGCCAAGACGACGCCAAGACCGATGACCATTATTTCAAGGGCTTCCCATCCTACTGGAACATAATGGTCTTCTACATGTTTTTGTTGAGCCTGAATGGTTGGATCAACTTGTCGATCACTTTGTTGCTTAGCGCGTTAGTCTTTGTGCCGATCAAATATGTCTATCCGTCGCGCACAAAGATGCATCAGAAGCTGACGATGGCCCTGGCCGGCATCTGGGGTGTGATCAACATCATCATCCTCATCCGCTATCCGCTGCACGACCGCTGGTTGATCTGGGCATCGTTGCTCTTTGCTGTCTACTACTGTGGCTTAAGTTTCTACGCCATGGCCAAAGAGCGCAAGTCAGCGTAAATACGACCAAGACGAAGTTAGAAGCAGGGGAGGGCGGATGAATGTTCATCCGCCCTCCCCTGCTTGTTTGTTTTCGAACCGTTGCGGGAGACCCCTCCCTCCCCTGCTGGGAGGGAGGGGTCTCCCGCAATGGATCAGTAACCCACTCTAAATGGTGTAAATACGTCTAAATGTGATAAGATGTGAGTTCAAAAATGGCGACAGACAATTTTGCGTAGGCGGCTGTGGCCTTTCGTCATGCTTATTTTGTTCTTGGAATAGTGTTATGCCGATTTTATCGATTTCAAATTTGGGCCAATCTTACGGCGACTTTGATGTTTTTCTCGGCCTCACCGCCAATATTCCCAACAATGGTAAAGTTGGCTTGGTGGGCCCTAATGGTATTGGCAAGACAACTTTGTTACGCATTCTGGCCGGGCTGAATGTGCCCTCGGCTGGCAGCGTGAGCTTTTCACAAGGCACGCGTATCGGCTATTTGCGGCAAGAAGCGATGGAAGCCTTTGCCGAGCGTGAAAATACGCTCTTCGCCGAAATGCTGACGGTTTTTGCCGAGGTCAGGGCCAAAGAAGCGCGCCTGAATGAGTTGCAAGAGCATATGGCCAGCGGTCATACCCCCCAGGCTTTGTTGGCTGAGTATAGCGAAACCCATGAAGCCTTCGAACATGCCGGTGGTTATGATTACGAAGTGCGGATTGACCAGGTGCTGCAAGGGCTGGGCTTTTCCAAGCAGGACTGGCAGACACCACTGAAGGTTTTGAGTGGTGGTCAGAAGACGCGCGCGCTGCTTGCCCGTTTGCTGTTGGAAAGACCAGATCTGTTAATCCTCGACGAGCCGACCAATCATCTGGATGTCGAAGCGATTGAATGGCTGGAAGGCATCTTGAAAATTTGGGAAGGTGCGATCCTAATCGTCAGCCATGACCGTTATTTTCTCGACAAAGTGGTTGACGTGATCTGGGAGATGGGCCGCACGGGCATGGAGACCTATCGCGGCAACTATAGCGCCTTTGTCAAACAGCGCCAGGAGCGCTGGGAACGGCGCGAAGGCGACTTTAATACGATTATGGAGAAGTTCGCCAGCGAACTTGACTTCATCAAACGTAACATTGCGCGTGATAGCACGCGCGACCGTGCCAAAGGCCGGCTGAAACGGCTGATCCGCGAAGTGCGCGTGGTGGAACAGGGTGGCCTGAATCTACTCCTCAGCAAAAACTGGGGTGAGGTGCTGGACGAGATCAATATCTCGGAAACCCGCTGGGGCGTTGCGGATGTGGAACAGGCGATCAAAGGCTTGCGCAACCCCAATATCCGGCCCCCCAAATTGAGCATGAACTTTAAGACCGCCATGCGCAGTGGCAATTTGGTCCTGCGCACCAGCGAGTTGGAGATCGGTTATCCTGGCAATCGGCTCTTTACGGCAGACCAGCCGATCGAGTTGTTTCGTGGCGAATGCGCGGCCTTGATTGGCCCGAATGGCACGGGCAAAACGACCTTCTTGCGCGTGCTGACCCAACAGTTGGCGCCGCTGGCCGGCGATGTGCGCTTTGGCATGAGTCTTAAAATTGGCTATTTTGCTCAGGCGCATGAGAAGTTAAATCCTAATAACACTGTATTGGAAGAGTTGCTCGATTTTCGCAACATGCCAATCGGCCAGGCGCGCAACTATCTGGCCCAATATCTGTTCCGCAACGATGATGTCTATAAGCCGATCAGCCTGCTCAGTGGTGGTGAACGGGGCCGGTTGGCCCTGGCCTTGTTGGCCTTAGAAGGCGCCAATCTGCTGTTGCTCGATGAGCCGACCAACCATCTGGACATTCCGGCGCAAGAAGTGTTGCAAGAGGTATTGGAAAGTTTCCAGGGCACGATCCTGATGGTTTCGCATGATCGTTATCTGATCGACCGGCTGGCCACCCAAATTTGGGAAGTACGCGACGAGCGTTTGCATGTCTTTGAAGGCCCGTATACCGCGTTTGTGACGGCCCGCGATCAAGCCACCGAGCGCGCCAAAGAACAGGCGGCACAGGAACGGGCTGTGGTGCGCCGAGCCCAGGGTTCGGACAAAGGGGTCAAGAGCGAAGCGCGCAAACGGCTCAAAATTATCGAAGAGGCCGAGCAGAAGGTGAATCAGCTCGAAGCCAAAGGTATCAAACTGGAACAGGAGCTACAACTTGCCAGCACGAATAAAGAACTTGGTAAAATTCAACGGCTGAGCCAAGAATACGCCACAAACCAAGCCGCGCTAGAGCAGGCAATGGAGACCTGGGCGCAATTGGCCGAGGCGGCGACGGAAATGGTCGCCTAGGCAGTGGCATGCAACGGCTAACTGCGTGGGTGCATGGGCATGTCCAGGGCGTCGCTTTTCGCAACTACGCCCAACGCACCGCGAAACGACTGAAAGTAACCGGCTGGGTAACCAATTTGCCCGATGGCACCGTTAAAGTCGTCGCCGAAGGACCGGAAACCGCGCTTAGACAGCTTGAACAATGGCTCCACAAAGGTTCACCGTGGGCACGGGTCGATCACGTTGATGTCGAATGGTCGGACGCGGCCGGCGAGTTTGGGCGTTTTGTGGTGCAATAGCAGAGCAACACCCAGAGCCCATCCTGTTGTAAACAACGGGGTGGGCTCCAAATTTTTGTCAGGTTAGAACTAAAGCTGCTTATGGTCTTATCTACTTTATCACCTTACTCACGACGTAAATTCCTCAAATGGATCGGTCAAACAACAGCAACGAGCGTACTCTTATCCGGTTGCGCCAATGCCGTGCCGCCGACTCCGACAGCGACCATTGCGCCACCTACAGCAACCATGACGCTCGCACCCCAGGAAACCCCAACGATGATGAATCCACCTGCCACCCCAAGCCAACCCACCGTTGATTTAGACTTCAAGATTGGCCAGATGTTGATGGTCGGTTTTCGCGGGCTGACCGTTGATGCGAATGCGCCAATCGTGCAGGATATCCGTGCGCGGCATCTGGGCGGGGTGGTGCTCTTTGATTATGATGTGCCCACGGCGAAATTTGAGCGCAACATCGCCTCGCCCCAGCAACTGAAAAATTTGATCACAACATTGCAATCGTTCGCGGCAACGCCTTTGTTGGTGACAATGGACCAGGAAGGCGGTGAAGTAACGCGCTTGCGCGAAGCGTATGGCTTCCCGGCCACGATGTCGCACCAAGCTTTGGGGACGCTCAATGATCTCGCCGTGACGCGTGAACAGAGTGGCAAGATGGCGCAGACCTTAAAGGCGATGGGCGTCAATTTGAACTTAGCCCCGGTCGTTGATCTCAATGTGAACCCCAACAGTCCAGCGATTGGCGCGTACGAGCGCAGCTTTAGCGCCGACCCCAAAATTGTGACCGAGCAGGCGTTGGCCTTTATCGAAGCGCACCATGCGCAAGGCGTGCTCTGCACATTGAAACATTTTCCCGGCCACGGCAGCGCCACCCAAGATACACACAAGGGCTTTGTGGATGTCACCACCACCTGGTCACGCACGGAATTGGAACCCTATCGCGCGCTGATTACGGCTAAGCAGGCCGATGCGATTATGACCGCCCATGTCTTCAACGCCACGCTGGACAAGGATTATCCAGCCACGCTCTCGCAGCCGACGATCACGAAGCTGCTCCGCGAGGAATTGCACTATGACGGCGTGGTGATTACCGACGACATGCAAATGGGGGCGATTCGCGAACTTTATGGCTTCGAGACGGCGATTCAGAAGACGATCGAGGCTGGCGTTGATATGATTGCGATTGCCAACAATCTGGTCTACGAAGCAGATGTCGCCGCCCGCACCGTTGCCTTGATCAAACGTTTAGTGACCACTGGTGTGCTCTCTGAAGCGCGCATTGATCAAGCTTATCAACGTATTCAGCAGTTAAAAGGTAAGTTGTCCAAACCAGTTGGCGTCTAAACGGGTGGACAGCGCGTTGTAAAGCTTTCTGCAACGAATTGCGCGAATTAAAACGAATTAACTACTCAAAACTTCGTGCAAATTCGTGTAATTCATTGCCTGTATTTCGCGTTCATCCGTACACAGGTAAACATGACTATCTCCTTGTCTAGGGATTAAGAATACGGGATTAGGGATTAGAGTCTCCCCACCTCTTCTGCTTGCCTAACCACCATCAACTTGATATACTCCTCACAAATCAGCATCAATCTGCGTTTATCCGTGTCCAACCAATCGCAAAGGATCAACCTATGCCCCGTCCAAAAATTTGTGTCGTCGGCGCATCCAACATGGATTTGATCAGCTATGCGCCGCGTTTGCCCAAACTCGGCGAGACGCTGACGGGCACCCGTTTTCAAACCGGCTTTGGCGGCAAGGGTGCCAACCAGGCGGTGATGGCGGCGAAACTAGGCGCCGCAGTGGCCATGATTACCAAGTTAGGTGAAGACAGCTTCGGGCATGACATCCTGAAAAATTATCAAACGCTTGGCTTTGACACCCGTTATATCAGCTTTACCAATGCCACTTCGACCGGCGTCGCCCCGATCTGGGTGGATGGCGCGACAGGCAACAACGCAATCATTGTTGTGCCTGGCGCCAGCGAATTGTTGACGCCGCAAGATGTAGAAGCCGCCCGTGATGCGATTATCAGCGCCCAAATCGTGGTTTGTCAATGGGAAGTGCCGCTAGAGACAACGTTGGCTGCGCTGCGGATTGGCCGTGCCGCCGGCGTGATGACGATTTTTAACCCTGCGCCAGCGCGTGATCAACTGCCACCGGAAGCGTATCAACTGAGCGATATTTTCTGCCCAAACGAAAGTGAAACCGAATTGCTGACCGGCCAACCGGTGACAACCTTGGCAGAGGCTGAAGCCGCAGCGCAGATTCTGCTGGGGCGCGGGGCTGGACGCGTCGTGCTTACGTTGGGTGAACGCGGCAGTTTGTTGGTCAGCGCGGCTGAGGTCAAACATGAAGCAGCGCCGCAGGTAAAGGCGATTGACACGACAGGCGCGGGTGATGCCTTTGTCGGGAGCTTGAGCTATTTTCTGGCGCTGGGTATCCCGTTGCTTGTGGCCATGCAGCGCGCTAATCAGATTGCTGCGCTGAGTGTGCAGCGGCCGGGAACGCAGAGCAGTTTTCCGAGTGCGGCAGAGTTGCCAGCCGATTTACTAAGCGCGTAATCAGGGCAAGGAAGAGCTATATGCCCCTACCGAAAACGTATTTAACACTGTATTTATCTTAGAAACGGTCTGAAATGTCCCTGTAGGTGGGGTTTGTAACCGCACGGTATTGTTCAATCACGACTGTGGGGTTACAAACCGCACCTACAGGATCCTAGCGAACAATAAATATGTAAACCCAAACAAACAATTTGAATCATACTTTCTCACTTTTACGACGGGCGCGCGCCTTGAATTAATGCAGCAGCCAACGATCCCGCCGACGAAAAACGATGTTGAAAGTCAGTTTACTGGTTACATCCACATGGCATTCTCGGTTGGTTCCCAGGCACAGGTCGATCAGCTAACGGTACGTCTGCGCCAAGCTGGCTACAAAGTGGTGGATGGTCCGCGTCGCACCGGCGATGGTTATTATGAGAGCGCAGTTTTGGACCCCGACGGCAATCGGCTTGAGATTACGATTTAATGGTTGGAGAAAATTATGCCTGAAGTAATTGACCC
>JBBQBY010000298.1:0-8316 GCA_038318235.1 Caldilineales bacterium
ATTTTGGCGCCTACAACGAGAAGATGCAGTTGCGCCTGTCGGCCGGCGAAGAATGCGACATTATCTTTACCGCACCGTGGATCAACAGTTACACCAACAATGTGGCGAACGGCAGTTTGTTGGAACTGGACGATCTGCTGAAACAAGATGCTCCAGGCCTATGGGCTAGTATGCCGGCCAGCACTTGGGAAGCGGCGCGCATCAAAGGTCATATCTATGGTGTGATCAACCAGCAGATCTTCCCTAAGCCGTGGGGCGTCCATGTCCGCAAAGATCTGTTGGACAAGTATAAGTTCAGCCTGGATGGCGTGAAGAAATGGGAAGATATGGAGCCATTCCTCGCCAAAGTCAAAGATGGCGAAGGCATCACGCCGGTCCAGTCAGCCGACCAAGGGGCAAGTTTGTGGCGCGCCCAATACTATGGCTATGATCCGTTGGATGATGGTATTGGCTTTATTGGGATCAAAGCCAACGACGATAAGCTGACAGTCGTCAATGTGCTGAAAACGCAGGAATATCGTGACGCCATCAACTTGACCAAAAAATGGGTGGACGCAGGTTATTTCTCAAAAGAACCGTTGCCTGGTGATGAGGCGAAGGCGGCTTTCCGCGCTGGCAAGTTTGCTATGGGTTATCATGTAGAAAAACCAGGCAACGATGTCGAAGAACAAGCTGTCACTGGCTACGAGTTTGTGATCAAGAACCTGACCGATCCGCTGATTCTGGACACGGCTGGCGCTACGGCCACGATGAATGGTATTTGCAAAAGTTCAAAGCATTCGATTGACGCCATGCATGTACTCGAACTCTTCAATACCGACGCTGAAGTCTATAACTTGCTCTCGCGCGGGATTGAAGGCGTACATTGGGTCTGGAAAGACGAAGCCAAGAAAGTGATGGGCTATCCAGATGGTGTTACGCCTGAAACCAGTGGCTATGCACCCAATACGGATTGGATGTTTGGCAACCAGTTTAATGCCTATTACCGCGATGAAAAACAGGTAGGCGCTTGGGAAGCAACCAAAAAGATGAATGACACGGCCTATCCCTCCAAGGCGCTTGGCTTTGTGATTGACCGCGAACCGATTAAGACCGAGATTGCGCAAGTGACCGCGATCTTAAAAGAAAAGGGCGTTTCGATTGAAAATGGTTTTGTCGCTTATGACGATGCCATGCCAGATGTGCTCAGCCAGATCGATCAAGCTGGTGCGCAGAAGATCATTGATGAAGTACAACGACAACTCAATGACTGGGCTGCGAAAAAGACGCAGGCTAAATAAGTAGCGTTTCCCTAATCGAAAATCTCTAATTGTAAACAATCCGCCAACCAAGCTAAGCCTGGTCGGCGGATTTTTATTAATCGTACGTTTACATTTAGTTTTTCTTGTGTTAATAAAATCGCCCTCTATGTTAACAATTTATTGATATTCTTAATCTGTCTTTGGAAAACTGGATGACTATTTGTGTTTTTATTGAAATAAACTTTACTGAGATAAATCATGTTGTTTGTACGCTATCCATTTAAATTCTCTTTGTGTGTGCTGCTGCTCCTTATGGCAAGCGGAGGTATATGGATAAGCGCCTGCCAATCTGGTGCAACGGTTGCTCAGACTGCGCCAGCTGAAAACCAGCGGGCTATCCAAAATAAAGGTTCCGACACTCTCGTCAATTTGGCCTTAGCCTGGGCGGAAGCCTATCGCAATGTCAACCCTACCGTGGCGATTGCAGTAACAGGGGGCGGTACTGGTACAGGAATTGCTGCCTTGATCAATGGCACGGCTGATATTGCCAATGCCTCGCGCAAGATGACCGATGACGAAATTGCCCAGGCCAAGCAAAATGGCATTACACCCGTGGAATTTACGGTGGCGATTGATGCGTTGGCGGTGATCGTCAATCCAGCCAACCCGGTGAGCAAATTAACCATCGCCCAACTGGCTGATATTTTTACGGGGCGGATTACCAACTGGCAAGCCGTTGGCGGCAACGATGCCCCCATCGTTCTGCTATCACGTGAGACCAATTCGGGCACACATGTCTATTTCTTGGAAAATGTCGTGCGCCAAAACCAGAAGGATAACAAAGATATTTTTGTCCCGCAAACTTTGTTGATGCCTTCATCCGTTGGCATTACCAGTGAGGTGCGCCGCAATCCGAACGCGATTGGCTATGACGGTTTGGGCTATGTTGATCCCGAGCATGAGAAGATGATTGCCATCGCCGTCGATAAAAAATCACCCTATATTGCACCGTCAGTCGCCAGCGGTGCTGACGGCAGTTATCCTATTGCGCGCGGTTTATATATGTATACCGCAGGCGAACCTAAAGGGGTGATTGCCAGCTATCTGGATTGGATTCAAGGACCTCAGGGTCAAAAGATTGTGGCGGATTTGGGCTTTGTGCCATTACCAAAACGTTAACAAAGGAAAAAGGTTTTACTGTGAAAATGGAACAAACTGCACCCTTCATCGGCTCCCGACCTGCGGCTGAGCCGCGCCATTGGGGTGAATGGATGATTGAAAAGTTGATTCAGGTCGCTGGTCTATCCACCATTTTGATCATTGCCCTCATCTTCTTTTTCCTGTTGCGCGAAGGTTTGCCGGCGTTCTTCAAAGTCCCGCTGCACACGTTGCTGGGCAGCCGCTGGTATCCAATCGAAAACCTATTCGGATTGTTACCGTTGTTAGTCGGCTCATTGCTCGTCACCGTGGGCGCCGTAGTGATCGCTGTTCCATTGGGTTTGGTTACTGCGATTTATATGGGTGAGATTGCGCCACGCTGGCAACGGGAAATCCTAAAACCGTTAATTGAAATGCTCGCGGGTATTCCTTCGATTGTCCTAGGCTTTCTCGGTTGGGTTGTGTTAGCGCCCTTGATTCAGCAAGCTGGCGCACCAACCGGTTTGACCGCTTTTACTGGATCGATCATTCTGGCCTATATGTCGCTCCCAACGATTATCAGCATTTCCGAAGATGCCCTGTATGCTGTGCCCAAAGAGTATCGTGATGGCGCGCTGGCGATTGGCGCTACCCAATGGCAGACCATCTGGCGGGTCGTAGTGCCAGCCGCCCGCTCAGGCATCGTGATTGCCATTATGCTCGGCATTGGTCGCGCGATTGGCGAAACGATGGCCGTTTTGATGGTAACCGGCAATGCCGCCAATATTCCAGCTTTGGGCTTTGGCATGTTCTTCCAGCCAGTGCGCACGATGACAGCGACCATTGCCGCCGAGATGGGTGAGGTAGCCAATGGCAGTGTGCATTACAACACCCTATTTGCCATCGGCATTTTGCTCTTTGTGATTACGTTTGGCATCAATTCACTGGCCGGACGGCTGGTTGGTACACAGGGTAAACGCCGGCGCAGCAGCCAATTGTAAAGTTAAAAGAAATTTAAGCGCCACAGTGCGTCTACAGCTGCCTCATTGGAAGAGAGGAGTCCACTTTGTCCCGCCAAAAGACCAACAAATTGATGATCGCGTTTATTACGGCCATTGCGATCATTGTGGTCATTCCTGTGATCCTTGTGATTATTTTTATGTTCTACAACGGCCTTAGCGCGCTGAATTGGGAATTCCTTACCACTGCGCCCTATAATGGTCTGCGCCAAGGTGGCATTATGCCTGCGCTCTTGGGCACCGTCTATCTTACTTTTGCCACGGCGATTGTCTCTTTCCCGCTGGCGATTGCCGCTGCGATCTATCTGGCCGAATATGCGCGCGATAATCGTTTGACGCGCGCCGTACGGCTGGCAATTGTTAATCTGGCTGGGATTCCTTCGATTGTCTACGGCCTGTTTGGGTTGGGCGCGTTTGTGCTCTTTATGGGCTTTGGCACCTCGATCATCGCCGGTGCGCTGACCCTCGGCATCTTGACTTTGCCCGTTGTGATTAGTACGGCAGAAGAGGCGATTCTGGCGGTGCCGCAAGAATTCCGCACCGTGAGTTTGAGTCTGGGCGCTACGCCTTGGCAGACCATCCGCTATCAAGTCTTGCCCCAGGCGCTGCCCGGCATTATTACAGGCATTATTCTCGGTTTAGGGCGGGCGGCGGGTGAGACCGCGCCGATTTTATTCACAGTTGCCGCGGTTTATTTGCCCGAGCTACCTAAATCAATTTTTGATCAAAGTATGGCGCTGCCCTATCATCTGTATGTGATTTCGACGCAGGTGCCAGGCATGCCACTTTCTGTGCAATATGGCACAGCCTTGGTGTTGCTCTTGCTTGTCCTTTCACTCACCCTGGTGGCGACGATCATTCGCACGAACATTCGTCGCCATCGGCAATGGTAAACTCATCTCATGCAGGAATAAAGCGTTACACAGAGAACACTGAGAAGGCACAGAGAAATAACGGCACAAAATCTAATTTTCTCTGCGTTCTCTGTGTAACGCTTTTTATCTATCGTCATTTAAAAATAAATCTACCTTATGCCGCCTAAAATATCGCTTGCTAATCTATCTTTCACCTATCCTGACGGCGTTGCCGCCCTTAAAAATATTACCCTCGATATTCCCGCCAATGAAATTTTTGTGATTTTTGGCCCTTCACGCAGCGGTAAATCCACCTTACTCCGTGTGCTCAATCGCCTGTCCGATTTGGTCGAGGGGGCACAGCGTCAGGGGACTGTTACTTTCAATCATCAAAATATTTTTGCACGTGATGTCAATGTCACCGATCTGCGCCGCCACATTAGCATGGTCTTTGCCATTCCGACGCCCTTGCCCGGTTCGATTCGGGATAATCTGACCTATGGCCTGCGGATGGCTGGTATTCGCGATGTGCAAACCTTGGAAGAGCGGGTCATGCGTTCGCTGAAGCAGGCGGCGCTGTGGGATGAGGTGAAAGATCGCCTGGACGCCTCGGCCTTCGCACTTTCCGGTGGCCAAAAACAACGCCTTTGTCTGGCCCGTAGTCTAGCCTTGGAGCCAGATGTGATTTTGCTCGATAATCCAACCTCGGGCTTGGACCCTTTATCGACGGCGATGGTGGAAGATTCGTTATATGAATTAAAACGACGCTATACGATCATTATGGTGCCGCACAGCACCCAACAAGCGGCGCGCGTGGCCGATAACGCGGCTTTCTTGCTGGATGGCGAATTAATTGAGGTCGGCAAAAAGTCGCAGCTCTTTATGCGGCCTCAAAATAAGCGCACCGAAGACTATATCACAGGGCGATTTGGTTGATCCCAAAGGGTTATCCGCCCCATAAAATTGTGAATTTGAATAAAATGAGTAATAAGATCGAAGTTAGAAATTTTAGTTTTTTTTATGGCAGCTTTCAAGCGTTACATGATCTAAATCTTGATATCCAAGCCAATCAGATCACGGCGTTGATCGGGCCGTCTGGCTGTGGCAAATCGACATTCTTACGCTCGCTGAACCGCATGAATGATGCGATCCCTGGCGCCCATGCCAAGGGCGAGGCTTTGCTGGATGGCGAGAATATCTATGCGCCGGATGTCGATGTCGCCGAACTACGGCAGCGCATTGGTATGGTCTTTCAGCGACCCAATCCCTTTCCACAAAGCGTCTATGATAACGTTGCCTTTGGCCCGCGCGTGCTGGGCAAACCGAAGAAGAGCGATTTGGATCAGCTTGTAACCGAGAGTCTGCAAAATGCGGCGCTGTGGGAAGAGGTGAAAGATCGTTTGCGCGACTCTGCGCTGGATCTGAATCCCGGCCAACAACAGCGGCTCTGTATCGCGCGCGCGATTGCGATCAAGCCTGAAGTGATCTTGATGGACGAACCCTGTTCCGCACTGGATCCGGTGGCGACGCTGAGCGTGGAAGATTTGATGCGCCGACTGGCCGAGACTTATACGATTGAGATCGTCACCCACAACATGCAACACGCGGCACGGGCCTCACACTAAACCCGCTTCTACAGGCTCGGCAAATAGGTCGAGTTTAATCGCACAAACGAACTGTTTGGCCGCCCCAAGGATCCGCTGACCGAGTCTTATATTAGCGGGCGGCGCGGGTAACACGCGTAATCCGTAGGTGCGGTTTCTAACCGCACAGTTTGGTCAACCAAATCAAGTGCGGTTAGAAACCGCACCTACTAGAAAAGCGCTCGGTTCACTCAACCTGGCGCTTTTTTGTTGTTTGATCGCGTCGCCCAAACGCAGTACAATCCTAAGCATTCACGCGCACCCCTGTCTCACCCATCGTCTAAGCCATGAAAGCGAACATCAAAATGAAAATTACGGAAATCAAAACTTATCTAATGCACGCCAGCAAGCTCGACAGCAGTGGCTGGAAGGCGCGCAACTGGCTTTTTGTCAAGGTATTTACCGACGCCGGCATCTATGGCGTGGGCGAGGCCAGTGGTTGGCCGCGTGTCGTCGAGACCGCGATCAAAGATCTGACCCCGCTCCTAGTCGGTGATGATCCCTTTGCGATCGAAAAGCTCTGGCAGAAAATGTACCTGGCGATGATGGGCCACGGCATGACCGGCATTGTCGGCAGCGGCGCGCTGACTGGGATCGAGATGGCGCTGTGGGATATCAAAGGCAAGGCATTGGGCGTGCCGGTCTACGAATTGCTGGGTGGAAAAATGCGCGACCGCATTCGCCTTTATGCGCATGCCCATTCGCCAGAGCGAGCAAGCGTGCTCGTCGAGCAAGGCTATAGTGCCCTGAAAACTGGCAATCTAACCGACCCCGTTCGCCAAGTCGAGGCCATTCGTCGCGCGGTTGGTGACGAGATCGATCTGATGGTTGACATTCATGGTCCACCCTGGCTTACCACCAAAGACGCAATCCGGCTTGGCCAAGCGTTGGAGCCCTACGATTTGCTCTTTTATGAAGATCCCGTTGCGCCGGAAGATATTGAGGCGATTGCACGCGTAGCCGCCCAAGTCAATCTGCCAATTGCCGCGGGTGAACGTCACGCCGGCATTTGGGGCATGCGCGAACTGCTAGAGCGTGAAATTGTTGATGTGATCCAGCCCGACACAGGACGCGCCGGCGGCCTGTTACAGATGAAGAAGATCGCTGCCCTGGCCGAAGCGCATTACGCCACCTTTGCGCCGCATGATGGGTCATTGGGGCCAGTAGCCGAAATCGCCGCCCTCCATTTGTGCGCTACCCTGCCCAACTTCTTAATCCTCGAACATCTGGCCGACGATGTGCCCCAGCGCTACGAAGTGATGCAGCCGCAACCGACCATTATCGATGGCTTTATGACCGTGCCCAATGGACCAGGGCTCGGGATCGACATTGTCGAAGAGGCGATTGCAAACTACCCTTCAACCGGCAACGTCTCGCCGCCCAATCCTGATGAAGAATATGTCTATTTTCGGGCCAGGGACAAGCGGGCTAGTTGGTTGAAGCCGTAGTGAAGCTAGTCGAATTCTAACGTGGGAAAGCGAGGCGTTTCGGGCTATGCATCCAGAACTATTGGAAAAATTTGCTGGGGAGTATGTCGCGATTCGTAAGGGAGAAGTCGTGGATCATGATCCTGATCTAGAATCTATCTATTTGCGGATCGATGGACAATACCCTGATGAAACAATCCTAATTAAACAAGTTCAGCCAGAGGTAGAGCGTATTTTTACCGTTCGTTCTCCGCGGGTTGTCCATGAATAATTTGGTCTATACGTTTAATTATCAACACGATTATATTCCTGCAAAGCCAATGGTTGAGGTTGGTCTAAGTTTGCCAGGCAGTTCTGTGGTCAAAACAATGACGGCGATCTTGGTCGATTCTGGCGCAGATAACACGATGATCGCAGTAGATGTTTTGCATTCGATTGGCGCTAAATCGATTGATCATGTGCGCGTACGAGGTATTTTTGGTGTGAGCCGTTCCACTGATCTTTATATCGTTGATTTACATATTGGCATTCATCGTATCCGTGCCCGGAGGTGGCGGCCTTATCTGCGGGCGATGAAAGTATTCTGGGCCGCGATGTGCTTAACCGACTAATTGTCACCCTCAATGGTCTTGCTAATGTAACCGAAATCGCCGGTTGAAAACTCTCTTTGCTTAAGACCTGCCTGTTTTACTGGTGGCGGGCAAATTCTCCTTTTGCCAGATTTAAGCATTCAGTGTAACGATTCAGGCGCTCCCCTACCGAGAAGATGAAAAGGCGAAAATAGGAACTGTGCTAGATAAGTGAGAGGAAAATTGTGAATACTCATGTTACGCAAGAGCTACCGAAACTCCTCTCTATACTAAAATCAGCATGAAATCCGGAGTTTTACCCCACCCGCGCCCAAGGGGCTCCCGCTCCCCAAACAGGGAGGGGACCGTCACAGGGTAGACGAAGTAACCGTTCCTCCCCTCGTTTGGGGGAGGTTAGGAGGGGGT
>JBBQBY010000299.1:0-8312 GCA_038318235.1 Caldilineales bacterium
AGTGACGTGGCTAGCCAGGTCAAACAGGCCACCGAGAACAACAGCAATCAAGCTAAGCAAACCGCGTCTGACACCCTGAACCAGGCCAAACAGACCGTAGCCGAAGGTGTAGATCAGGCCAAGCAAGCGGCTTCTGATACGCTCGGTCAGGCAAAACAAGTAGCTTCTGAGACTTTAGGCCAAGCAAAACAGGCGGTCTCAGAATCGCTCAGCGATGTCAAAGACCAAATGCAATCGACCTTTGACACCCAGAAGACCCAGGCAGTGGACCGACTTGGCAGTGTCGCAACGGCATTACGCCAAACCAGCCAACAACTAAATGATCAGAATGAAACTACATTTGCCAACTACGCCCAATCAGCGGCGGATCATCTCGAAAACTGGTCAAGCATGCTACAAACAAAAGACCTGAACGGTCTGGTCAGCGAAGTTCAAGATTTTGCTCGTCGCCAGCCAGAATTGTTCATCGCCGGTTCGCTAGCCGCGGGCCTCTTGTTGGGGCGTTTCCTGAAAAGCTCGGGGTCACGAGCCACAGGCGCCAATCATTACTCTGATAATTCCAACGATTACAATTATCGCTATCAGGGCAACAATAACCGCAGAAGCTACTATGGCCAGGAAAATTCAGGTCGAAACGTCGCAAAGCATAGCACGCAAGATGCCATTGGACGCATGGATTATGAATCACCTGCACCACAGAATATTCGCGTCACTAAAGGAGAGTAAACATGCAAGGTGAACTGCAAAACAGTGGCTTGGTTGATCGCAACGTGCAACGCGATCTGAATGGGCAGACTAGTGAGCCTACGCTTGGCGATCTGTTTACTTCCCTAACTTCAGACCTAACGACGCTCGTTCGCAAAGAGATCGATCTGGCTAGAACTGAGACCATGGAAAAGGTTACGGGGGTCACACGCAATGTCGTGATGATGGTCGCTGGTGGATTGGTTGCCTATGCGGGTCTGATTGCCTTGATTATGGCCGCCATCTTCCTCTTAAATCGGAGCCTGAGTTTGTGGGTGTCGGCCCTGATTGTGGGCATCCTGGTCATCGTCATTGGCGCAATCCTACTGATGATGGGAAAAAGTAGTCTTAGCAATATGACCGTCGTCCCCGAGAAGACGGTTGAAACCATGAAAGACAATACAGAGTGGGCAAAGGAGCAAGTAAAATGACACAAGAACAAGGCAGAATGAACGATTATACTAGTCGGATCAGTGATGACGTCAGCAGTGAGGCCCGCGTTTACACGGCGGGTGCTACCGACCATACGCGCACAGATGACGACAAATCTTCAGACGCGATCAAAGCTGATATCGAACAAACTCGCAGCGAAATGAGCCAGAAGATCAACCAGATCCAAGAAAGGCTTGATCCCACACGCTTGAAGGAACAGGCGCAGGAGACGGTGCGCAATGTTGTATCCGATAGCACAGACGCGTTGGTTACTTTTGTGCGGGGCAATGTCGGCGATTTCGGTTATACGGTGGTCGATACGATTAAAAATAACCCAGTGCCAGCCGCTTTGGTTGGGATTGGTCTCGGCTGGATGATCTTCAAAAGCTTTAGTAGCCCTTCATCCGGCAACTCTGCTTCCAACTGGCGCGCCAACGACGACCGCGAACGTTATAGCGGCGGCCGTGGTTATTCACAATATAACCAACAGTATGGCGCCGACAACAGTGATCAAAGCCGCTATGCCTACGAAGAAAGTAAACAGGATCAGGGTAGACAATACCAGGGTAGTAGTCGTTATGCCGGGGACCAGAACCAAGGCTATAGCACCCAGCCCGCCTATGGCAGCACAGCTTATAGCAGCGGCGCTAGTGGTCAATCTGAACAAGGTCGCGTGGGTCAAGCCGTCCAATCGGTGCAAGATAAAGCCAGCGATGTATTGGGCCAAGTCCAAGATACGGCTGGGCAACTAAGCGATCAAGTCCAGGAGACGGCGGGGCAACTAACTGGCCAAGTGCAAGAAACCGCACAACAAGCCGGACAATATGTACAAGAAAAGGTGGGTCAAGTGCGCGAACAAGCTTCACAATTGGGTGAACAAGCCCAGCAAACACTGCAAGGCACGGGGCGCCAGGTTCAGCGCACCGTGGAAAATAATCCTGTGCCGTTTGGGATAGCCGCGCTCGTGGCCGGTGTTTTAATTGGCCTCGCGCTGCCAGAAACCCAAACCGAAAATCAGGTGATGGGCGAGACCCGCGATCAGCTGATTGACAATGCGCAATCGGTCGCCCAAGATGTCAAGCAGCGTGTGCAGAGCGTTGTTGAAGAAAAATTGCCAGAAGTCAAGCAGACGGCGCAAAAAGTCGCCGAAGATTTGAAGCAAACGGGCAAGACGGCCGCCGACGATATCAAGCAAACGCTCAAGGATGCTGGCGAGAGCGCCAAGCAAAATGTGAGTGACGTGGCTCAAGCTGGCAAAGATGCGGCGAAAGATGCAACACAGTCGGTGACAAACAAGACGGCAACCGCGCCGAGCGGATCGCCTTCTTATATAGGGTCCACCACGGGCACTAGCTCACTTACCGGTGGCAATCCACAGGTAAGTGATGCGCCAGAAGAAGAAGGCTCCACCAGAAACGCCAGCATGTAGTAGCAGCATACGCCAAAATACAGCGTAAAGCAGATCATGCAGTAGGGGATACGGCTTCGACGTGAGACTTCGGCATGCGGTTCGACCCCTTCGACAAGACGGCGCTTTACGGGTACGAAAGAACATCATACTGGAAATCAAAGCTGCCGTTCTACTGCATAGGAGGACGGCAGCTTTGATTTCAGAGGCCGATTTATTTAACCAAGAACCTGCCGGAAAGTGGCCGCTAAGATTTGGGTTGGTCAACATGGCTGGGCCACTTCCTGGCAGATGGATGCCTAGTTCTGAGATACACCCATTAACATCGATACGAAAGCGTTTCAAAATTTCCGAAAGGCAAAATTTATGAATCCGAGCATTGAAACTATGGTGCGCAATGAGCAAGCGCCAACGAGCGACAATATCGCCCAAACACTCAACCACTTGATCGAAAGTTGCATTGAAAGCGACAAAACTTTGTATAATACGGCCGAGCAACTCGACAATCGCGGCATGAAGTTACTCGTCAAAAGTTATGCGCAGCAACACGCCCGCTTCACCGCACAATTGCAAGCTGCGGTGACACAAATGGGTGGCACGCCACCCGAAAATCGGGGTACAGTCGCGGCGGTGGGCCAAGGTCTGAATGACGTGAAAGCCGCCATGATGGTAAAGCGCCAAGGCCGCCATCATGCTGCGTTGGCCGATGCTTTACAAGTTGAAAATAACACGGTGAAAGCCTATGACGAAGCGCTCAAAACCCCATTACCAGAACGCATCCAAACTGTCATCACCCAACAAGCCGCGCGTGTTCGCAGCATTCAGAATCAACTCAAGTTGATGGCGGATGAGTCGCAACGGCGCTTGGTCATTCGTCTGTATAACCGGCCCGGCGAAGCAGAAACCGTGGTGGATCAGTTGCAGCGAGCAGGGTTTACAACTGACGAAATCTACACAGCATCCATCGAACAGGCAGCGAACGTCTATGCTGCGGATACCCAGGAGAGAGGCCGATCGAAAAGTCAGACTGTGTCAGCGATGGGTCTAGCCGGGGCCGGCTTTGGGCTTGCCCTGGGTCTGTTGGTCGGCATCTTCCAGAATTTGCTAGCCCCCAGCACCATTAGTTTCTTGCCCACTTCGGGTTTTGGTGTGGTGTTGATGGTTGGGTTGATCGGCGCAGTGATCGGCGCGATTTTTGGCCTGATCTTTGGGCTCTTGATCGGTCAAAACAATGCCGAAGATGACGCCTATCTCTACACCGAAAGTTTAAAAGATGGCGATACGTTGCTTGTGGTCTTTACCGACAGCCAGAATAAGGCCGAGGCTGATCGGATCGTTGGCCTAAAGCATCAGCGTGAAATTGCGCCAAAGCCAGCCTAGGACACGGACGCCCTCCCAGCAGGCTTCGGCGTGAGCTCAGTCAAACACTTAGGCCCCGTGCGGTGAGCTTGTCGAACCGCAGCCGAACGAGAGTGGGGAGAGGTCTGCGTTACCCATTCACGCTTGCCATACCCAGACCCCCACCTAGCCTCCCCCTGCTGGGGAGGCATCGATGTTGTATCTAGCCAAAATGGTTTTCGTTCGGCAAGCTTTAGATGACTTTATTGCTTTTACCCAAAACAAGCGGGGTCTGTAACATTGCAGACCCCGCTTGTTTTGATCCAGTAGGCTTCATTTTGATCTGTATATGGGTCACCCTAGGCGCGACAACAATGGCAACCTGGCTCTTGGTCCCGATTGCCTGAAAAGAGGGTAAAGGGTACAATCCAGTAAAAGCCGTGTTATTCAAGCAGTAGGATAAAGGAAAAAGAACGCATGAAAGTGTTAGTCACCGGTGGCATTGGGGCAGTTGGCAAGGCTGTGGTGGAACGTCTGCTCCACGATGGTTGGGATGTACGGGTGATTGACCGCCGGCCAGCAGCCGCAATGGTCGGCGTGGACTATCAAGTCTGTGATATTACGAACTATGCAGATGTGCGCGAAAAGGTGCGCGGCTGCCAAGCCATCGTGCATTTAGCCGCCATTCCCAACCCGATTGCGGTGGCGGGCCCCGAACTCTTTCCGATCAATGTCACGGGCACCTACAATGTGTTTGAAGCGGCCGCGGCGGAAGGGATTCGCCGTCTGGTGCAGGCCAGCTCGATCAACGCCTTTGGCTGTTTCTGGGGCAACCACGAGTTGGAAGTTGATTACTTCCCGATCGACGAAGCGCATCGCACCTACACAACCGACGTGTACTCTTTTTCTAAAGAGCTTGTAGAAGACATTGGCGCTTATTATTGGCGGCGCGAAGGCATCTCTAGCCTGGCCATGCGCTTCCCAGGCGTCTGGTCTAGAGAGCGGATTGCCAGCCCAGAAGTACGCCAGCGACGCGACCAAGCGCGGGCGGCCATCGACGAATTCGCCGCCCAACCAGAAGCCGAACGGGCAACGCGGCTGGCGGCTCTGCAACAGGCGACGCTGGCTTTTCGCGCCCAGAAGCAGATGGAATATTCGCCAGGGCAGGTCGGGATCAAGCGCGACGGTTTTTCCGACGATCCACTTTGGCCAGTTTATGCGTTCGAGCGCTTTAATTTCTGGGCCTATGTCGATGAGCGCGACGCGGCCCAGTCGATTGCCAAGGGCCTCACCGCAGACTTTACCGGCACCCATGCGCTCTTTATTAATGCCGAAAACAATTCATTGGGTTACGATGCTACGACTTTAGCCAAACTTTTTTTCCCAGATGCAACACAATGGAAGCAGCCGTTGGACGGCGACGAGTCACTGGTGAATATCACCAAAGCGAAGGCATTGATCGGTTACGCGCCTGAATACATCCTGCGCTAAACCAACTAAAGCGTGGCAACGAATGGCATGAATTAAGCTTGTTTAAAAAGCCCGCCGCGCTCTAAGGACACCCGATTCGGCGTCTGCTATGGAAAACCCGTTGATGATTAGTAACAAAATAAACCGGTAATAGCGTAGGTGCGGTTTTTAACCGCATAGGTCTTGCTCACCCTGCTTGTACGATTAAAAACCGCACCTACGGTTACCGAATTAAATCGTTAATGTCCATAAACGGGTTAACAGATTGTCCCTAACGTGTTTTAACACGTCTCTCATAGCAGGCTGCGAATCGCGCCCTAAGGGCACCCGCCCTTTGGGTGCGCTGCTTAATTCGTGCCATTCGTTGCCAAAGGCCCTTGCCAAAGCGCCACAGTTATCAATTTCTTAAAAACAGAAAACCAATATTGGAGACAAATCATGGAATACAGACAACTAGGTGGTTCGGGGTTAAAAGTGCCGGTGCTCGCCTTTGGCACGGCAACCTTTGCCGGCGGCGACAACGAACGCGCTTGGGGCAATACCCAAGTAAAAGAGGCCACGCGCCTGGTTGACATGGCCCTGGAAGCCGGCGTCAATCTTTTTGATACGGCGGATGTTTATTCGGTTGGCCGATCCGAAGAAGTGTTGGGCAAAGCAATCGGCAAACGGCGTGACGAGGTGCTGATCTCGACCAAAGCCACCTTTCGCAGCGAAGCGGGCGCGAACGGGCTTGGCTCCTCGCGCTTCCATCTGATGCGCGCCTGCGAGGCTAGTCTCCGCCGCTTGGGCACCGATTACATCGACCTTTACACCCTGCACGGTTTTGATGCCGTCACACCCGTGGAAGAGAGTTTGCGCACGCTCGACGATCTCGTGCGCAGTGGCAAGGTGCGCTATATTGGCTGTTCTAACTTTTCTGGCTGGCATCTGATGAAGGCGCTGGCCATTTCGGAAAAATATGGTCTGGCCCGCTATGTTGCCCATCAAGCCTATTATTCGCTGGTGGGGCGTGAATACGAATGGGAACTGCTGCCATTGGCCATCGACCAAAAAGTGGGCACGGTGGTCTGGAGTCCGTTGGCGCAAGGCCGCCTGACCGGCAAAGTGCGGCGCGATCAGCCGGCGCCAGCCGACAGCCGCGTCAAATTCACCTCCGAAACCAGCCAATCGAGCGATGACGAAACGTTATACCGCACGGTTGACGTGATGGACGCCATCGCAGCAGAGACCGGTAAAACGCTTTCACAAATTGCGCTCAACTGGCTGCTCCAGCGCCCGACCGTGGCAACATTGGTCTTTGGAGCCAGAAACGAAACCCAACTGTTAGAGAATTTCGGCTCCGTGGGCTGGAATCTGACCACGGAGCAAGTCGCCAGGCTCGACGCAGCCAGCGCCGTCACGCCGATTTATCCCTATTGGCATCAGCTCAACTTTAAAGAACGGAATCCCTTTCCGACGCTATAAAGGCCGGCGCTCACCCCCGCGTCCTGTGAGCGCGAACGGGCGCGGGGGTGAGGATCCCACGCCTCAAACTCCCCAAAATCTGAAATCCACCCGGTCGGAGCCAGGCTATTGCCTGGCAAGCAGGCAATAAGGCATAATACGCGGTGACGTCTGTCGGTGTTGGTTTTGCATACAACCAACACCGACAGACGTCACCAAAAACTATACAACTGCCCCTTGATCAAAAACAAAACGCGCCTCGAATTCAAGCGCCACTTGCATAATCGTTGCCGGTTGTCCTACCCCTCATTAACCTGAACAAACGTTTTTTCCCATCCTCCCTGACGGGGATTTTTTATTTCTGACATCCGGATGGTTGGTGCGGCATCGTCAAACACTACAGGGTTTCAGACCGCTGACAGAGGGTGTTTCATAAATAAATTAGGTAAAAAATAGAGAGGTGACCAGGTTTATGCGATAATGAATTTGCCGAAACAAAACCGTAGCAACCGGAGCCACCAATGTCTAGTCTAGCACAATTACCGGAACCTGTCATCTCTGTCCTGCATGAAAATGCCGAAGCCCTGTGGGCCTGGGTGAGTGGACAACACTACGCCCAGGTGGTGGCGCAGGCCGGACCGGCGGCGCTGCTGGTGCAGGTGAAGATGCGCTTTGATTTCCACGCCATCGAGCAGGCGTGTGCGTGGTATCATGTGTATGCCGGGCAACAAGGGCAAGCGCCGACGCACACGATTGGGCAATTATGCCGCGCGCCCAAAGGGCGCCCGATCATTGCCGCCCTTGTCCGCTATAACCAGGCTCGCCATGCCCGCAGCATTGGCCTGGCCAAGGCTGATTTTCAAGTCCGCCTGGCCGCCACGGCCTATAATCTCAAAAAATGGCACAAACTTTCGCTCGACAAGGCGAAGGCGGCGCGCACCAAACCGCCTGACTCGGCCTGAGGCGGACGCGCGGGAGCATGGCTGACAATTATATTGACCCATTGGACGGACGCTGGCGTCGGCACAAACGGCCGCTTGCCCGGTCTTCACCCAAAATACGCAATGTTCCACCCACTTTCGCCACTTTTCACCGCTCACCCCGCGCCACCCCTACTTTTTTTCACCCCAAAGCAAAAAAAAGGTCGCCAGTTTGGCGACCCCAAACCTACCCTCTAGTTCCGTAACGCTCTCATGCAGGGGATTTTTTATTTCTGACAGCTAAGCGTACCACATTGGAATTTGGCGGCCGATCAACCACTAAATAGCGGGTTTTAATTTTTAAATGGCCTATATCTAGTGAGTTTTTCATAAAAGGGCACTTTGTGCATAAACCTCAAAAACCCCTACCACATTACGAAAGTAGTCAATAACTGTAATTGATTATACACTAGATTTAGGAAAAGCTCAAGAGGCAATTCGCAATTTTTTACGCGGTTCGCGCTCGATCCTGCCGCACGAATAACCTTTGGCTTGCT
>JBBQBY010000300.1:0-8304 GCA_038318235.1 Caldilineales bacterium
TGTGTGACAGCGCTGGCTAACACCTTGCTCGTGCCAGTTGTGATTGGCTTGGTCTGTGCACCCCTAGCTGCGTTGTTTGCAGCGGCGTTCTGGTGGCGAATCGAGTGGTTGGTGGCGCTGGGTGTGATAGTCGCGCTGCTCTATGGGGGTGGACTCTTCTGGCTTGGCGCCCGCCAGGCCGAACGGTTGATGCTGACACGTGAGGCGGAGATTATTGCGGCGACCAGGCAGGCAGAAGGGTAACTGCCAAACTGCTTATGCCCTTGTCCTCGACTTGTCTTGGGCTTGATCTCAAATGCCGCCTGTGCGCGAAAGAAACAGATATCAAATTCCATAAAAAAGTTGACTTGTCCCAGGATCAGTGGTACTTCTGCGGCCTGTGTCCAGGCAAATGCTAGTCCGACAGACGGCAACGATTCAACTTTCCCAGTTACGATCACACCATAGACTGGCACTCTGGATAGACTCCCTATGAGTTCTATAGGAATCGTTTGCTGTTCCCATACAAAGCCGCTACGGCTTAAATCGGAAGCTCGACATAATCACCAGGAATGATGGCATCAACTGCTCTGCAAATCTCATCAACCCGCAAGCAAATACGCGGCCATGAAGTTGAGCGTAGCACCAGAATCGCCACTTGTCGACGCGCAAGCTGCTGTTGGTGTTGCAAATGTTGATCAGTCGTAATCAGTAGTTGATAACCAGCTTGCTCCGCAGCATTGAGTAACTTGCCATTGGTCAAGCTGGACCAGCCTTGTTCATAAGCAGTTGTCACTGCGTGACCAACCAAATGATGGCGGAGCGGGACAGGGGTTTCCTGATCAAAGAGAATCTTCACGCAGCAACCGCACCAGCGAATGTCATGCTTTCATAATTTAACACTGCTTCTACTTGGGCTGGTTTGATGCCGGGAAACCATTCTAAGAACTGTTCAATCGTTGCGCCATCGCGTAGATTCTCGAACAAGGCGGATACAGGAACCCGCGTACCACTAAATACCCAAGCACCACTCACCTTGTCCGGATGGCATTCTATCGCATCCAGTGTTTCCCATTGTTGCATTTTTAGCACTTTCCCGGCAAACAATCACGGCTATCTTCACAAGCTTCATAGAATATTGTAACACAAAGGTGCGTAAGGACGCGTATAGGCCCGCCATTGGTGTTCAGCACCCTTTTGCTCCATTATTGTGCGGGTTCGCACTCAGGATCATATCAGTAAACCAGCACCGCATGTTCATTCGATCGTGAAGGAAAGCGATTGAAACCAGCGTGCTTTACTGCCACTCATCGTCTCAATCCACCATCTCTATACTTTTATGACGACCACTATGCTTCGACGGGCAGATCGAGGCGTTCGTCTACCCAAGTACGGAGCAGGGCGCTCATCGGTTTATGGGCGGCGAGGGCCTCAGCGCGGAGAATGGCTTTGATCAGGGGCGATATATGGACTGTGATAGTAGCGTCGGTGGCGGCCAGCGCCTCCTCATCTAGGCTGACCGGCTCAAAATAGCTGGCGGGAAATAGGTAGTCTTCGCCAGTGTCATCAATCACACGCACATGCCCAAGTTCCTGTTCGTTTGTGGTGGACGGCAATAGCTTGTAGACGTGCCCAATCGTCAGGTCGGTTACGTCGTCAACTGGCAGTTCGCCCTTGTGATATAGATACGCTTTGTTATTGATGCAACGAACATAGTTTGTCATGCTAATCTCCTGATGTCGCGTTTAACCTTCTGGCGTTTCATGCCTTTGGCGTGCGCTTCGTACCAATGCACTTCGGCTAGCCATATTTGACCACTGATATATTCAACCTCAGCAATCCCCTTCTTTTTACGCCAGTTGGCTCGGCCATAGAGCCGGTTCAATAAATGGCGAATATCAACCCCTGTGCCTGTCGCAATCGTTTCAATGTCTGTGATCGGGCTGATAATTTCAAATGCTTCGCCACTGGGCATCGTTTATTTCACTTTTGCTGCTTTGTGGCTGTTGGCGATCATTGCCGATAAAATAACATGTGGTCTGGGGAATGTCAACACTCATCCGCCTGATCTGTGATAACCGCAACGACGATGCCAATCGACATTTAGGTGGACTGGTGACTGTCAGCGACTAGTTTCAATTATATCTCTATCTACTTTGTCACATCAAGCAAAGCCAGCCATTTCAATTGAGATCGACATCATCATCCATCAGTTGGTCAAACGACACACTGAGCACTTGAGTAATTTTGACGATTAAATCCACAGAAGGTTTGTGCTTGCCAGACTCCAAATTGACCAAATGACTATGTGCCGTGTCAAGCAGAGCGGCCAACTGTCGATAACTCAAACCCCTGTGTTCGCGCAGTATGCGCAATTTTTCGCCAAACCGTTTCATAGGGTTACCTTGCATTTGGCGAGTTTTCGATGCCCAAATGATGCCATAGGGAGATTGACAAGCACAAAAAAGCATGCTAGACTAGTGGTATGCAACACATACCACCCATTATTATTTAATGCTTGCAACCGCAACCAAAGTTTAGGAGCAAAAGACAATGGCGACCCTACCTCCTGATGAATTGCTAAAGCAATGGAAGCTCGAACAACTGCCGTTGGAGATGAGCATGGGCCAGGTGCTGCAACACCTAGTCAAACTCTACAGTGACCTTGCTGCGCAGCACACGACACAAGCCAATCTGCGCGCCGATATAGATCGTTTAATTGCTCATACCAGCTTACCGCCGAATCCAAAAGGCAAGCCAAAACTGTCCAAGCCGGACGAAACGCCTGATCCTGAGCAACCAAGCTGATTCAACACCAAACGCCTACGCTGTCTCGTCCACAGCGTAGGTAGTTTTATCCTACCGCGCTTTGCTACTTTACGCAACCCGTTGCTTTATTTCAACAGGGAGTTTCGTTTTTATCTCAACCATCTGGCCGTACGATTTTGGCCGACGAGGAAAGTCAATGAACGCTATGTTCAGTGGAGGTTGTGAGTGCAGGCAGATCACGCCAACGACAAACAGTATGAAAGCGGACACAAAACTAGCGAAAACGCTTAATCGGAGCAAGCTTCCACTACAACTGATGTTTGACGTTCTGCTTATTTACTGCCATTCGTGAACTGTCAATAACTCGTTACGACCTAAATAGTGTGAATCCTTGGAGAATGCTTAATCCTGTTGCTCGTGAGAGGCTTTTACGTCCCTTATTGAGGTGCTTTTCTGCTCTGGCAATATACTGACGATTTTGAAGAAGGAATTGCCGCAGACGCAAAGCAGTTTTCTCATCGAAGTCAACGTCTGGATGCATTAGTTGATTGGCTTCTTTTAGTGTTTGTACACTTTTTTGTAAATTTTCTACACCAGATAATAGTTCCTTCAAAATGTGCTTTCCCCGTGGCCATATACGTTGTGCTTCTTCAATGGCACTACGCGCTGCTTGGGCTTCAATCTCCGCTTTATTGTAACATTGCGTATCAGCAAGGTATTTCTCCTCTATCAACTTTAGTCTGTCACCTCCGAATAAATTAATCGGCTGTCTACTATCTGTTTCCGCAAAGTAATCCCTCACTCGTTTAACATGCTGTTCGCAGTTACCAAACAAATTCTCAAGTTGCACTCTGTGAGAGATAGATGGAGCTAATTTGTCGTTATAGGATTCAATCAATTTAAACTGTTGAGAGTTTGAATTTTTTCGGTAAACGCGCTCTGGACTGTTTTCTATAGGTTCTGGAAACACCTTCAATACATGCTCGACGGCGGCAAATGCGATAGCTTGATTATTGCTTGGCGTAGGCTTCTCGTGCTGAAAGTAGTCTATCAAGCTTATTAGAGATTTGTGTAGAAGTTTCAGACAAGACGCATCAAGTCTATTTGCGACCGCGCTATAGAGGAAGACTGCACTGTTTGCCAAGTTTGGTTTGTATCCATGCATGGAGAATTCGCTTAAAGAGTAATCCATCTGGTTTCCGCGAACAAGGCGTACTTGATAGCTCTCACTTTTTCCTACTGCATACTTGCCGCTAGGCAAAAGACTATCCGGTAGTGTTTTCGCTAACTCATTTAATTCTTGACGGAATTGATTCTCGTCAGACAGACTATCATATTTTATAGTGAATCGAATGAGTTCCTCAAGAGATTGTTTCAGGTTTGCACCATCGGGCGCAGTAACAAAAATCACATTGGCAATGTATGAAATTGCAAGTTGTACAATATCAACTGGATGTACTTCCTCTACAGGAATAAATTCTACATGATGGCTGCCAGATGCGTAGATGTCAATTAAGACCGATACAATTACACGCTTTCCAGCCCGCTGCATTGTGCGAAACCGTAAAAATAGGATAATAGCTATAATTACCACGCTAAGGGCTATTGCTAAAATTCCAAACTCCATGAGGTTCTTTTCCTAGACAACTATTACTTACTTTGCGCGTCTCGCACGCTGATTCGCCACCAACTAAGTGTAATCTTCAATAATTACAAATTTCAAAAGCACAAGTTGTGGGATCCGGCTGCTTTCCATTGCTCAATTCACGCGCTTATCATTCAAGGTTTTACCCCACTGAAACTTCATACCTTGATATAAGTCTGCAATCACTACATGATCAGTACCGCCGAACCTTTCGATGATGTTCCATATTATATTATGTGCAGAGCGACATGCCCAACATGCAATTTCTGGTGTTTCTAGCTGTGTCATCCACCCATAGAGTTTTGGTTTGTCGGTTTTTTTATTATATGTCCACCCCCGATTTTCAAATACTTCAAAGTACTTCGGCGGTTTTTGTTGGGCTTTAGGGTGAGCAAAATCATTCCGAACATTAATCAGTAGACGAAAATCCTGAAATGGTTGCTCGCCTTTCTTTAATGGTTCGCCTGGCAGAAGTTTAGAAATTAACAGATATTTAGCAGTTACTTGTACGTGTTCAGCCTCTAACTCTTCCAGAAATGTGCCTACTGTAATCCACTCTTCTACACTCGTTAACTCTAACTTTTGTAGCAAAGTAAGACGCCTACCAAGTTCATTAATGAATGCCTCTGTAGCCACTGCGGATAAGATGATAGCGCTAACACTATCTGCTGTAGTTATTTTTGGCTGAGCCACCTTTTTTATCTTCGCTTGCAATGCTGCATCTGCGGCTATGTTCCAGATATGCCAAGATGCGTAGGTTGTTGATTGTTGAGAATCCATGTTTGATAGTATGCGATCCGCGTCCTACTATGCAGCCGTAGCGTTACACTTGACGTTTAGTTGTAATTCTCGGCTAAGACAATGACAACTCAACTGTTTCTTAAGCAATTATTACATAGCCAGAAGTGGTCTGTCAATCACCTTTTCCTGTCATTTTGCTGAAATTTCATTAGTCGCCAGCATCACAAATGCCACCAATCCACTAGACCCAGGGTTCAGGGCTGAAAGGACAAAAATTGATCTTCACTTGCTTGCTCTTACCCAGTCAATTTTGTCTACGCTTCGCTGGAAGCGTAGAATTGAAGCAAAGCAGAATAGGCTGTAATTGAAAGAGAAGCGTAAGATGCTGACAGCAGAGCTACCCCAACCATTACAAGAAGAGTTTGAACGCATTGCGCACTTGCTGCATGACCGTGACAGCATTCGCCAAGCATTGATTGAAGCGATTGAATTATGGTTGGCCCAACAACATCAAAAATTAAGGGATGCAGAAACCCTGGCAAACAATCAAACCTTCGAAGCATTACGCGAAGAGCTTGAACAAAAGTACCCCGGTCAATGGATTGTCATTGCTGACGGTAAATTTCTTGGGGCAGCCGATACACCAGAGGAGATTAATCACTTAGCCCTTTAGCAAAACATAGAATTGTAAAGCAGATTGGGCAAGCTCGACCCCAAAAGGTGGAACTTGGATGGCAAATGATGTTTGCTTGATTTGTTAGCCTACACCTGATCGGTTGCTTTTTGTTAATGGGTGGCTGTACGGAGCTGTTTGATCTCTGTGAGCAATTCATCTAATGATTTCTGACCAAGCAACGCCTCGCGCTCGGCCATATAATTGCCATAGCCATTGGTAAACTGCCGTAAAAAACGGACAGTCTCAACTACCCCTAACTCACGGTAGAGAAATGGAAACCTTCCGTTTTCCGCCGAACACGATGTTCAGTTCCTGGGACGATTGCGAGACGATCACTTCGCTAACGAAGCAACCGCAAAACGGGTACGAAACACCGAAAGAGCGCAGATCAGCCAAACTCCACTGCAACTAATGTTCAGCATTTGGCTTTGAATGATAAAGTAGCTTAACCCTCACGCAAATGCCGAAACGGCAAACAACTCAGTCGGATGAAAGCTTAAGTACTCGCGTACGGCCAATTGCATCCGATCAATTTCGGCCAAAAAACCCGATGCGGAGGCCCGATAGTTTGCTGGATTCGTTTCCACCTGCCGCAAATAGGCCAATTGCTTCTGAAAACGGGCGATACGTTCAAGGGTAACTTGAAATTCTTGTTCGTTTGCGATCATGATACCTCTCCTACAATCTCGATAATCCCACGCAATTCTCGATTGCGTTTGATCTGCCAGTGCTCAATCGTTGCTTGTTCGCCATCAAACGCAGCCAATCGTCTGACCCAAAACAGGCTACAGCCAAAATGTGTTTGTGCTGTGCCATGCTCAAATAACAAGCGTGCTTCTCCCACAAGTTGATCAAATTCAAACGAATTTTCCATTAAAATAAATACATCTACATCGTTTGGTTCCATTTTGTCAGTGATAAAAGAACCAAAACCGATAAAGCGTGCGACATGGCCGGTTCCTATCGCCAGTTTGTAGATCCGTTCTAACCGAAGTGCCAGCACTTTACGTTTTGTTGGGGTTGTACCGAATCGCTCGATTACCTCGTTCAAGGTAGCTCGGTGAATACCCGGCGGTAAATCTCCTTGTCCATTAAAATCTGGTAAAGCCACTATCTCTCCTCGAATTCTTATCGATAGGCCAAAGTATTACTACTCTGGACACAGTTACTTTTGCTCCTATTATAACAAAAAAGTTGGGCATTTGCTACCCAACTTTCATCTGCATAAACGGCTCAACGTCCAGACGCATCTGCTGGCAGTTCGCAGCCGAACACCAAGCTGTGCCGACCGGGCAAATTGCAGACGACCAACCTGGCTAACGAACCAACAACAAAGCGGGCGACCAACATAAAAAGCCGTGATCTCGCCTAGTCGGAACCAGCGTATGTTCGGGCGCAGTCCGTCCACTGTTTTACGGTCATTGTGGTTACGCAACGGGCTATATAACGCACTGCGCAACATGGGCCAAAAGTTGATCACTTAGACGCTTTCGTCGTCAAATTGGATATGCAGCGTATAAGGCGCCACAATGGCAAAGTCAATGAGCGTATAAATTTCATGTCCCATCATTCACCACCTATTTCAAAGGTGAAATCTTATTGGGTGAGCCATAGATGCGCAAAAAATGTTCAGGGCACCAATGCCGTGGTTGTACGCCGCTGTTTAATCTCCATAAGTAATTCGTCTAATGATTTCTGGCCAAGCAACGCCTCGCGCTCCGCCATGTAATTGCCATAACCATTGGTAAATTGGCGCAAAAAACGGACAGTCTCAATTACACCTAACTCACGATATAGGATGCGAATGGCGTCTTGCGTTAATTCGGTCAGTGGTCGCTCTGTTATCATATGTCTAACTCCTCAATCAATTCGAGTGGTGACATTGCCTTAATTTGCAAATCTTTCATGCGTTTCAACTTCCGCAACAACCGATCATCACACCTTCTCCAGCGCAAAGACCGCGGTCGTCGCCATCAAAGTCTTAAACTTGCGAATATAAATCCGTCGGCTATGACTTAGATAGATCTCTTCGCAGATGCGGATGTTGATCTGCGTACAAAAGTGGGCAAAGTCTGTGATCGTAAACGCCTGCATGCGCGGTGATTCATACCAAGGTTGGGGTAGATCCGGGGCGAGGGGGATGCGGCCAGTCGTGAGCAGACTCAGCCGGCAACGCCAGTAGCCCCAGTTGGGGATACTGACAATTGCCTTTTTGCCGATGCGTAACATCTCTTGCAAAATCATTTGCGGATCACTGAGAAAGGGCAAGGTTTGGCTCAGGATCACATAATCGAAGCTGGCATCGGGATAGTCGGCCATGCCCTCCTGCAATTTGCCTTGGCGGACGCTCAAGCCACGCCGCACACAGGCCAAAACGCCCGTCTCGCTCAGTTCAATGCCACGCCCCATCACCTGTTTGTGGCGCACCAGATATTCGAGCAGTTCACCATTGCCACAGCCGATATCCAACGCCTTGACGCGATCAGGCACAAGA